>CAZDIU010000406.1:0-2642 GCA_964505535.1 uncultured Desulfobacterales bacterium | reverse complement strand
AACGGATTTGACCCACCACCCTCTTCTGCAGCCCGGGAGGAACATTCCGCAAGGGAAAAAAATTGACTTTCTGCCGGTTTTTATGGAAAATACAGATGAAAAAAATCATGAACCCGCAAAAAATCTGAAATGCGTCACTCCTGTAAAAACCGGGTACAGAACTCTTTGAAAATACTGGATTCCGTCTTTTGCCGGAATGACGCAGAAACAGAAAACCGGATTTTTTGCAGGAAGATCAAAAATGGTTCTCACAAAAATCAGGCAGAATTTTTATGCTTTGCGCACAGCTCAGGCAGGGCAGCAGAATATCCATCCATTCCCCAATCCATTCAGAAAGGTATTGTAAAATGCAAATTCCCGAAACCATGAACATGGACTATATCGATCAGCAGTATCAGGTGTGGAAAAAAGACCCGAAAGCGGTTTCCAAAGACTGGCAGTTTTTCTTTCAGGGATTTGAAATGGCAGGCAAAGAAGGGTTGAAGACCGAATCTCGGAAACCTGCTGTGACTGTGATTCCCCCTGAGATTCCGGAAGATGATGCATGTACACTGGACAAGGCTCTGCAGCAGGCCCGCGTGGAGGCTTTGAAATACCGGTACCGGGATATGGGACATCTGCTGGCCTGTCTGGATCCGCTGGCTTCCTGTCCGGTCAGCCATCCTTTGCTGGATTTGTCCGCGTTTCATCTCAGTTCCGATGATCTGAACACGGAATTTTACACCCGGCGGTTTGGCACAGCCCGGAGTGTTCCCCTGAAAGAGATTATCCGGGAACTGCGGGAAACCTACTGCCATTCCGTGGGCGTGGAATACATGCACCTGCAGGATCCGGCGGAAAAACGCTGGCTGCAGGATCGCATGGAACCTGTCAGGAATCAGCCGGAATATGCAAAAGAGGAAAAAATCAGGATACTGAACAAGCTCTATCAGGCTGCGCTGTTTGAAAATTATCTGCACAAAAAATACATGGGGCAGACCCGTTTTTCTCTGGAAGGCGGAGATTCCCTGATTCCCCTGCTGGATACTCTTGTGCTTCGTGCTTCGGATCAGGGCGGAAGCGAAATCATTCTGGGCATGGCGCACCGGGGCAGGCTCAATGTGCTGAGCAATGTGCTGTTCAAGCCTTATGAGGAAATTTTCCGTGAATTCATCAACAGTTATGTTCCGGATTCTCTGGTGGGCGCGGGAGATGTGAAATATCACAACGGCTATCTGACCGACATTGCTCTGGCAAACGGAAAAAAGATCCGGGTGTTCATGGTCAACAATCCCAGCCATCTGGAATCCGTTGATCCGGTGGTGGAAGGCGTGGCTTATGCCCGTCAGGATATGATCAGAAACGGAAACCGGAATCAGGTTCTGCCTCTGCTGATTCACGGCGATTCCGCATTTGCGGGTCAGGGTGTGGTCATGGAAACCCTGAACCTGTCCCAACTGGAAGGCTACAAAACCGAAGGAACCATTCATATTGTCATCAACAATCAGATCGGTTACACCACCCTGCCGGAAAATGCCCGATCCACCCGGTATTCCACAGACATTGCCAAAATGCTCATGGTTCCCATCTTCCACGTTCATGGGGAAAATCCCGAAGCTGTGGTGCATGTGGCAAAACTGGCGCTGGATTACCGCATGACCTTTGCCAAGGATGCGGTCATTGATCTGGTCTGTTACCGCAGATTCGGTCATAACGAGGGAGACGAACCTTATTTCACCCAGCCCAAAATGTATGAACGCATTAAACAACGTCCGCCCGTGTATCAGATTTACGCGCAGAAACTCAGAGACAGCGGAGATGTGAACGATGCGGACTGCCGGAAAATTGAAGAAGGCATAAATCAGTGTCTGGAAGAGGCATTCACAGGAGCGCAGAATAATCCACGGATTTTCCCCAAGCCTGTGTTTTACGAAGAGTGGAAAGGCTTTAACGGGAATTTCTCCCATGAACCTGTGCAGACCGGCGTGGATGAAGAAAAACTGCGTGATCTGTCCCGTGAAATCAATACGCTGCCCAAAGAATTCACGCCGCATCCCAAACTGGAACGGCTGCTGTCTGCCCGGCAGGAGGCTGTGGAAAAAGGCCAGGGCATTGACTGGGCCAATGCAGAGTCTCTGGCCTTTGCCTCGCTGGTTTCTGAAGGCCATTTTGTGCGCCTCAGCGGTCAGGACTGCGGACGGGGAACCTTCAGTCAGCGGCACAGCGTGCTGGTGGACAGCAAAACCGGAGATTCCCTGATTCCTTTGGAAAAAGTCTGCAAAAATCCCGCGACCTTCACGGTTCTCAACAGTTCCCTGTCTGAAGCCGGGGTTCTGGGATTTGACTATGGGTATTCCATTGTCCGACCGGAAGGACTGAGCATCTGGGAAGCCCAGTTCGGGGATTTTGCCAACAACGCGCAGGGCATGACTGATCTGTATATTGCCAGCGGTGAAACCAAGTGGCAGCGGCTCACCGGACTGGTCATGCTTCTGCCCCACGGATGGGAGGGACTGGGGCCGGAACATTCCAGCGCGCGGCTGGAGCGGTATCTTCAGCTTTGCGCGCATGACAACATGCAGGTCTGCAATGTGACCACACCCGCGCAGTATTTTCATCTGCTCCGGCGTCAGGTCAAAGCCGGATGGCGCAAACCTTTGATT
>CAZDIU010000405.1:0-2720 GCA_964505535.1 uncultured Desulfobacterales bacterium | reverse complement strand
GCCGGTCGCCCCTGCAGTGGGCAGATTGTTTTTTGGACAATCCCTAACTCACCTTACGCAGACTTTCCAATAATCGGAGAGCGGCTGTATCAACCCGTCATTCCGGCGAAAGCCGGAATCCAGTAAGTTGAACTGATTCCGGATACCCACTTTTCCCGGTATGACCGCGGTGCGTAAGGTGAGTCAGCAACTGATTTGCAGGGAAGAACGAAGATTATGAAATTTGTATATTTGCTTCGCGCAATGCTTATTCTGTGTGTCCCTGCCCTGATTCCGGTGCTGCTGTTTGCCGTAAACGGACTTCTGCTGGCCAATAATGAGCATGTTGTGACAGGTCAGACGCAGCACCCGGCTGTGCATCCGGCAAGGGAAGACAGCGGAGAAATGCCGTTGCGGATCATGTCCTGGAATGTGGCAAAATTATTTGTTCACAATGGCGGACTTTCCTTTGAGCCTCCGGAAAAGGTGCGGAAAAGGCTGCGGGCTGTGGCTGATATTGTCAATGCTGAAAAACCGGATCTTGTTTTTCTGTGTGAAATTGTGAAAGAATGCACGCCATGCCCTGTGGATCAGATCGCGGAACTGGCAGAGGCCGCGGGAATGCATATGTGGGCATTTGGGGAAAACTACAATTTCGGACTGCCTTTTTTTCGGATTGCGGGGGGGAATGCCATTCTTTCCCGCTTTCCCATTGAAGGTGTGACCAATCTGAATCTGGTGGGACGCCAGCCTTTTTATGTCACCAAAAACAACCGCCGTGCACTCTGGTGCTCAGCCCGTATTGAAAATCAGGAAATACTGCTGGCTTCCCTGCACAATGATTCCTGGAGCCGGAAAAACAATCTGGCGCAGGCACAGCAGATACTGGATTTTGCCGGAAAACGGGATGCGATTCTGGCAGGGGATTTCAATGCTGCACCCCATGAACCGCCAATGAAAGTGTTTTCCGAAAATAACCTTTTTTCCGGTGTGTTTGACGGGCCTTTGACCTTCCCGGCAGGAAAACCGAAGGAAACCATTGATTTCATTCTTGGCCCTGCCGCTTGGGAAGTTCTGGAACACCGGGTCATTGCCTCAGATGCCTCGGATCATCTTCCTGTGCTTACAGTGTTCGGGGTGAAACAGAAATAACTGTCTGCAATGAAAAAAAAACATTATATTTTTGAACGGATTGTCACCTATGGCCGGATGGTGAAATTCAGCCATACCATTTTCGCTCTTCCCTTTGCCCTGTCCGCGGTGGTGCTTGCACAAAGGGAGCATTCCCTGACACTGTGGGATTTTTCTTGGATTCTGACGGCCATGTTTGGCGCCCGATCTGCGGCTATGGGATTCAACCGGATTATGGATGCCCAACTGGATGCACACAATCCCCGCACCGAAAACCGGGAAATCCCCAAAGGAAAACTTTCTGTGACAGCAGCGAAAATTTTTGTAATCTTTTTTTCGCTTCTGTTCATCCTTTCTGCGGCCATGCTGGGGAAGGTCTGCTTTTATTTCTCCTTTCCTGTGCTGGCTGTTCTTTTTTTCTATTCTTACACCAAGCATTTTACCTGGACAGCCCATCTCTGGCTGGGCTTTGCCATATCACTGGCTCCCCTGGGCGCATGGATTGCCACAGCCAAATCCTTTGATCCCGCAATCCTCTGGCTCAGCCTGGCGCTGCTGACCTATATTTCCGGATTTGACGTGCTCTATGCGTGTCAGGATGAGGAGTTTGACCGGAAAATGGGGCTGCATTCCATTCCTGCTGTTTTCGGAGCAGGCCGCGCACTTGGGATCGCAAAACTCATCCATTTCCTTTCTTACCTGTCCTTTATGGCAATATATTTTGTTTTTGACATGGGACAGATCTATCTGATGACAGCGGGCATGATCGGACTGCTGCTGATCTTTGAGCACTGGCTGGTCAAACCCGATGACCTGCGGCATGTGAATATTGCGTTCTTTCATGTGAACAGCATCATTTCCATGACACTGTTTCTTGGCGTGCTGGCCGATGAAATGGCAAGGGGATTTTTTTGAGCTTTGCAGGATCATTAGGCAGGGAAATTTCTCTGTGACCTCTGTGAAACCCTCTTTGTTCTCTGTGGGAAACAAACAGCACAAATTGAGTTTCAACTGCCAATTATCTTAATTTTATTCAGGATTATTATCTTATGCTTACAGAAAGAGAAATTTTATCCACTTTGGAAATGCTCCGCAATGAGCATCTGGATGTGCGTACCGTCACGCTGGGCATTAATCTCATGGAATGCGCCAGTCATGATCCGGAACGCTTCAGAGAAAATATCCGGAAACGGATTACAGGACTGGCCGCCAATCTTGTCCCGGTCTGCAATGAAGTGGGAGACAAATACGGAATTCCCGTTGTCAATAAACGGATTTCCATCAGCCCGGTTGCGGCTGTCGGCGCTCCTTTTTCCTCCTCTCAGTTGGTGGAAGTGGCCAAAACCCTCAATGATATTGCCAAAGAAGTGAATGTGGATTTCATCGGAGGATTTTCCGCTCTGGTGGAAAAAGGCATAGCCAAAGGAGATCGTGCGCTCATTGAGGCCATTCCCCAGGCATTGACAGAAACCGACCGGATCTGCGCGTCCGTCAATGTGGCATCCTCCAAAGCAGGGATCAACATGGACGCAGTGCTGCTCATGGGCAAAATTATCAAACAGGCTGCTGCCCTGACGGCTGACCGGGACGGGCTGGCCTGCGCCAAACTC
>CAZDIU010000404.1:0-2758 GCA_964505535.1 uncultured Desulfobacterales bacterium | reverse complement strand
GGCGGAGAGGGGGGAGATGTTTTTTCTGCATGGGGCTGAATTTTGGCAGAGGACGCTGCCCGGATGGCATTGACCAGGCTCCGGGATATATCCAGTGTGGAATATGCAGATCCCGGTTTGCACAGCACTTCGATGGCCCCCAGTTCCAGCGCTTTCAGCGCTGTCTCGCTGTTTTTCGGGGTCAGAGAGCTGAGCACCACCACCGGCATGGGATAGTACTTCATCAGTTTGATGAGAAAGGACAGCCCATCCATTCTGGGCATTTCCAGATCCAGTGTAATCACATCAGGTTTGAGCTTGACGATTTTGTCACGGGCAGCATAGGGATCCACCGCGCTTCCCACGATCTCGATATCCTTGTATTTTGACAGTTCTTCGGTCAGAATCTTGCGAACAACCGCGGAATCGTCAACAATCAGGACTTTAATCATTTTTCTTCTCTCTGCTGCATAGGTTCACTTTCTGCCCTCTGTGCAGGGAGCTGTCCCTGAATCCAGAGACGAATTTCGCATCTTTCATCTTCCACCATCATACGGACCGCTGCCAGCGGTTTTTCCCCGATGCTCCGGTTTTCCTCACAGATATGAGGCACGCCGACTTTGAAAATGGCCTGTTTTCCGGCCAGTTCAGGCAGAAGATTGCCGCAAATCACGTTGACAAGTTCTTTTATCGCGTCATACTGTTCTTCCGGCGCGGCTGTCTCATCATCAAGTCCCAGCATATTTCCTGCCAAATCCGGAAGAATTCCGGGTGAGACAAGCAGTTCCAGTTTTCCGTCAAAAATCCCCTTGAAAGACACGGACGCGATCACAGCCCCGTCCGGCGCATCGATTTCTTCAGCGGGTTCCTCATCCGTATAGGAAAACATGAAAGCCAGTTTTCCCAGTACATCCTCTGCCACCTGCCAGAGTGTCTGCTCAATCGGTTTCATTGTCATCATCATTTTCCAAATCCATAATTTTCCGGACTGTATCCCGGATATTTTCCGGTGTAAACGGCTTATGTACAAAAGCCGCTCCCTTGTGCAGAAGACGCTCGATCCGCGTATCACTCCCCTCGGTGGATATGACAATGATGGAAACATCCCTTGTTTCCGGATGCGCAAGCATCTGATCAATCATCTCTTCACCGTTCATGACAGGCATGTTTATATCTGCAATCACAAGGTCTATCCAATGCTGCCGGAGAATCTCCAGGCCCTCTTTGCCATTTGCAGCCTGATGAATCGTACCAACCGGCAGACCGCTCATTTTCATGGTTTTGATTATCATCGCCCGCATGACAGTGCTGTCATCAACCACCAGGACATTAATGACCATTTTTAACACCCCTTTATCATCATGTCTTCACCAATTCGTATCTGTGCAACCGAATCAGAAATCATCGGATTCATCACTGCTGTCCTCTGTCAGAACAGGCCGGTACCGGGATGGAGGCTGTTCTGGAAACAGCTTTCTTTTTTCAGCCCCTGGTGCAGGAACAGGCCCGGAATGTTTCCCCGAAAATGCGGAAAATGAACCACCGCTTTCCGCACTTTTCTGCGATTCAGAACAGATAAGACTCTTTTTTCCTCCGGCCAGCGACACCAGTTCCACGACAAAACCCCTTATCTGTTTGATCTGACTTTCAATTTCCATGATGGCAGCCCCGGTTTCCTCCACCCCCGCGGCATTTTCCTGGGTCACTTTGTCAATGTCCATCATTGCCCTGCTGACCTGACGGATACCTTCGGCCTGATCCCGGGATGCCTCGGTCACCTCTCCGAGAAGTTCCGCCACTTTCCGGGATCCTTCCGCAACCCTGCCAAAGGCTTCATCGGCCCTGAAAACAAGCTGGGTTCCGTTCCGGATTCCTTCCACCGAGGCTTCTATCAGTGCTGCCGTGTTTTTTGCTGCCTCACCGGATCGCACGGCCAGATTCCTGACTTCCTCGGCAACCACGGCAAAACCCGCACCGCTTTCACCCGCACGGGCAGCCTCCACCGCAGCGTTTAAGGCCAGCAGATTGGTCTGAAAAGCGATTTCCTCAATGGTTCTGATCACTTTTTTTGTCTGATCGCCTGTCGAGGATATGCTTTCCATGGAAGCAGTCAGTTCTGTCATGGAACCCGCGGCCTGGGATACAACACGGGAGGTTTCGATCATAAGATTGTTGGAATGGCTGACATTCCGGGCATTCTGCTGGATCATGGAGGCAATTTCCTCCAGAGATGCGGATGTTTCTTCCACTGCTGCGGCCTGCCGGGAAGTGCCTTCCGTAAGATGCTGCCCGGTGGAAGAAACCCGGGCAGAAGCGGATTCAATCTCTTTTCCCACCCGGTCCAGTCCCAGGATCACCTCGTTTATCCGGTTGAGCAGAGTCAGTTTTATGATTACCAGAAGCAGCCCGGACAGCAGCACACTCATCAGGAGCACTTTGATCCCCATGTATATGCGCAGGGATTGCAGGGATGCTTCCACTGTCTCTTTTGAAAACCGGATATCCACATATCCGATGATCTTTTCACCGTAGAGGATTTCCTTTTTCATCAGAATATGCTTTTCGGAAATGCCGTCTTCCGCATTTACGATCCTGTCGTTTTCATCCCTTTTCCTGGCCACGAAAACCCTTTTGTCATCCGCTTCCCGGACAATGACCGCATGGATCTTTCTGTTCTCCATTTCCAGATCCACAAGTTTCTGGGCAATCTTTGCATCCAGAAGCCACATGGGACTTTCCAGACTGTCGGCCAGTCGCGGAGGAACCGGTCTGATGGCTT
>CAZDIU010000403.1:0-2786 GCA_964505535.1 uncultured Desulfobacterales bacterium | reverse complement strand
TCTGACAAAGGTTTACAGCGGTATGACGGATTTTGGGGAAAACTTTAAGTATTATATTCTTGCAGGATAGGCTGTGTCAAGCGCAAAAAGCGGGGACATCGTGAATGAGGTTCATGACTTGATGTGGCTCATCATTACGCAATCCATACGGATCGCTCATTCCCTTGCGGGCGAAATTCATGAATTATCCCCGTCTTATCATATCCTCCCAAAGAACACCGAATCTTGCCAGATACTTGCGCAGACGATCCGCATCATTGGAGGTTTTCTTTTTCACGCGGGAATGGGCAAAAAGCCGTCTGCCTGCCTCAGACAGCGTTTTGGACTGCCTGCATATCTCAATTACTCCTGCCAGTTGCATCCGATCAAAAAGATCCAGTTCCTCTGCTTTTTCTCCCAAAATTTCATGCGGAATATTTTTTTCTGCATTGCAATATCCCCATGACGCTGCAAGTCGCGTTATTTCCTCTTCCGCAATATCCCGCGTGATGCGTCCTCCTTCCGCGAGCGTTGCCATGCGTGTGACAGCCGCACTGAGTTCCCGGAAATTGGCAGACCAGATTGCCTGTTCCGATTGTGCAAATGCCAGAAAACGCTTTTTTGCCTCCTGACTGAAACTGATCCGTGTGCCTGTGCGTTCGGTGAACCGCTCCAGTTCATAGTCCAGATTCGGGGCAATGTCTTCGGGACGCTCCCGCAGCCCCGGCAGCCGGAATGTCCACAGATTGATCCGTGCCAGCAGATCTGCCCGGAATTTCCCGTTTCTCACCTCAGCAGACAACTCCCTGTTGGTTCCGCAGATCAGTTGAAAATCACTTTCTGCCTCTTTGTCCGCGCCCATAGGCAGAAATTTCTTTTCCTCCACCGCGCGCAGCAGCATGGACTGCTCATCAGATCCCAGTTCTCCCACTTCATCAAGAAACAGCATTCCCCTGTCTGCATGGCGCAGCAGGCCGGGGCGATCCTGCAATGCGCCGGTGAATGCCCCTTTTTTATGACCGAACAGAGCGGACATGGCAGCATCTCCGCGCAGGGTCGCGCAGTTGAGTTCCACAAAATTGCCGCTGCACTGATGCCGGGATTTTTTCAGTTCATATATGCGCCGTGCCAGCCGGGATTTGCCTGCGCCGGTCGGGCCGGTGAGCAAAATGGGATCATGTGAGTTCAAAGCCACCTTTTCCATGCGTTCCATCAGCGCGTTAAAAGCCGGATTCCGTGTTTCAATGCCGGATTTCAGAAAAGAAATATCCTCCCTTGTCTGCTGCTGAAAACGCATGGCTATCTGATCATATTTTGACAAGTCCAGATCAATAACTGCATAGGTGCCGGCCGTATCGCCGCTGTCACGGGGCGGTGGGCCGGTCTGAATAAGCCTGGCAGGAAAATGCCGGGATTCTGTAAGCAGAAACATGCAGATTTGTGCCACATGCGTGCCTGTGGTGATGTGAACCAGATAGTCCTCCATATCCGGATCAAAGGGATAGGTTTTGGCAAAATCATGGAGCAGGCCGTAAACTTCCTCAAAGTCCCAGGGATTATTGAGAAAAACCTCATGGGAAACCACTTTTGTTTCCGGAGAAACCTGTGCAATGTCAGCCTGTATCCGTTCAAAAAGCCGGCTGTAACTGTTCTGCCAAAGCAGTTCCAGACGGTGAATCAGCAGATCCTCATGCTGGCAAAGCGAGAGGGTGGGACGCCATTTTTCCCAGCGTCTGGGGCCTTTGCTTCCAAAATCCAGCACCGGGCCAAGCATTCCGATGACAACAAGGGGTTTCACAGGTATCCTTCTCAATTTTATTACAAACCGGATTTTTCCAAAAAATCCGGTTTGTCAATCCGCGAAAACCGAATTTTGCAGCAAATCAGATTTTTAAAAAATTTAGAATATCATCTCATTTTTTATCTTATCATATAAATTATTCCATGCACCTGTGTCAAGTTCTGTGAAATGCCCATTGGGAAAGATCAACTTTAAATGATTTGAATGTCAGGATGTTGAAAAAAATATATCTTTGCAAAAAATACTCTGGCGCGCATTTTGCTTTAAATATCTGTGACTGAGCCTGACCGGGCCGCAGGCGTACCGGTCGTCACCTGATGATCCGCTCCGGGCGTTCCCCAACGGGTTCTGACAAAGGCAGGCAATCAGCCACGCTCATGGTTGAGCACCGTACTGGAATACGGCTTTGCAGGTTCGACTCCTGCTCCTGGGGGAAACCCCGCCAGCCGCGAAAGCGGCACCACTCCGGCCCGTGGGAAACGGGTTTCTGCTGTCCGGTTCCCGGTTTCCGTGTTTTTTTGTCTGAAAGGGGATTTCCAAAAGGAAATTACCGGAAAGCAGCGGCATGGAACCGGATGAACGACGCACACCAGAGCCATGCAGCGGGTGGATACCGTCCGGCACTGTTTCCGCATATCCCCGGACTGCGGAAAAAAAGAAGGCTTTCGGGAAACCGTGTGCCTTTCTTTTGATCCAATGTCAGGGAAACACGGAAAACACAGCCGGACTTAAACACCGCTCCGCGATGCATGCGTGGATGGCAGAAATCCGCTTTTCCACGGGCTTTTATAACAATGATGAATGGTTAATGAGCAATGAACAATGATTCCCGTTCAAACTGTTCCGCGTGGGGAACTGGGAAATGAGCGAAAACCAGAGGCAGAACCTCCAATCTGCATTCCCGCGTAAAACGCAGGAACCGGAAAGATCATTCACAATTCACAATTTACCATGAACCTATCCGAATATTATTTGGAAAAGAATTTATGAAGATGAAAGAATCCTT
>CAZDIU010000402.1:0-2920 GCA_964505535.1 uncultured Desulfobacterales bacterium | reverse complement strand
TTCAATGGGGAATCGGTATAAAACTGTACAGGTTATTTTTTTACAGACCCTTAATTTACGGCAGTTCTGTCTCCAGCCGGTTCAGGGAAGAATGAAATTCACGGATGCGCATGGATTCAGACCGGATCTGCCCGATAACCCTTGAAAGCAGCAGGCTCCTTGTCCGGAAAAGCAGGCTGCGCCATTCCTGCTCGGATTCCGGGCCAAAGCACAGGCGCACCCGGCAGTCCCGCATATAATCATCTGCAATGCGCCGGGGCAGATAACGCTCGTTGTTCAGCACCGTGCGCACGGCCAGCAGCGCATTTCCCGCAATCCGGGCCAGCATTTCCTGATCTTTTTCACGGGATTCGGTCACAGGCGGATATTTCCGGGTTGCAAATTTCGCAAGTTTGTCCGGATCTCCGCCATTGGCCCGCACCATTTCTGTCAGCCGGTTCCACGCGTCTTCCTGCTGATTCCATAATGTGGGATCGCAGAAATCCACGGCCGGACGCAGTTCATACCGGATCACATATTTCAGGTTCCGGGGCAGTTCCAGGGTTTCCCCCAGCACTTCCAGCACGGGATTTGCGTTTTCCGCAGTTCCGGCAGAAAGCAGATGCTGTGTCAGGCTCCGGATTTTTTCTCCTGCGCTCTGCCCGGACAGGAGCGGCTCCAGCCCGGCTTCGGACAGCACTTTCACAAGGCGATCCTGCATCACGGGCCCGAATTCCTGCACCTCACCCGCGAGCCGGTTCACCAGCCGGGAAAAAGACGTGCTGATGGCCCGCATCGCGCTGGGAATGGGATTTTCTCCCCTGTGCCGCACCAGATAATCTTCCAGAATTTCAGCAGAGGGAATTTCTTCCTGAATTCTGCGCGCCTCTTCTCCGAACACATTCAGCAGGGCCTGTTCTGATTCCCGAATCCGGCTGTCTTCCACAATGTCACGGCTGGCCCGATCCAAAGCCGCCACCAGATCTGTCCAGAATCCTGTATCCCGGCCTTGCCGGTACCAGTGAAACCATTTGTGAAATTCCTCGGTTTCCAGATCATGCAGTCCCGCGTCCGAGGGATGGATTTTTTTCAGCGCGTCATGCAGAAGCCGGAGGCGGGCCTGCAGATGCCGAAGCCGTGTCTGAAATTCCCCAATCACCTGCTCATCCTGCGCGGCCAGATGCTCTTTGAGATGGGCATTGACCCGATCCATGAGTGCGGCAGCATCTTCAGGTTTGATGGCCTCAAACGGCCCGGCAAAAATCTGCCGGGGCACGCCCGCGTCTGTGAGATATTTGCGGTGAATGCGGATATTTTCTCCGGAGGGATCCACCCGTCTGTCACAGTTTAGCACAAAAATCATGCGGCTGAGCAGATCAATCTCATCCGGCTGACGGGACACGGAATCCCAGAAATGGTGAAAACTCTCACCGGGCGAGGGATTGGAGCCGGGACGGCTGACCACGGCCAGCAGATCGGTTTCCGAAGCAATCGCAGCCAGTGTCATTTCCCTTGCCCGGCGGTTGGGATCATCCACGCCCGGCGTGTCCATCCAGCGCAGATGGGGAGAACCGCCTGTAAAATCGGCATAAATCCGGCACACCCGCACGGCCGCTGTGCGTGCCAGATGCAGGCCCCGTTCCCGGCGCTCTGCTTCGGGATTGGCTTCTGTTTCTCCGGTTTCGGCTCTTTTGTGGGAAACCCACTGCCCCAGTTCACTCAGAGGACGGCGGAACAGGGGCGGTTTTCCCAGATGATGACAGCATTCATGGAAATGCTCATGGAGCAGTCTCAGGTCATGGAGCAGTTTGAATGCAGTGGTTCCGGCAGACAGGGTTTCCGGAGAAGGCAGACGCAGTTTCACAAAATCATCTGCGGAAAGCGGGGAAACAAAGGCTCCCCCGTAAGAATCCGGCAGCGCTGCCGCGATGGTTTCGGTCACAGGCCGGATCACCCGTTCCATAAATTCCGCTTCAGAACAGAATTCAATGTCAAAATCCGAGCGTTCCTGTGAATAATGGATTTCACAGCACACGGCCGTGCAGCGCTCGTCAAACGCGGGCAAAGCCTCAATGCCGGTCAGGGATTTGAGAAACGTGGTTTTTCCGGCTTTTTCCAGTCCCGCGATGGAGATGGTGATGGTTCCGGACTGAAAGCGTTTATGCCGGATTTGGGCGCGATCCCGGAGTGAGCGGAGATCAGCGAGCACACGATTTGTTTCAGTCTGCATGTTTTTCATTTCCGGTGAATCCGGAAGGGAAAGCCCCTGCAGGGATGCGGACACATCCAGCAGTCTGTCTGTGAGCTTTCCGCAGGTTTCCATCATCTGCCCGATGACAGGAGCCTTTTCCTGACGCTTTTTGACAATGTCTTCGCTGATGGGGGGAATGTTCATGATGCACCTTTTTATTTACTGATGTTACGCCCTGTCGTCATACCGGCGAAAGCCGGTATCCAGAACGGGTTGATATTGCTGGATTCCGGCTTGCGCCGGAATGACGGTGCAAGGGAATAACCGCCTGATTTTTGGAATGGCTGCGTAACATCAGTTATTTATGCGGATGAAGAACTGACTGGTGTCACTGATGTGCCACCCTGCCCGGCAACAGACATGTTCCACATTGCTTTTATGAACAGGCCGGAGGCATTTTCTGTCTTATCTACATGCAAATCCTGTGTTTTTCAAGAAATATAAGCAGGAATCACCTGAAAAATGGGGGATCGGAGAACATACTGTTCTTAACAAATGGAAAACAGAGGCTTAGGCTCCGCATACCCTTTTCATGGGAATTTTCCGGAATAACAGGGAAACACAAAGATGATAATTGACTTGGGTGAAAGATATTGTTACTCATCTGTTTACAGATCCGGCGATCTGCTGGGCCGATATAATGTTTCAACTTTGGTTTTTTATGGCACAAAAATTGCTGAAATCCGGGAA
>CAZDIU010000401.1:0-2926 GCA_964505535.1 uncultured Desulfobacterales bacterium | reverse complement strand
ACCCCTCCCGCCGGGGGAGGGGAATATCAGAATCAACCGGTTTGACCCACTATCCGGCTTTTATTGGTATGACAGAAGTGCGTAACATCATTGATTATGAAATAAAGAAACGGAAGGATCTGGTCTGTCCCTCTTTTACCCCGCCATCCACCGGAACAAAGGTTCTTTCTGCAAAACACACTTCCCCTTTCTGTGAGATCAGGAGAGCTGAAGCGGATCGGGTTCCGTAAGTCGGACTGGAGATAAATATGGAAGAAAGCATACGTTCCCATTCCCGGCTTACACCGGTTTCCGGCAACTGATCATCCGTTGCCGTGCTGCCATCCGAAAGAATATGAAAAATGTCTTCCCTGTCAAATTCTTTCCCCAACTGGGCAAATCCGGCTTTTCCCTTTTCCACCTTGAGCCAGGGGGTGTCCAGAAAGCGGTTGCTCAGGCCGTACAGACCGGGGCCGAGTTTCTGAACACCGTCCCTGCGGTTGGAATAGTAAAACAAATTCCGCCTGTCTCCCAAGATCAGATTGAACCCATTGTATCTGTGTCCCTCAGACTGCAGTTTTTCCAGATACTGCACCGGAGAGGCAGAGGACTGCAGAAATCCGCTGACCAGTTTTCCCCGTGAAGGCGCATTCGCCTGCTGGGACGCCGGATCCCTGTAATTGGTCAGGGCCGCAAATCGTCCGGAACGCGTGATGCCCATCCAGGTTCCGCCGTCCCTGAGATCCCGGCCTGCCAGAATATCCGGACGATCTTCCCAAAAATCCAGAGGTGCAGTCCCGCGTTCATAAAACTCATCCCGGTTTGCCCCAAGCACCAGCCGACAGTCTTTCCGAATGTCATACAAAAAAAGAATGAGACACATTTTCCCCTCTTCATTGACCTGCATTTTGTTTAATGCTACTATGATTTTGTCTGTTTGTTAAGAAAAAATATTGCCAAAGGAGAAATATCAGCATGAAAGATGTTGTTATTGTAAGCGGTTCCAGAACTGCGGTGGGAAGTTTCGGGGGAAGCCTCAAGGATGTGAGTGTTGTGGATTTGGGCGCGCTGGTCATGAAAGACACCCTGAAACGGGCCGGTCTGAAGCCTGCCCTCAGTGAAGACATGAAAGCCGGAACCCCGGATGCCCTCAAAGATCAGGGCATAATCGAACTGGAAAAGAAAGCCGCAGACTGGGATGGCAATGCCGCTCCTGTGGTCATTGACGAAGTGATTATGGGCAATGTTCTCCAGGCCGGTCTGGGGCAGAATCCGGCACGTCAGGCCATGATCCGCGCGGGGCTGTGCAAGGAAACCCCTGCCTTCACCATCAACAAGGTCTGCGGTTCCGGTCTCAAGGCCATTGCTTTGGGTGCGGCCTCCATCATGGCGGGGCAGGCTGATGCGGTGCTGGCAGGCGGACAGGAAAACATGAGTCAGGTTCCGCTGGCACTTCCCAAAGCCAGATGGGGACACCGCATGGAACTGACCGGCATCGGCGAAGTCTATGATTTGATGGTCTTTGACGGACTGTATGAAATCTTTTACGGATACCACATGGGGCTGACCGCTGAAAATATTGCGGAAAAATACGGCATCACCCGCCAGGAGCAGGATGAGCTTGGTGTGCTGAGCCATACCCGTGCCAGAAAAGCCATCACAGACGGCATTTTTGCACAGGAAATCGTTCCAGTGGTCATCAAATCCCGCAAGGGTGACATTGTGTTTGACACAGACGAACGGCCTATGGACACAAGTTTGGAAAAAATGGGAAAACTGAAACCCGCATTCAAAAAAGACGGTTCCGTGACTGCGGGCAACGCATCCGGCATCAATGACGCAGCAGCGGCTGTGCTGATGATGAGCGCAGACAAAGCCAAAGAAATGGGACTGGCCCCCATTGTGAAGATCAAAGCCTTTGCCGGGGGCGGACTGGATCCGGCCTATATGGGACTCGGCCCGGTTCCGGCAATCCGGAAAGCCCTGAAAATCGCTGGCATGGGCATTGGCGACATTGACATGATCGAACTCAACGAAGCCTTTGCTTCCCAGGCCATTGGCTGTATGCGGGAACTGAACATTGATGTGGAAAAACCCAATCAGCTTGGCAGCGGAATTTCCATCGGTCATCCCATTGGCTGCACGGGCGCGCGGCAGATGGTCACCGGCATGAACCATATGAAACGAAACAACCTGTCCACCGGACTGATTTCCATGTGCATCGGCGGAGGCATGGGCCTGGCCATGATCGTGGAACGGGCATAAAAAGGAATTTTTCCCTTTACTTGAAAGCTGAATCCTGTTACAAGGAAATAAATAGGGAAACAGAAGTCTTCGTGTATTCAAAAAACCGGATTTTTTTGAAAAATCCGGTTTTTCTGAAAATTTTGTGTCCGTCAGGGGTTCAACAAATCAAAAAGGAGCTTGTCACCATGACTATCAGCAGAAAATTGGGAATTCTGGTGTTTTGCGGTGTTCCGGCCATTATCGGCGGCGGGATTGTGTATGCGGTTTTCGGTCACAGTGCAATGGCTGTGACAGTTTATGAAGTGCTTCTTCTGCTCGGAGCCGGGGCCTTTGTGAGCAGATAATCAGAAATTCCAAGGCATATTATGCATTATTCACCTGTTCAGAGGCAATGATATGCCACAGTTCTTTCCACGCGAAAAAACTTTTTCGGGGATCGGGCATTTTCCGGCTCGATTCCCGCAATCATAAATCCTTCCCGCTTTTTATCTCCTTTCCTCATTGAAAAAGCTGCTCCGGCTGGCACATGATGTTGAGAATAATGTGTTCTTTTGGAAAGCCGTCCTCTGCGACTTTCTGTTCATGACGAAAAAAATTTGGCAGTGGGTCAAATCCGCCGGTTCAGAAATTCCCCTCCCTCAAGGGAGGCAGGGCTGTTAAGTTCTCCGCAATTTCAATTATTTTCCCGTTACAGGGATCT
>CAZDIU010000400.1:0-2969 GCA_964505535.1 uncultured Desulfobacterales bacterium | reverse complement strand
GGAGGGGCAGTGTTTCTGCTTAAACCAGCGCGGGAACCTGCACAGGCAACTGGGTTTCAATGGGGTTCATCTCCAAAGCCTTTTTCTTGGCCGGGCAGATATCCGCACAGTTGCCGCATCCCATGCAGTCCTGTGTGTAAACCTGCATACGGAAATGCAGTCCCTTGAGTTCCTTGCCTTTGGCTTCCAAAGCGGTGAAACCTGCGGGAGCCTTTTTCAGTTCCTCATCGGTCAGCAGATAGGGACGGATCGCTGCATGGGGGCAGACCATCGCACACTGGTTGCACTGAATGCAGTTGTCCGGAATCCATTCCGGCACAGTGATGGCCACCCCGCGTTTTTCATATTTGGAGGTTGCCACCGGGAAAATGCCGTCCGGACGGAACGCGCTGACCGGGAGTTTGTCGCCTTTCTGGGAAACCATGGGACGCAGCACATTGGTCACAAACGCAGGTTCGTCTTTGGCAGGAGCCGCAACTTCACCGGCATTGGCCCAGGATTCCGGATATTTGACTTCCACCAGCTTATCCAGAGTCTTATCCACTGCGGCCGTGTTCATGTTCACAATTTTGTCGCCTTTTTTGCCAAACATCTTTTTGATATCAGCCTTGAGATAGTTCAAGGCCTTATCTACGGGAATCACGTTCGCAAGTTTGAAAAAGGCTGTCTGCATGATCATGTTGATGCGTCCGCCCAGTCCCACTTCCGTGGCAATGGAAACAGCGTCAATATTGTAGAATTTCAGTTTTTTCCGGGCAATGGTGCGTTTCATCGCGGCAGGCAGTTTTTCCTCCATATCCGCGAGGCTCCAGTTGGAGTTCATCAGAAAAGTCCCGCCTTCTCTGATGCCGTCAAGCACATCATAAATATCCACATAATTGGATTTGTGGCACGCGATATAATCCGCTGACCGGATCAGATAGGTGGACTGAATCGGGGTTTTGCCAAAGCGGAGATGGGACATGGTCACACCGCCGGATTTCTTGGAATCATAGGCAAAATAGGCCTGCGCAAACATATCGGTATTGTCGCCGATGATTTTGATGGCGGTTTTGTTCGCGCCCACTGTGCCGTCCGCGCCCAGACCCCAGAATTTGCACTGGACTGTGCCTTCGGGAGCCACGTCAAAGTTCTCATCATAATCCAGAGAGGTATGGGTCACATCATCTTCAATGCCCACATTGAAGTAATTCTTGGGACCTGCGGCTTTCAGATTGTCAAACACGGCTTTGGCCATGCCGGGGTTGAATTCTTTGGATCCCAAACCGTAACGTCCGTTCACGATGACCGGCATCTCGCCTTTTTCCATAAACGCGGTGCAGACGTCTTTGTACAGGGGATCGCCCATGGCGCCCGGTTCTTTGGTACGATCCAGAACCGCAATGCGGGAGGCTGTAGCCGGAATTGCAGCAAAGAGATATTCCGGGGAGAAGGGGCGGTACAGGCGGACTTTGACCAGACCCACGCTTTCACCGTTTTCATTCAGGTAATTGACCACTTCCTCCAGGGTTTCACAGGAAGAACCCATTGAGATTACCACCCGGTCGGCTTCCGGATCGCCCACATAATCAAAGGGTTTGTAATACCGTCCGGTCAGCGCACCGATTTTTTTCATATAATCGGCCACAATGCCGGGGGTTTTCAGATAATAGGGATTCCGGGTTTCAAATCCCTGATAATACACATCCGGATTCTGGGCTGTGCCGCGAAGTTCAGGACATTCCGGGTTTGCACCCCGTGCACGGAACTTTGCCACTGCCTCCCAGTTCACCAGTTTTGCCATATCCTCATAATCAATCAGCTCAATCTTCTGGATTTCATGGGAGGTGCGGAATCCGTCAAAAAAATGAAGAAAAGGCACGCTCGCGTCAATCGCGGACAGATGGGCCACCAAAGCAAGATCCTGGGCTTCCTGCACCGAGGAGGAGCCAAGCAGGGCAAAACCGGTCTGACGGACTGCCATCACATCCTGATGATCCCCGAAAATGGAAAGAGCGTGTGCGGATACTGCACGGGCTGTGACATGCAGAACCCCGGGCAGAAGCTCGCCTGACATTTTGTACATGCTGGGGATCATCAGCAGCAGTCCCTGGGATGCCGTAAAGGTGGTGGTCAGCGCACCCGAGGCCAGTGAACCGTGAACAGACGCGGCCGCGCCTGCCTCAGACTGCAACTGGCGCACCAGCATCTGCTGACCAAAGATATTTTTGCGTCCGCCTGCTGCCCATTCCTCGGCAGTTTCTCCAATCGGGGAAGAAGGGGTGATGGGGTAAAGGGTTGCCACGTCGCTCATGGCATAGGCCACATGCGCTGCTGCGGTGTTACCGTCAAGGGTTTTCATTTTCTTTGCCATTGTTTCTTTTGTCTCCTTGCTTTGGATATAGAGTATATATTTATGGAAGCTGATCAGCGGAAAATCTGTTTAAACTGTCAAGTTTATTGAAATTCGTTTTATTTGTAAAGGGAAAAATGCAAATTCGGATACAAAAAACACGGAGAGAGTATTTTACAAATAAATTTTGCATATATATGGCAGTTGCGGAAGGTCGTCAATTAGAGGATTTCTTATTTTTCTGTAAGGTTTTTTCTTACATGGCGAATCCCGTAATCAGAAACAGAAAACAAATGCCTTGAAACGCTTCCGGATTTTGGGTAAAATTATTTCTGAACGCAAAAGGGTAATGGGTCAAATCTGTTGATTTGAGCCTGACACCTGGGCTGAAAAAATCCGAACGGATTGACATTGCTGCAGAAAAAAATGCAAAAAAACAAAGCGGAATCCCGAAAGGGATGAAATTGTCAGGCAGTTTGACCCATTGTCGAAATTCTGTTGCATTCCGGAAAATCCCCGGAGGAGTGCCAAACTGAA
The DNA here is from genome assembly GCA_964505535.1 of uncultured Desulfobacterales bacterium. Classification (GTDB taxonomy): domain Bacteria; phylum Desulfobacterota; class Desulfobacteria; order Desulfobacterales; family Desulfococcaceae; genus JAABRU01. The sequence continues at coordinate 100 of CAZDIU010000400.1, read as the reverse complement.
AGTTTGGACTCCTCAGAATGCAAGGAAACTTTTTTGACAAAGCACTTAGGGATTTTCCAAAAAATAATCTTCCCACTGTAGGGGCGACCGGCCGGTCGCC
>CAZDIU010000399.1:0-2997 GCA_964505535.1 uncultured Desulfobacterales bacterium | reverse complement strand
TTTATAATTTTGAATTGAAAACAAGAGGAAATGACTTTTGAAAGAGGTCTAATGTGTAAAAAGTGGGACACACCCAAAAATATCCAAAAAAAATGCGGAACGTCTGACTCTGTATGAAAAAACAATATTTGCTGAAGAAGATCGCAGAAATTACAACGAGTTACTCCAGAAGCGTGAAAAATCTCTTCAGGCAAGAAACGAGTTCATATCCCTGATTGAAAGGGATCAAAGAGAAAATGCGCAGATACTGTTAAATGAAAAACTTGCACCCATCTATGATTCCGTATCTGAAGCAGGAGACAAAATGGTTGCCTACAATGAATCCGCAGCTTTTGAAAAAGGAAGCAGACTGGCAAAATCCGTGCACAGCGGAATCCTTGTCATCGGGGCTGCCGGGCTGATGATTCTGCTGACTGCGCTTGTCGCCGGAACCTTTATTATACGCAGTATCAGCAGAATATTGCGGGAAACAGCCGATTCTCTCCGGGATACCGCATTTCAGACACTGGCCGCTGCAAATCAGGTTTCCTCTTCCAGCCAGTCCCTTGCCCAAAGTGCAGGCGAGCAGGCCGCATCTCTGGAGGAAACCGGATCCTCTCTGGAAACCCTTACAGGGAGCGCAAAACAGAACATGGAAAATGCCCAGAAAGCAAAGTCTCTGGCATTTCAGGCAGACACATCGGCTGAAAGTGGACAGCGGGATATGGAAAAACTCAAAACCGCAATGGATGAAATCCGGACTGCGGGAGACAAAACTTCCAGAATTGTCAAAGTGATTGATGAAATTGCCTTTCAGACCAACATACTGGCACTCAACGCCGCAGTGGAGGCCGCGCGTGCCGGAGAATCGGGAAAAGGTTTTGCCGTTGTTGCAGGCGAGGTGCGGAATCTTGCACAGAAATGTGCGGAATCAGCAAGGGAAACAGCAGAAGGAATTGAAAATTCAATGGAAAAAGTCAGGGAAGGACTGCTGCTCACTGCGGATGTCACCTCGGGCCTGCAAAAAATTGTCACAGGCATCAGGGAACTTGCAAAATTAACAGCTCAGATTGCGGATGATTCTGCGGACCAGAACAGAGGCATAGAGGAAATCAATACGGCTGTGCGCCAGATGCAGGAAATCACCCAGTCCAATGCCGCAAATGCGGAGGAAACCGCGGGCAGTGCAGAGGAACTGAATGCACAGGCCGAAAGTCTGAAACAGACCGTGGAAAATCTGATGCGGCTTGTAACCCGGAATGCAGACTGACAGCAGTCTCTGCAAGCAAGAAATCTGTTTCCCTCCTGAGAGGAGGATAAAGGGGTCTGTGAAAACAGGGAAAACAGACACACCCCTGCCCCTCTCAAGAAGGCTGGGCTGTTAAGTTCTCCTGCACATTTCCCCCTTTTGCAAAGGGGGGGATTTTCAGGCAGTCAAAGAAAAATCCCCCCTGCCCCCTTTACAAAGGGGGGATAATGATTTCAGTCGGTTGACCCAGAACTTAACAGCCCTGCCTCTCAAGAAGGGAGATTTTTTGGAACTTAACCGCCCTGCCTCCTGAGAGGGCAGGAACTGCAATGCTGACAATGAAACACACCCTTTACCTTGCTCCGCTGAGGGGCTTCACCAGCTTTGTATTCCGGAATGTTTTTGCCCGTTTTTTCAAAGGCATTGATCTGGCTGTGGCTCCTTTTGTCTCCACCGTCAGCGCCACCCGGATCAAAGAATCCCTGCTCCGGGATGTGCTGCCGGAAAATAACCGCGAAATGCCCGTCATTCCCCAGCTTATCGGGAAAAATCCGGATGACTTTATCGCGCTTGCCAGACGTCTGGGAGATATGGGATATGATACGGTCAACTGGAATCTGGGCTGCCCTTTTCCCCAGGTTGCGAAAAAAGGGAGAGGTTCAGGTCTGCTGCCCCATCCGGACAGGATTGATGCGTTTCTGGAAAAAGTCATTCCGGCTGTCCCGGTCCGGATTTCGATCAAAACCCGGCTCGGACGCCATGATGTCCATGAAATTTTTGATCTCATGCCGGTTTTCAACCGCTATCCCCTTGCGGAACTCATCATTCATCCGCGCATTGGTGTGCAGATGTACGAAGGCGAACCCCATCTGGATATTTTTGCCCAGTGCCTGCGGGATTCACGCCATCCGGTGGTCTATAACGGCGACATTTGCACCCCGGAGGATTTCCGGAAACTGTGCACCAGGTTTCCGGAAATGGATCGCTGGATGATTGGCCGGGGGGTGCTCTGCGATCCTTTTCTGCCGGAAAAAATCCGAAAACCGGAGTCTGAAAGGGAAGAATCCGGGAAATCTGAGGAAAAAGTCAGAAGATTCCGGGAATTTCACAATGCCCTGTTTGCGGAATATCTGCCGGTTTTCAGCGGAAGCCATCATCTGGTGGAACGCATGATTGGTTACTGGCATTATTTTGCTGAGGGGTTTGCAGAAAACCGGAAGTTTGTGAAACAGCTTCGCAAAACCAGAACGGCTGAAGATTACACGGAAACAGTGAACCGTTTTCTGGACGGTGAGGTGCGGATGAAGCAGGATATGAAGACTTGGGGATTTGGAAATTGCTGATATACCGGTTTTGAGGTTTCAGTGTCTGTTTCCTGACACCTGAAACCTGACATCCGGCATCTGAACCATCCGGTATTTTAAGAACTTCCTTTTCCTTATGGATTTCGAAATAAAGAATCTGCCCAAAGCAGATTGGGCTGGCGCAGCACAACCCGGCATTCATGATTCAGAGCAGTTGCGTATCCTCATGGGAATAGGGCGGACAGCAGCAGCAGAGAATTTTCAGCGGTTCCGCTCCAGTATTCCGGATTTGATGCGGTGTGCCGGGCCGGATGCAAACGGTATCCCCGCTTTCCACAGCAAAATGTTCATCCCCCAGATGCATAAGGCCATTTCCGCTCAGAATATGGTATAATTCCTCTGTATGCACATGCCGGTGCAGGCGTGTAAGCGAGCCGGGCGGAATTTCAGCCTCGGCAAGGCTCT
>CAZDIU010000398.1:0-3043 GCA_964505535.1 uncultured Desulfobacterales bacterium | reverse complement strand
TATGGATTCGCAAAAACCGGATTTTTCTTTTTTCATCCTGTCCGAAAAAATATAACTCACTTATTTTAAAGCAATCAGTGATTGTGATCTTTGCACTGGAGACAAATCTGAGCGCAAGCACAGAATCTGCACAGGGTGAAATTTCCCTGCCGGAAAACAGGATATTTTTTCAATCTCTGCACACAAGCTCCATTATTCCTGTGCAGTTAAAACAGAAAGGGCAGGAAGTGCAACTCCCTGCCCTTTGCCTGGTTCTGTGGACAGCTTTCCGGTGCATTTCTTTTTCAGTATGTCAATTCCTGAAACTGTAAGAGAAAGCAGAATCTCCGGCAGACTGCCCTTTTAAAAAGACACACTTTCAGTACATTTTCTTCCGGCGAAAATTCTTCCGTTTCGGGAATATGACCAGTTTGCGGTAAAAACCGTCCCCCATGCTCTGGGTTCTGACTTCGCTGTCATCTTTGAGTGCCAGATGCACAATTCGCCGATCATGGGCATTCATCTGCCCCAGGGTGGAAGGTTTTCCGCTGTGTTTGGATTTGTCAGCCAGCCGTCTGGCAAGACTTTCCAGGTTGGTTTTCCGGGTTTGCAGATATCCCTCCACATCCACCTGGATGCGAATCCGATCTTCGCTGTGCTTGTTCACAATCTTTTCGATGAGGTACTGAATGGCCTCCAGGGTTTGGCCCCGTTTGCCGATCAGAACACCGGTATCTCCGCCTTCCACGTTGAACATCAGTCTGTCCTCACCGTTTTTCACCTCAATCCGGGCCTCAGCGGTAATAAAATCAACAATGCGCTGCAGGGCCTCTCTGCCCATTGTGACAGCCTTATGGGAAAGATCCACCGGAACATAGGGTTTGGGAGCAGATCGGGGGCCTTTGGCAAAGGTATCATCCAAATCATCTTCTGCATCATCGTCCGGAACATCTTCTGTGTCATTTGTGTCTTTGTCCGGAACATTGGTACTGAATGCTTCCTGTACCAGCGAGGATACGCTTTTGGCAGTCTGCTCATCCATGTTTCGCCTGCGCCGGGGTCTGTTCCGTTCCTTCTGATCTTTTATCTCTTCACCTGCCTCATCCGGCAGAAACACGCAGATTTTGGCTTTTTTTACACCGACCAGCCCGAAAATGCCGGAGGATCCGTGGGAAATGACTTTGTAGCTGAGTTTATCTTTGGGGATGTCCAGTTCTTCAGAGGCTTTCTGGACTGCATTTTCAACAGCCTTGCCTTCAAATTCCAAACAGGATGACATATCAGACCTCCATAATTTAAGCATTTCTCTTTAAGATATAATACTGCTGCGCAATGGACAGAATGTTGTTCACCAGCCAGTAGAGTACGAGTCCGGATGAAAAATTGATGAAAATGACTGTGAAAATAACGGGCATGAACATCATCATCCTGGCCTGTCCGGGGTCACCGGGAGGGGGAGACATTTTCTGCTGCAGCAACATGGTGGCCCCCATGATAATCGTGAGCACAGGGATGCCGTAAGGCGGGTCCATGAACGGGATGGAAAATCCGAAACTGAAGAGACGATCCGGGGCTGACAGATCATTGATCCATCCGAAAAAGGGAGCGTGTCTCAGTTCAATGGCCTCATAAAGCATACGGTAAAGGGCAAAAAACACCGGAATCTGAAGAACCATGGGCAGACATCCGCCCATGGGATTTACCTTATAAATCTTGTAAAGGTTCATCAGTTCCTCATTCATTTTCCGTTTGTCATCCTTGTATTTTTCCCGTATTTCCGCCATCAGCGGCTGAATCCGCTTCATTTCATTCATGGATTTGTAACTTTTATTCCCCAGGGGCCACAGGGCAATCTTGATCAGCAAAGTCAGAAGAATGATTGCCACACCATAATTGGGAATAAAGTCATGTATCTCATTCATCAGCCAGAGACAGGGTTTGGCAAGAATGTCAAACATGCCGAAATGAACCAGCCTGTCCAGTCCCTTATTCAGACTTTTGAGTATCCTCAGGCTCTTGGGACCAAAATACAGATCAAATGCAAAACTCTGTTCCATACCCGGTGAAAGGGTTTTTTCGGGTCCGACATAGCGGTTTTCCAGCATACTGTCCGGCCTGAGGATCAGTTGCATCCGTGAATCGCTCTGTTCCGCGGGAATGATGCCGGAAAGAAAATACCGGCTTTCAATGGCTGTCCATCCCACTTTGCCGGTATAGATGTTCTTATCCTCGATGTTTTTGATTTTGACCTGCTCCAGGGAATTGTCAATCAAAGCGCTGGGTCCCTCAAAGGAATACTGCGTACTCTCCGGCACCCGGTTGATCAGGGCAAGACTCAGATTTCCCTGTACCGGGGTATCCGAGAGGTTCTTCACCCTCACTTCAAGATTAATGAGATAAGTGTCCGGGAAAAAAGAGAATTTTTTTTCAAAAATCAGATTGCCGGGAGACTGCCACGAAAAGGTCAGCGTCACCGGTCTGTCATACACATCCACAGTATCGGAATCTGTATCCGCACGGAACAGGCTTTCGGTCATTTCCGGCAGGCCGGAGCCAAACATGGCCAGCACACTTCCGGTTCCCTGGGGAATCAGTTGCTTGTGCGGCGAATCCGCATCTGTTGTCTCCCGGTAGTTCTTCAGGACAAAACTCTGGAAAACTGCCCCTTTTTCCGAAATATCCACAGAATAGAACGGGGAACTGATCCGGATCACCCTGGGTTTGCGGTCTGCCGGGGCAGGCAGTTCCTCATACCGGTCAGGCTCCGCTGCTGCGGAAGGCATCTGATCCGGAAGCGGAGCGGGCTGTGCAGGGGACTCAGCGGACTGAACCTGTTTCCCCCCTTCCTCTGTCACCGGAGGGGCAGGGGGTTCCACAAACATACTCCACACAAAAAAAACAAGGAAAGAAAGTGCTAAGGCCAACATCAATCGAGCTTGTTCCATTCTCTTCTCCATTAGAAAATCAACCGGAAATCAGCATCTTTTGTGCTGTGTTCCCTTTTGAAGTCATGCTGCATTCCCGATAAAAGACGGGGCGTGTTTTTGTGACAGCGGCTCAGGGG
>CAZDIU010000397.1:0-3055 GCA_964505535.1 uncultured Desulfobacterales bacterium | reverse complement strand
CCCGCAGTCCTTTGGCCTGAATGCGGCGGACCGTGTCCCCCACCTCTTCCAGATACACGCCCGGTTTGTGGGTTTTCAGCAAATCCGGGTCGGCTGTCTCAATGCCCAGGGAAAGCTGGAGAAAACCGGCTGCTTTCAGCATTTCCAGCAGTTCATCATCCGCATGTCCCACACGCACGGCACAGTTGAACTGCATCCCCAATGGTCTGGAAATGAGCAGATCGCAGAGTTCTGTGATGCGTTTCCGGCTGGCCGTAAACAGGTCATCATAAATATTGACATGCCGCACACCAAACCGTGTCCGCAGCCAGCGCATATGTTCATAAATGTATGGTGCGGAATTGTAACGAAATCCCCTCTGGAAAACCGAGCGGTCGCAGTAGGAGCATTGGTAGGGACAGCCCCGGCTTGTCACCATTGTGGCTCCGGGAGAAAGAATATAACTGAAGAGAGGAAGATTGTAGCCCTTTGGAAAACCCCGCAGCTTTTCATAGGCCGGAAAAGGCAGGGTGTCCAAATCCGGAATATGTGATCTTGGCGGATTGCTGACAATTTCTTCCTTATCCCGCCAGATCAGGCCGTGAATCTTTCCCGGTTCCATGCCGGAAGCCAGTTCAGCCAGGGTCTGCTCCCCCTCTCCCATGCAGAGAAAGTCAATCTGAGGGAAATCCCTGAGCAGTGGGGAACCCATCGCGGAGATGTGCACGCCCCCGAACACAATGCGGATTTGCGGACAAACGGTTTTGATCCGGCAGGCCAGATCATAGCCATCCAGAAAACCGGAAGTGGTGGCAGAAAATCCCACCAAATCGGGTTTCTGATTCAGAATCAGCCGCGAGTTTCTGTCATTGTCAGCCACAGCACCGGGACCCAGGCAGTCATGGACAAGGACCTGATGCCCCTGTTTTTCCAGAAAGGCTGCAATGGAGATCAGCCCCAGCGGAGCCATGCGGTTCGCGGTTGCGGTGATGTCTTTTTTGCCGGGTATCCAGTTGGACCCGGTGGGGTGTACCAGTGTGATGCGCATAAAAGATTATACCTGCTTTCCGGTTCATTTTTCAGAATTCATATTATATACATCTGAAAAAACTGTATTTCAATATTTTTTATGCCAAACCCGATCAGACTGGACAGAAAGCAGGATATTTCTACCGGAAAATACAGCATATTCACTATTGATTTCCCAGCCCGGTTTGCTGTAGAAAAAGAAAACTTGTCAGGGGAAGCAGTTATTCGGCCTGCAAGTTTTTCTGTGTCCCCTGTGTTCAAATTTCAGTAACTCTGACAGAGAATCCGCTCATGGACAATTATTACCAGTTTCTCCGGGATGTTTATTTTTTTGAAACTCTTTCTGAAACAGACATTCTGAAAATCCTGAATGTCTGCAGGGAAGAGCAGTTTGATGCCGGTGATGTCATTTTCCCTGAAGGAAGCATCGGAGACCGGTGTTTTATCATTCTGGAAGGAAATGTTGAGATATGGAAAGACTATTCCAGTTCCCAAAAGGATCTGCTGGCGGTATACAGTCCCCGGCAACTGTTCGGAGAACTGGCCCTGATCGATCATTTTCCCCGCAGTGCCACGGTTACTGCCCAAACCCCTGTCCGGCTCCTGTCCATCCGGCGGGATGATTTCAGCAGGGTCATTTCCAAATCCGCTTCCATTTCCTTTTCCATCATGAAATCGGTTTCGGCCATGATCCGTGAACGGACCGACACCTTTGTCACTGAACTGCGCGAAAACAAACTTTGCCTGGAAAAACTCTATGCGCAGTTAAAAAAAGAAACAGAGGACAGAAAACTGCTGGAGGCCCAACTTCTTCAATCCCAGAAGATGGAATCCATCGGCACTCTGGCCGGTGGAATCGCCCATGATTTCAACAATATTCTCTTCCCCATCATGGGATATGCGGAAATGTCCCTGAATGCGCTGCCGCCCGAAAGTTCCGCACGGAAAAACATGATGGAAATTCTCAAGGCCGCGGATCGGGCAAGGGAACTGGTCGGGCAGATTCTCACTTTCAGCCGTCAGAGCCGCCAGGAGCGCAAACCCCTCAGAATTGATCCCATTATCAGGGAAACCGTAAAACTGCTTCGCGCCACCCTGCCTCCGAATATCGTAATCCGTCAGAATATTGCAGAAGAATGCCCCTGTGTGATCGCGGATCCTTCCCAGATTCACCAGATCCTCATGAATCTGTGCACCAATGCCTATCATGCGATGGAAGACAGAGGCGGCATACTGACTGTTGGCCTCAAACCGATCTGCATCGGAGAAAAAGACCGGAAACCCAGTCCGGACATGTTTCCGGGCAAATATCTGAAACTGACGGTCAGCGACACAGGCTGCGGTATGACACGGGAGGTCATGGGAAGAATCTTTGATCCCTATTTCACCACCAAGGAAACAGGAAAAGGAACAGGTCTGGGGCTTTCCATTGTCCATGGCATTGTGAAAACGCACGAAGGCCATATCTCGGTTTACAGTCAGCCGGGAAAAGGCACAGTGTTTGAAATCTGTCTGCCCCGGCAGGACAGATGTCCGCTCCCTCCCCCGTCTGTTTCAGAAGGCCCCGCGGTCGGAGGAAATGAACGCATTCTTCTGGTTGACGATGAACTTTCCATTGTCCGTATGCTGCAGTCCATGCTGGAAGAACTGGGATACCGGGTGAAAGCCAGAACCAGCAGTGTGGAGGCCCTGTGTGCATTTCAGGCCGGGCCGAAAAATTTCGATCTGATCATCACGGATTTGACCATGCCGAATATGAGCGGTGTGGAACTGGCCGGAGAAGTGATACAGATTCGCGGAGATATACCGGTGATTCTCTGCACGGGTTTCAGTGAAATTCTTTCTGAGGAAAAACGCAGTGCCATCGGTATCCGGAAAATCATCATGAAACCGGTGCTCAGGGTGGAAATTGCCAAGGCAATTCGGGAGGTGCTGTCGCCCGGCTGTGAACAGGCTTCAGTGGAGTGCTGCAATTAACGCGTTCCCCTGTCGGATTCCGCCTCAGGCAAACTCTTTGGCCCTGAAATTCCGGGGATTGGCAAGCATG
>CAZDIU010000396.1:0-3057 GCA_964505535.1 uncultured Desulfobacterales bacterium | reverse complement strand
ATGCTGTACGTTCAGTATGCACTGTAACATGAAAATGTTTCAAGTAATGGTATAACTTCCGTCCGTGATTTCCAGACTGTCAAAGTCAATATGTTTCCTGATCCTCTCCGGAAGCCAGGTCTGAAAAAAGCCCTGTGCCACCGGAATTTTCTTAAATGCCCACATGAAGGCCGCATTGTGGGGACTGTTCACCGATTTTTCAAATATTTCCTGCAATTCATTCATGCCCGTTCCTGCCCTGACTGCAATTTTCCCGAATTCTGTTTTTCCATTTTCTCAGAATTTTGTCCGAAAGTCAAAAAATTATTCTGAAAGCAGAATTTTTTTCAGAAACTCCAAAGAGGGGAGCAGATGCTTATAAGAGAAAACCTCCAGAGACACCACCCCTTTGAAATTTTTCAGAATTTTCCGGATAATATCTGCCTGTGCTGCGGACAGGTTATCCAAAGACAGATGATCTGTTCCTTCCCGGATCCCGTGAAGATGTATGAGAGGAATCTGATGTGCATGACGCTCCCAAAAATTTTTCACATCAAAATCGCAGAGCATCAGATGTCCGGTATCCATGCAGACTGACAAATCAAATTTCCGTATTAACAGTTCCGCAATTTCAAATGGATACATCAGGGTTTCCACAGCCAGCATACGGGTATCCGCAACTGCATCCAGCAGGACTGCAAGCCCGTCCGCGCATCTTTTCTGCCATTGCTGTATCTCATTTTTATCCTGCAAAGGAATATCGCAGGGAAGGTGGAGAGCGAATGCGGACGGGGAAAGAGGAAGGCATCTGCGGATAAACGAGCGCAGGATTTCTGCGGCCTGTTTTCGATTTGACTCTTGCGGATCACTGAGAGACACATCTGTGGGCAAATGAATATTGTATGTGAGATCAAATTCTTCCCCTGCCTGTGCCAGTTCCGCAATCATCGTTTCCGAGGGCAGACTGTCCGGCCACCGGCTTTCAAACAGCAGCAGTTCCACTTCATCCAGAAAAGGGCCGAGCATCCGCACATTGGGCAGATAATCATCAGGATAAATGAAAGAGGTGGTCCCAAGGGAAAAGGGATATTTTTTCTTAAAGGATTTGGGAAGGGAAGGATGTGCTGTCACTGTATCTCATCTTTTTGTCAAAAAAATGCGCACCGGGCTGCCGGATTCCACAGCCCGGATTGCAAAAAAGGGTTTATTTTTCCTTGTATTCTTCAAAGGGGGATTTGTTTTTGTCTGCCACCTGGCAGGCATTCCGCATTCAGGTGGAAATGCCCATTTTCGGCAGAATATACATCTGCAAAACAAACCATACACCGATAACACCAAGAAAAATCAGAAGTTCTTTCATATTGCCTCCTTTTGGGGAATAAGAAAATGCTTTTCAACAAAATCTGCCAGTTCTCTGATGTCTTCCATGCCAAAGCAGGGAATATCCGCAGCCATATCCGCATCTGTCACCAGAGCCGCAAAATGACTGTCTGTGTGCTCCGCATACAGAGGGGTTTTGTGCGCTCCCATCCGGAACACCTCTATTTTGGGGCGTTTTTCATTCTTGTACCCCTCTGTAATCACCAGATCCATGTCCTGAAAATAGATTTCCAGACTGTCCAGGCTGTCGCATGGCATATCTTTGACCATAAAAATCTGTTTCTGCGCGGCCAGTATCACAGTATCCGCTCCCGCCTCCCTGTGCCGTGCGCTGTCCTTGCCTTTTTTGTCTGCCTCAATGGTGTGATGGGTATGCTTGACTGTTCCGATGCGGTATCCGCGCCTTTTGAGTTCCGGAATCAGTTTTTCAATCAGCGTGGTTTTTCCGGAACCGGATTTTCCCACAATGGAAATCATCTGCGGCATGAATCACCTCATCCGTCTGGAATTTTGAAATCCGCAACACCGTTCAATGTCTGAAAAAATAAGTCAGGGATAAGGCTTGTCAAGGCAGATGCGAATCCGCATTTTCGCGGCAGGATGAAGTGGCAGTGGATCAAACGGGTTGATTTTTTTGGATCTGAAGTTCCCGCAGAAAAAACTCTGCGTGACTCTGCGGTCAAAAAACAGGTGTTCACCGGTTCTGACCCACTGCCGATGAAGCTGTGTGCAGCGTCCTTTTGGAGGGGGGCCGGAATATCGGGATGTTTCCGGTTGAAAACATCTTGCCATTTGAACCCGATGCCGTTATGATGATATATCACACTCTGCAAATACAACCCCGTATCCCAATGGAGAGAAAAATGGCAAAAAAAACCGGCTCCTTTTTTTGGATTGTGCTTATGGCTGTTGTATGCGGTTTGACCTGGTATGCGTACAGCCGTTATCAGACAAAACAGATGCCCGCAGGACAAAGCGGCCCGCAGCAGCAGCCTCCCGGAGCTTCCGATCAGGTGCTTGAACTGAATTTTCACTCTTCAAGCGCCAAAGCAAACTGGATCAATGAAATGGTCAGGCAGTTCAATGATGCCCGGCACATGTCAGAGGGAAAACGCATCAAAGTCAAAGTCTTTCATGTCACCTCAGGCGGAAGCCTTGATGATCTCAAAGAGGGAAAGATAAAACCGGATATGTGGTCACCCGGCGATGAATCCTGGCTGCATATGGCTGATTCCCACTGGCGCAATGTCCGTATGAAAAGGCTTTTTCAGGATTATACGGATCTGGTCAACATCCCCCTTATCATTGGCATGTGGGAACCCATGGCCAAAGTTCTGGGCTATCCCGGCCCCATTTCATGGAAAGATATTGCAAAAGTCGCGGCCAATCCGCAGGGCTGGGCTGCCTACGGCCATCCGGAATGGGGAAAATTCAGATGGGGACATGCGCACCCGGATGCCAATTCCGGATTTCTGACGGTTATTTCAGAAGTCTATGCGGCTTTGGATAAAACAGACGGGCTGACGCCCGAAGATCTGGGCAGACCTGAAGTGGTGAATTTTCTCAAAGAGTTTGAGGGAGCAGTGGAGCATTACGGACTTTCCAACACCTGGATAGACAATCTCATGTACAGCAAAGGTCCGGCCTATCTGTCTGCAACGGTTCAGTATGAAAACACCATCATTGAAGGCAATGAAA
>CAZDIU010000395.1:0-3115 GCA_964505535.1 uncultured Desulfobacterales bacterium | reverse complement strand
CCGGCAGCCGGGGCGGGTTGCGCATCCACTCCGGCATCCGATCCTCTTTTTTTGGCGGCGTATGCAGCCGGGGCGGATTTTTCATCCAGTCCGGAATATTGCCCGGCAGAACCCCCCGGGGACGGGATTCTTTTCCTTTGGGAAAATCTTTGGGGGAAGGAGCGCGCAGATTCAAATCAAACTGTCTGTGATCAGTTCCCAGTATGCGGCACATTTCCCGCACAACCAGGCGCTGGTTGTTGTCAAATTCTCCGTCCGCGCTTCCTATGGCAATGCACACCAGAATCAGGAGCCGGGCCTCTTCGGTGTTTCTGTCAATCCTGCGTATGGTTTTGAGGGCCTTTTCTTTTCCAATCTGAAAATCAAACTCAAACTGATGAATATATTTTTCAAAGGTTTCCAAGACCTCCAGAGAATCAAAGACCCTGAGATTATCATCCATGCGGACATATTCCAGCAGTTTGTCCACTTCCTCAGGCCGCACCAGTCCGTCTGCAAACGCGACCATTGCGCTGCCTGCGGCCACTGCCTCCATGAAATTTTTGCTTTTGACTTTTTTTACCCTGTCAAGCAAACTCATCATCTCTCTTTTCCCCGCTTTTTTACTGTTTCCTTTCCCGGAATTCCTGATAAACCTCAGTCAGACGGATAAACGCGGCAGAATCTCCGCCCTGATCCGGATGCAGTTCACGCGCTTTCCGGCGGTAGAGTCTGGTCAGTTCCCGTCTGCCCATAGCCCGCAGTTCGCTTTCACTGACACCGAAGATGGTGACAGCCTCTTTCATGTCTGCCGTGCGTTTTTTCTGCGGGGGATTGTAATCCCGCCGACTGTTCATCCAGTTCTGGATCATTTCCTCCAGATAGGTGCTTCTGCCATAATCATTGTCAAAAAACATGGTGACATAGCGGATCAGATACTCATGGAGCCCTGTGCAGTCATCCATTCCGGCCCAGAATCCGGAATCCCCATTTATCCGGCAGATTTCCTCCATGAAAAATTCATCCACCTTTTCCTGATCCAGCGCCTGGGGCATGGTTTTGGCAAAGCCCTGGGAAAAATGTTTCTGCATGTCGAAGATCACAAAAACGTAGTTCTTGAACTCATGTTCCTTGAGGATCCTTTCCTCATTCATGAAATACTGCTCGATCTCATCTCTGGATTTGCGGCAGAGAACCTGAAAAAGTTTGGGGGAAACCTGCCCGATTCTGCCCTGATCCATCTGTCCGTATTTCAGAAAATGGATTCTGCGGCGGTCAAAGAGATGAAAATCAGAACCGGGCCGGATTTCCCTGTCCGATCTGGAAGCATGATTTGCCCCGCGGGAACGGAAATGCTCCAATGCTCTGCGGATGTCATGCCGGACAAAGGGCCAGAAAATGGCATCCAGTTCATCCCCGCATGGGCAGCAGCCCTGAGACCTCAGCCTCTCTTCCACCGTATCCTCTATGTAATAGGCATTTCCGCCCGGATAAATGATATATCTGGCAGGATTTCCTCCCAGATCAAAGAGATCCCGGCAGCACATCTGATCGCCGTCCGCATAGGATTCTCTGATGCAGTAACGAACCTGTCTTCCGGTTTTTTTTCTGGCGAGATACATGATTCCTCCCTTCTCAGTGAAAAGACATCAAATTGAAAAAATTCCACCTGTAATTTTTTCTGTGGGATTTGGAACAGATTTATGCTGCCCGGACAGTATGGCATCTCAGAGCGTGTTTTATTTTTAAAAGTCCCCCGGTCATCATTTTCCCCTTTTCCAAAGGGAGGATTAAAGGCATTGCCGTCAGGTTAAGAGCGGCGAAGTCCGAACTGAAAGTTAGGAAGACTCAACTTATTCATAAAAACAGAGACAAACTTTCACTTTGGCACTCCCGGCCAGTCTTAACCTGACAGCAATGGGAGTAAGGGAGAATTTTCCGGGCGGATGAATAAAAATCCTCCCCTGCGCAAAAGGGAGAACAGAAATCTGAGAACCAATTGGGCATGTGTCCATCAATCCCCGGTCATCAAGTCTGTTTTTGACACATCCTCATGCTGCAGGCGGTTCAGGGCTTCATTCGGGCCCAGGATAATCATGAGATCGTTTTCTGTGAGTTCATAGTTGGCTGTGGGAATGATATTCAGATCTTCCGAATCCTTTTTCCGCATGGCCACCACCTGCACCCCGAACCGGTTGATGAGATTCAGTTCCCGCAATGCCTTTCCGATAAAGGATTTGGGAGGAGGAATCCGGACAATGCTGCAGCCTTCCATGGACGGAAGATAATCCAGCAGATTGGGATTGTGGAGCCGTTCCCCAAGATGAGTGGCCTGATCCTTTTCAGGAAAAACAATCTCATGCGCACCGATTTTTTTCAGAATCCGGGCATGGGATTCACTGGTGGCCTTGGCCAGCAGATGTTTCACCCCCAGATCGTTCAGATTGAGGGTGGTGAGAATGGAATCGCTCAGATTGGTTCCAATGCAGACAACCACCGTATCCATATCTTTGACACCCAGCGACTCCAGGGCTTTGATATCTGTTGCATCAGCCACCACAGCCTGACTGACATAATCCCTGATATCCTGAATCAGGCCCGGTTTCCTGTCAATGGCCAGGACCTCATGTCCTTTTTCATGCAGATGGATAGCCAGATAATAACCGAATTTTCCCATACCGATAATGGCAAACTGTTTCATTGCTCATCCTATCATAATGTCTTCTTCTGCATAATAATACAGACTGCTCTGTTTCCGGCTGATGGCAATGCCGATGACCAGCGGGCCCAGCCGCCCCACGAACATCAGTGCTGTGATAATCAGCTTTCCCGGCAGCGAAAGTCCACCGGTAACACCGGTTGAAAGCCCTGCTGTTCCAAACGCACTGACCGTCTCAAAAAAGTATTCCAGAAATTTTCCTCTGGATTCCATATGCGAAATATCACCCAGTTCCGTCATCATCAGAAGCATTATCGCACCTGTGATGAAAATCATGCCGAGTATGACCAGATTGACAGCTTTCCATACGGCTGAACCCGGAATGGTACGGTGGAATATCTGCGGATACTCATATCCCCGGAACCGGGAGAATCCCATCAGGGCAAGTGTGGAAACCGTTGTGGTTTTCACCCCTAC
>CAZDIU010000394.1:0-3145 GCA_964505535.1 uncultured Desulfobacterales bacterium | reverse complement strand
CAGAATATTTTTCTGGGGATGGTCATCTGCAACCGTATCTGCGGCCATGATTCTTCCTGCGGGAAAGATCAGTCCCTCGGCAGCCGCTCCCGCAGCTTCGGCATATTTGACATTGGCAAATCCGTGGCTCTGGTACAGGGGAATC
This sequence comes from uncultured Desulfobacterales bacterium, assembly GCA_964505535.1. Lineage (GTDB taxonomy): Bacteria > Desulfobacterota > Desulfobacteria > Desulfobacterales > Desulfococcaceae > JAABRU01. The sequence continues at coordinate 3,000 of CAZDIU010000394.1, read as the reverse complement.
TCCATCTTCAACTGCTTCATGTTCTGGGGAACAATGGCCTGGGCAGGCACAATGGACCAGTTCACAATGGCTTTGGCCCCGGAATTTCGGATTTTGATCAACTGCGCGGTCATGTCTGTATCCGCAGGCGCATAGGTTTCATCCGCAAGAATATTGATCCCGTATTCTCCGGCAAGGGCTTTCAACTGGATGCGTCCGGCATCTCCGAATCCGGTTGTGCCGCTCATGATTCCCACGTCTTTGATGCCTGCGGCAATCAGATCCTCATAAATCCGGCGCACCGCGTCACTGTCATTCTGGGCCACCTTGAACACCCATTTGCGCTCTGCCACAGGCGTGGTGATGCTTTCTGCCGCAGCACAGGAAATCATGGGAATTCCCTCTTTTTCCACCACCGGAATCGCTGCCATGCTGGTTCCGCTCCGGGAGGTACCGATAATGGCGCAGACCCTGTCTTTTTTGATCAGCTTTTTGACGGCATTCACGGCACGGGTGTTTTCGCCCTGGGTGTCCTCGATGAAAAGAACCAGTTTTCTGCCGTTGATGCCGCCTGCATCGTTGATTTCCTTCTGAATCATCTCCACCGTGTTTTTCTGGGGCTCGCCCAGCCAGGAGGCACTGCCGGTTATGGCAAATGCACAGCCCACACGGTATTCCTTTGATTCTGCATAAAGAGATGATACGCAGAACAGAAAGGCCGTCACCATCAGCACACTTGCAACCACAACTCTTTTCTTCACTTTTCTCTTTCTCCTTTCATTGATGGATGGGGTTGTAAACAGAAAAACATAAAACTTGTAGACATTTTTCACAAAAAGCGCAATCATTAATTTCTGCATTTCCGGAAAAACCGGGTTCCGGGGCATGTCTTGGCATATGAAATCCGCAGCCTGCAAAATATTTGTTTTTCAGATACGGACAATTTCTTGACCATTGTGCTGTAATTTTGTAACCTCAGTATCCGTAAGCCCGGTCCTGCCACTGTCCGAAGAGGCGGTTTTGGGCTGTATTTCAATCTTCAGAAAGGAAGTGAAGATGAAACCTCCGGAAACCATCCTGAAAATTATCGAATCAAATCAATGTCCCCTGTACGGGCCGGGCGATGTCTTCACCCTGTCAGCCGCTTCCCTGATGTTTCCTCCGGGAAAACCCTCCTGCATTATTCTGGTCGGAGATATCAGCGAAGCTGCAAAACTGTCCAAACGGGCAGAGGGAAATCCGCCGTATTATTTCATCTGCAGCGGTCCCCGAAAAGGCTGTTCCGGTCTTGTGCGTCTGGAGGGAAGGGAGGGGAACGCTTTTCCGGAATCCCTTGAAATTCAGGAAAAGTATGAGAAAATCCGGTCGATTGTCAAGGCCCTTGCCCAATATCCCATGTTCAGGGGGCTCAGCGAGAACCAACTGGGCGGGCTGGGAACTTTTCTGAAATTCCGCCAGGCTGCCAAAGGAGAAACCATTATCCGCAAAGGAGATCCGGGACTGAATCTCTACATCATCCTTTCCGGAAAGGTGGATGTGACCGGAGAAAGAGGCGTCCATATCGCGTATCTGGGAAAAGGTGAGGTTTTCGGAGAGATGAGTCTTATCAGCGGTGAAGCGGTTGCTGCAACGGTCCGGGCTATGGAACCCGCAAGGATGCTGTATATCAGAGGAAAGGATTTTCTTCGGATTCTGGAGCATTATCCTTCAGTGCAGCGGTATCTGGCCCAAATGCTGGCCAGACGGCTTTCCCAAAGCAACATGGCCATCTCTGAGGAACTGGCATCGGGCATGGCGGGCCGTCTGTCTGACATAAACCCCTCGGAACTCTTTCAGACCCTCAATGCCAACGGGAAAACAGGCGCGGTGGAGTTTACGCTTTCCGGGGGAAAGGCACGGGTCTGTTTCCGGGATGGCGAACTGATCCGCGCTGTTTACGGCCCCATCACAGGCACAGACGCCTTTTTTGAGATTCTCGGTCAAAATTCCGGGCAGTTCCGATTCAGTTCCGAAATGAATCCGGAAGAGAAGAAATCGTCTCCGCTGGGGGATTTCATGTGGCTGCTCATGGAAGGTATCAGAAAAATTGATGAAGAAAAAGATATCGGATAGGCTCTGTGCGATCCGAAGTCAGGGACAAGGGATATGGAATTTCCGGATGCCATTATAAAAATTATTGAAAATACACACTGTCCTCTCTATAGTCTGGGCGATGAGTTCAGCCTTTCCGGCAACGCGCTCATGGTTCCGCCGGACAAGGCGGTCTGTCTGATTCTGGTAAAAGACATTTCAGAAATTTTGGGAAAAAAGGACGGTGCGGAATCCAAACAGACATTTTACTGCGGCGGATGCAGCGGAAAAATCCGTCTGGGATACAAAAAGGATCCGTCCGCGGGTATGCCGCCCATCAGGAAATCAGAGGATGAACTGAATTCCATTGCGGATCTGCTGGCCGGATTCTCCCTGTTTCAGGATTTGTCCAGAGAGAATATCAAGGAAATCATCTCTTTTCTGAAACTGAAAAAATACGGGGAGGGGGAAACTGTCATCCGGAAAGGGGAACCGGGCAGGAACCTGTACATCCTTGTCTCCGGCAGAGTTGAAATACTGGAGGACGCGGATGTCAGCATCGCGTTTCTGGGTTCAGGGGAAATCTTCGGAGAGATGAGCCTGCTCAGCGGGGACCCGGTGGGCGCAACTGTAAAAGTGGTGGAAGCCGCCAAGGTGCTGTACATCAGCAGCAGAGATTTCCGGCAGGTGCTCAACCGTTTCCCCTCTCTGCAGATGTATTTTGCCAAGATGCTGGCCCGGCGTCTGACCAACATCAATGTGGCCAGAGCCCAGGAATTTTCCTCCGGCATGGTGGGAAAGCTGAGTGAAATGCAGCCGCCCGAACTGTTTCAGACCCTCAACAGCCATCAGAAAACCGGCATACTGATTCTTGATCTGAGCCGGGGAACTGCCCGCATTTCCTTTCGGGACGGAGAACTGGTTCGGGCGCATTACATGGGAGATGAGGGT
>CAZDIU010000393.1:0-3197 GCA_964505535.1 uncultured Desulfobacterales bacterium | reverse complement strand
TCTTCCTGCTCTCCATCATGTACTTTACGGGTGCAATGGAACACGCACATTAATTTTTACGGATGTATGCTTCGCTGTTAATGGGATAATGGAAGAAGCTGAATATCAAATCAACTTATTTAAAGGAGGAAATGTAGAGAAATGGAACAGTTTGCATTGGAGTTTTTTATCGCGTGTGTGACTGCTGCCGGTTTTGGAATTGCAGTGGCTGCTTTCGGTTGCGGTATTGCCCAGGGTCTGGGTCTGAAAGCCGCTGTTGAGGGTATCGCAAGAAATCCCGAATCTTCCGGTAAAGTCACCGTTACCCTGCTGATCGGTCTGGCCATGATCGAATCTCTGTGTATTTACGCTCTGGTTATTGCACTGATTCTTATCTACGCACATCCGCAGGCAGCCGCGATTGCCGGTCTGTTTGCAAAAGCTCACTAATTTTCTGAGCGAACCGGTTTGAAGTAGCAGAGGGTTGCATCTGAAAGGATGCAACCCTTTTTTTATCCCCAATTCCGAATTATGGCGTCCTTTGCGGTTATCACGGCACAGATTCACAGTGTCCTCAGATTTTCATAACCTGAGAGGGGCAAAAAAACCTGAATATGTCAATGAATCTGAAACATCTGGATGACAAAACCCCCGGAGGAGTGTATCTCTGCCAGGTGAATGAGCATATCTCCTGCGCTGCGTGCTGCGGACTGTACAATGTGGCAGATACCTCACAGGAGGCTTTGACAGAAATGCTCGCGTTCCGCTCCCGTGCATTTGCCAATGTTCCCCGTACTCCCAAAGGCATTGCTGCCTTTCAGAGGGAAATGGAATTCAGAGAATGTCAGGACAGACCTTATCCCGGATTTCACCACTGCCCTTACATCGGCCTGATTGGAGAAAACCTGTCCCGCGCGGGCTGTCTGCTGCATCCGCTGGCAGACGGCAATGCAGGCGTGGATTTCAGGGGACTCAGTCACTATGGCGGCATGGCCTGCCGGAGCTATTTCTGCCCGGCCTGCAAAGAACTGCCCGAAGCATACAAGCAGATTGTCCGTTCCGTTGCACAGGACTGGTACAGCTTCGGTCTGGTGACAACAGAACTGGCACTGCTGAACGCGTTTTTCCGGGAAGCGGAAACCCGTCTGGGACGGAAGGTGAATACAGGGGATTTCACCGGAAATCCAAACCGGAGCAATGTATTCCGGGAATTTCTGCATTTCAGAATCCAATGGCCTTTCCGTTCAGGCACAAACCTCTGCAATTATTTTTTTGAGGATCATCTGTACAGGAGAAGCCCTGTCAACTATGCCCCTGCGGGAGCGCTTTCCTCCCCTTATGATGTCATTTTCAGGGAACTGGATTCGCATTTTCTCTCTCCGGAGGCTTTGCACAGAGCCGAAGAAATGCTCGATGATCTGTTTGTGCGGATGATCCCATGAAAAAAATACCGTTTCAGCGTATACTGCAAGCCCTCAGTTTCGGGCTTTTCTCCATCCTGCTCTGGCTGGCCGCGTTTCCGCTGACCTCCCCGGTTCCGGTGGATATGTTTCTGCGCATGGACCCCCTTGTTTTTGCCGGAACCTGCCTGAGCAGCAGAAATTTTGTCACTTCGCTGTGGACGGGTGCCCTGATTCTGGCGCTCACACCCATAATCGGACGATTTTTCTGCAGTATGCTCTGCCCTATGGGAACCACCATTGACATGGCAGATCAGCTGTTCGTTTCCCGCAAATCCGGGGATAAACAAAATGCGAAAAATGCAAATGTGCGCACTGTCAGCCGGAGAAAAATCAAATACCTGTTTCTGCTTCTGATTCTGGGTTCAGCTTTCATGGGCGTATCCTTTGTTTTTCTGGGTTCCCCTCTTTCCCTGATTACCCGTTTCTGTGGTCTGATCATTTATCCCATTCTCTGCCTGCTTGCAGATACGGGACTGAGCGCTGTGCGCCCCCTGGCAGACAGTCTGGATATGACCTCTCTTGCCTACGCGCAGACGGACTCGCCCCGTTTTGCCCTGCAATGGGTCACTGTATTGATTTTTGGGTGTATATTTGCCTGTGCCTTTCTTTCTCCCCGTTTCTGGTGCCGGAATCTCTGCCCGGCAGGCGCCCTTTTTGCCCTGTTTTCCTTCAGCCCTCTGATTCGGCGCCGGGTTTCATCGGACTGCACACAATGCGGAAAATGCCGGAAACAATGTCCGATGGATGCCATTGCCGAGAATCCCCTGAGCACCAGTCACACAGAGTGCATTGCCTGTCAAACCTGTGTCCGGGTCTGCCCTGTGCAGGCTGTTTCTTTTTCATTTTCCTCATCCGGCCATGAAAAACCTGCTGTTATGCAGTCAGATTTTTCCGGAGATCGGCGGAAACTGCTCGGAGCCGCTGTTTCCGGTATGGGGATGGCTGCCATTTCCATGACCGGCCTGCCATACCTTCGCAATGACACTGTTTCCGGACAGATCGCTGATCCCGCGCTGATCCGTCCGCCCGGAGCAGTGCCGGAAAAGGATTTTCTCAGACGCTGCATCCGCTGCGGCGAGTGCATGAAAGCCTGTCCCACGAACACCCTGCAGCCCGCTGGTCTCATCACGGGATTTCACGGATTCTTCAGCCCGGTTATCACCCCGCGCCGCGGCCCGTGCGAAGCCCAGTGCAATACCTGCGGACAGGTCTGCCCGACCGGGGCCATTACTCCTCTGCCGATGGAAGAAAAAATATGTGCCAAGGTTGGAACAGCACAGATTCTCCGGCACAAATGCCTGGCCTGGGAATTTGACCGCAAATGTCTGGTCTGTGATGAGGTCTGCCCCTATAATGCCATTGATCTGAAAATCCTGCCGGATCAGAAAGTGCCTGTTCCCTTTGTCAATGAAAGCAGATGCGCAGGATGCGGTTTCTGTGAATTTCACTGCCCTGTGCAGGCCAGGGCAGCAATTGTTGTGGAACCCATGGAGGCTGTCCGCCTGAAAAGCGGATCCTACCGGCAGAAAGCAGAGGACATCGGACTGGATCTGCGCATCCGCAAAAGCGGAGAGGAAGGGGAATCCTCTTACGAAACAGCCGGGGAAAATGCTTCAGACAGGGATGCCGGACCTGCGCCGGGTTTTACGGAATAAGGGCGGCGGTGGGTCATCAAATCTGTTGATAAAACCTATGGTCAATGCCGTTTCCTTAAGACTCCCCTCCCCTGAGGGAGGGGCAGGGGGAGGGTGAAAA
>CAZDIU010000392.1:0-3215 GCA_964505535.1 uncultured Desulfobacterales bacterium | reverse complement strand
CATGACCCTGATCAGCATCCTGCTCAGCGAAATTCCGGTCTCATCCATTGACATTTCCGCGGAATGGATTGCCCTGGGCACTTCCCTGTTTCTCTTTCTGGGCATTTCCCATATTGCCCCGCTTTTCCGGTCCATCCGGGACGCACAGGAGAAACTCAGAAAAAGTGAGGAACGGTTCCGCTGTCTGTTTGAGGACAGCAAAGATCCGATTTATGAAACCGGCAAAGAGGGAAAAATTGTCACGGTCAATCAGGCATTTCTGGATCTGTTCGGCTATACCCGCAGCGAGGCCGAAGAAATGAATATCCGGCAGATATATCTTGATCCCCAAGATCGGAAACGGTTTCAGGCGCAGATTGAATGTCAGGGCTTTGTGAAGGATTATGAAGTGATGTTTCGCACAAAAGACGGACGGCAGATCTGCTGCCTGCTCACCTCCACGGTCAAGTGGTGCAATGACATGGTGGGCGGATACCGGGGCATTATCCGGGACATCACGATCCGCAGGCAGATGGAAAAAGCCCTGCGGGAAAGTGAGGCCATGTTCCGTGCCCTTACGGAAAACACCAGTTCCGGCATTTTTATCATACAGGATGACAGTTTCCGCTATGTCAACCCATCTGCGGAAAGCATCTGCGGATATTCCAAAGACCACCTGCTGACAAAATCCTACAGCGACATTGTCCATATTGATTTCCGCAATGCCATCAGAGAACTCATTGGGCAGATACGCTCCGGAAAAGAATATGTGATGCGTCATGAAATCAAGATTGTCACAAAGGATCTCCGGGAAAAATGGATTGATCTCACCATTTCGCCCATCTGCTTTGAAGGACAGAAAGGGCTTCTGGTGACAGCCGCGGATATTTCTGTCAGAAAAGAGATGGAAGAGAAACTTCGGGAAAGGGAACAGTGGTACCGCCAGTTTTTTGAGAATGATCTGACCGGGGATTATATCACTCATGTGGATGGCCGGATTATGGAATGCAATCCCGCGATGGCAAAAATTTTCGGTTTTGCATCTGTGGAAGAGACCTTTCAGTGCAATGCCGTCCAGTTCTATCCAAATCAGCAGGAGCGCGGCAGGATGCTGGCCCTGCTCCGTCAGAAAAAAAAGCTGGAATATTATGAATCAGAACTCAGAGACAAAAACGGCAGACCCCTGCATGTGATTGAAAATGTCATCGGCATATTTGATGAAAACGGGAATCTGGAAAAGCTCATGGGTTATGTTTTTGACATTACCGAATCCAAAAAACTGGAGACCAAACTGCGCCAGGCACAGAAGATGGAGGCCATAGGGACACTTGCAGGAGGGATTGCCCATGACTTCAACAATATTCTTGTCCCCATCCTTTCCTATGCGGAAATGGGCCGGATGGAAAAACTGGAAGACGCGAAAAGAAAAAAATTCATGACGGAAATCATCAATGCAGCGAACCGGGCCAAAGAGCTCATCCGGCAGATTCTGACTTTCAGCCGTCAGAGTGAGCATGAAAAATGTGCGACAGCGCTGCAGCCGATTCTTGCAGAAGCGCTGAGACTTCTGAAAGCAGGACTGCCATCCTCCATTGAAATCCGTCAGCATACTGATCCCCAATGCGGCAAGGTTTTTGCCGATCCGGTGCAGATTCACCAGATTGTCATGAATCTGGGAACCAATGCCTTTCATGCAATGGAAAAAACCGGGGGAATCCTGGAAGTGGATCTGCGGGAGGTTTTTATGGGGCCTGACGAAGTCAGGTCTCATCCGGACATGGAGATTGGACCTTATGTGCGGCTGATGCTCAGCGATACAGGGGAGGGAATGGACCCGGATATTCTGGGAAGAATATTTGATCCCTATTTCACCACCAAAGCTCCGGGCAAGGGAACCGGGCTGGGACTGGCAGTGGTTCACGGGATTGTGAAAAACAGCGGCGGTCACATCCATGTCCGCAGTGAAAAAGGAAAGGGGAGCAGTTTTTTTGTCTATCTGCCCAAAATTCGCAGTATTTCCCCTGAAGGAAGTGCGTCAGAGGAGCATCCCCTTCCCAGCGGGTGTGAAAAAATACTGCTCATTGATGATGAAAGAGTGATTGTGGAGGCCCTTGCCGAGATGCTCACCGGTCTCGGTTATACGGTGGATGTTCAGACAAGCAGTGTCAAGGCTCTTGAAATATTTCTCAACAGGCAGGACCGATATGATCTGGTGATTACGGATCAGACCATGCCGCATCTGAGCGGCACAGATTTGATCCGGAATATCAGGCGCATCCGGCCGGATCTGCCCTTTATCCTCTGTTCCGGTTTTGCACAGGCCGTTTCAGAGGATGCTCCCGAAAATCAGGCAGCCCTGTGCCATTATGTCACCAAGCCCGTAAGCACAGGGGAAATGGCTGAAACCATCCGGAAAGCTCTGGAAAAAAAAGTCTGAGAGCAGCGCTCAGGGCTGATGCCGGGTCCGCAGTTCCCTGAGCACAGCATACTGTCCGCTGATTTTTTTGTACTGCGCTTCCAGAAAAGCATGATATTCATCCCCCATAAAGCAGGGCCAGGCATTTGAGCAGACAAGAGGCCGGGCTGAAAAGGAAAAGATGCAGCCGTGCGGATCAAGGAAAGGGCATTGGTGTATCCGGCTTTCCGTTGACAGTCGTTGTCTCAGAGATTCATGTTCTTCCCGCGGAATTGCGGAAAGCATGACAAAAAAATCTGTGCAGTCCAGATTTTGGGGAAAATGCCATTTGCAGCATTCCCCTCTGCATTCGGGAATACTGTCTGCACATGCGGCAGTATAGCCCAGTTCATCCGCTTTGCGGTACAAAATATCGCGAATGCGGTTGATGGCCTCCACAGCAGCCTGCGCCCGGCATTTTTCTTCCTCCTGAATACTTTCATGCAGTGCCAGAGCCAGATTCAGCTCTGAAAGCATATTTTTTCGATAACTGTTCATCATTGCTCCAATGCCGCAGGCATACACAGAACTTTCCGCTCCCAAATACAGAATCCCGTCTGCATGGACAAGCGGTGTCATAATAAATCTGATTCTGCCGGAAAATTTTTGGGAACGTATTGAAACGCTACCAGATCAGAGAGGCAGAGGCAAGAAGAAATCCTTCCGCTGTGAACAAATGCAGAAATCTGTTGAATGTCATTGTAAAATAAGATATTTCATATGTGATACCGATTCCCCGTTGAAAAGATACCTGCAGGCAGACAAAAAGAAGTTTCCGTGT
>CAZDIU010000391.1:0-3257 GCA_964505535.1 uncultured Desulfobacterales bacterium | reverse complement strand
TGCCGGTTCCTCAGAAAAACCGGATTTTTCCGAAAAATCCGGTTTTTTGAACACCCGAAAACTTCCGGCTGTGCAGAAAGCGCTGCATCAAATCAATGGAGAATCGGTATTACAGGGCATGAATGAACACCGCATCTCCGCTGAGATGCTTTTCAGCCAGTTCCACCATGCGGCCGTGATGGGTGAAAAAAATCACCTGGGTTTTGGCGGAAAGTCCGGCCAGCACTTCCAGCGCGGCACCCGCACGTTCATCGTCAAACTGAATCAGAATGTCATCCGCAATAAAAGGCAAAGGCTCGCTTTTCTCCATCCATGCCTCCAGCGCGGCCAGACGCAGGGACAGATAAAGCTGGTCTGCCGTGCCTTCACTCATGCCCTGCACATACACAGCACCCTGACCATTGGCCCGAATGCCTGCCAGCACCGGCTCATTTTTCTCATTGAATTCCGCGCGCAGACCTGCAAAAGACCCCAAAGTCATGCGGGAAAAAAGCTCACCGGATCGTTTCAGGATGGGTCCCTGATTTTTTTCCCTGTACCGCTCAATGCCCTGTTGCAGAATGACCGAGGCCAGCCGCAGCCGGATATACTGCTCCGCGTCCCTTTCCATTCCGGCCAGAATGCTTTGGGCCTGTTCATTGTATTCTGAGGCTGCTGCACTTCCGTTCATCCGGGCCAGTTCCGCACGTTCACTGCCAATGGTCTGATCCAATGCGGATTTCCGTGCTTCCAGTTCCCGGATTTCCTCTGAAAGGTTTTTGATCCGGGGGTCAATGGCATCCGGATCCGCATTCCGTGCTTCCTGAATAAAATCTTCCGGCACCGCGCCGCGGCTGAGTCTGCGCAGATGTTCTGCAATCTGTGCCAGTTGCGCCTCAATTTCCCTGCGTTTTGCCGAACGTTCCTCAGCCAGAGGCAGTTGATCCGGAATCTCACATTTGGCAGTTTCGCACATGCCGCGGAGCCGGGTCTCAATCCCGGCTTTTTCCTCCTGTGCCCTGTGCAGTTTTTCCTCTTCCTGGCGCACCTGCTTTTTCAGCCCCTCCTGCTCTGTGAGCATTTTCATGGCGCGGAGCAGGCGGTCGTGGAGTTCCGCAAGTGCCTGTTCCGCAGGCAGACCGGACAGTTCCGGCGCTTCCCTTGCCACCAGAGAAAACACACTGTCACTGAAGGATTCCGCATCCCGGTCAATGCCGCGAATGCGCTGATCCAGCACGTTTGCTTCCTTGATTTTGGCAAAAAGCGCCTTGAGGTCTTCAATAACCGCATTGGCCTGGACAGGGGTCGCGTCCGGTTCCAAATCCAAAGGACGCAGCGCCTTTGCCCATTCCTGCTGCCACTGGGCCATTTCCTGTGCTGCTGTCTCAGCCCGCATCTGCGCGTCCAGCAGTTCAGCCTGTCTTTCCTTTCTTTCTTTTTCCAGGTGCTTTCGGGAAGTTCGGATCTGATCCAGCCGATCTGCGGTCCGCACTGCCTTTGCTGTCAGACGGGACAGACTTTCCTCATCGCCCCGCTGCGCAGATTCTCCCAAAGATTCCAGACAGTGTTTCAGTTCCCTGCGGCAGTTGTGCATCAGGTTCAGGACCTGCTCCGCATTTTCCCGCAGCACCCCCAGATCCCGCAACTGGGCGGAAATGGCAGACTGCCTGTGCATCCATGCCCGCATTTCCGCAGGTGTCTGCGGAGAAATGCCGCTTTCCTCCCATGCTTCTTCCCACTGCTGCTGCAGGTGGGCATATTCCCTTTGCGCAGATTCCTTTTTTTCACAGACACGGATCAGAAACGTCTTTTCCTTTTCTGCCTGCGCGACCAGAGCAGCCTTGCGCGCAGAACGATCCGCCTCCCGGCGCAGACGGTCTCCCATTTCATCAGCCCCGCGCACGCTGGTTTCATAGGCATCTGCCAACGTCCGCCCCGGAGAAAACCGCTGGATGAATTCCTGTGCAACTGCTTCGGGCACATCTCTGTTTTCCAGCCTGCCCCGGATGATCTGCCAGCCGGAATCCCGGATTTCCCTGCACAGCATCAGGTCTTTTTCCACAGGCACTTCCCCGGCCAGTCCCAGTTGCCGGATTTGGGATTCAATTTCCGCAAGTCTGCGCTCAGCATCCTCTTTTTCCTTGTGAATCTGCCGGAGCAAATCCTGCGCGGATGCGAATTTTCTTTCAAATGCATCCAATGTTTCTGCCGCAGGAAGGGGCAGGGATTCCAGTTTCTCGGCACTGTCCTTCCACAAAGGCAGTTTTTTCAGCGCGGTTTGCAGCGCGTTTTCAGCCTTGCGGATTTCCGCACCCAGATTTTCATGCTGGGCCTCAATATCCCCGTGTTTTCTGACACTTTCAATAATCTGACGGAGTTCAGCCGTATCTTTCTCTTTTTCCCCCGCGTTTTCCTCCAACTGCTGTTTCACCTTTTGGACATGACCGGAAAGTTTGGCAATTTCCGAACGAGCGCTTTCACACCGCACCATCAGTCGCTCATACCGGGTTCCCAGTTCCTGAATCCGGATAATGTCCCCTTTTTCCGGACGCAGTTCCTCTGCCTGTTCCAGGCTCATGTCGCCCCGGAGATTGCGGAGAATTTCATGGGCATCAGAGCGCATGCTGATACGCAGTCCCTCCAGCCGCAGTCTGTCCTTTCCGGCCTTGATGACACTGCCTCTTTCCTGTATCAGCGCATTGATGGTATCGGCCTGTGCAATCAGACCTTCGGGAATCCGCAGTTTTCCCAGAGACTCACGCAGTTCCTTCAGATGTGCAAGCGATTGTTTTTCCATGCTTTGTGTCATGCGAAGTTCTTCAGACGCTTTGCGCCGCAGGTCTGCAAAATCCGGCGGAAGCAGCACAGCATGGGCCAGGGGTTCACAGACTGTCAGCAGTTCCGCGCGGCGCGCGATCAGGGGCAGAGATTCCAAAATCCGCTCCAGCCGGTTTTTCTCCCGGATTTTGGCTTCCAGTTCCCTTTGGCAGTTTTCCTTTTCCTTTTGCGCATTGCCCAGAGACTGATCATGGTTTTCCCAGTCCTGCGCGGACAGTTGCGTGTCCCGGATGTTTTTCTGCATCTGCCGGAATTCATTGATGGCCTCATTGATGCGGGGTTTCTGGGCAGAGGGTTTGAACAGCGCGTCCGCCTCAGCTTCCAGTTCACTCTGCACGGTGCGGAAACCGGAAATGCCGGAACCGGCCGCAAACAGGCTTTGGCCCAGACTGCCTCCGCCCTGCAGAATTTCCGCGCAGCCCTGTCTGAGTCCAAAATGA
>CAZDIU010000390.1:0-3542 GCA_964505535.1 uncultured Desulfobacterales bacterium | reverse complement strand
GGGAGGGGGATAAAACAGGCAGTTTTCACCCTCCCCCGGCCCCTCCCTCAGGGGAAGGGAGTGTTGATTTGAGGCACAGCCGCAAGAGGTTGTCCCGGTTATATCTGTAACCGATGTCACTTATCGGAGTTCGGTGTAGGCACTTTCAATCTGATCCCTGTAGCGTTGCAGCACGGTCGGTCTTTTGAGTTTCATGGTCTGGGTCAGGGTTCCGTTGTCAAGAGAGAACGGTTCGGAAAGGAAAATATATTTTTTGGGGATTTCATACCCTCCGAATTTTCCCTTGAGGAATGTGTTGATTTCTCCGCTGATCATTTCCTGCACCTGTGCATTCTGCACCAGTTCTTCCGGATCAGAGGAAAGTCCTTTTTCCTGTGCATATTTCCCCAGCACATCAAAATCCGGAATGATGAGCGCCACGTTGAAAGCCTTTCCATCGCCGTAAATCATGGCATTTTCCACCCAGGGCAGGAGTTTGATCTCCTCTTCCAAAGTGGCCGGGAAAACATATTTTCCGTTTTCCAGCTTGTACTGCTCTTTAATCCGGCCCGTGATAAAAAGAAAACCGTCTGCATCCAGTTTTCCCCGGTCTCCGGTGCGGAATCCGCCGTCTTCGGTCATCACCGCCCGCGTGGCTTCGGGATTGCTGTGGTATCCCTGCATGACATTGGGGCCGTAAACAACAATTTCCCCATCTTCTGCGCCTTCCTCGCTGAAGGTTTTGTCAATCACCACCCTCACCTTTTCAATGGCACGTCCCACACTGCCGGGTTTGTGCGCCGCGGGGCAGTTCATGGTCACAGCCGGTGTGGTTTCGGTCAGGCCGTAGCAGTCGTAAACCGGAATGCCGATGTCCGCAAAGAAATAACCGACTTCCACATTCATGGTCGCGCTGCCGGAAATTGCCCCCTGCAGACATCCGCCGAACCGATCCCGGATTTTGGAAAACACCACTCTGTCTGCAAGCCGGTATTTGATATTTGTGAGAAAATCAGGAGACTGCCCTTTTTTTCGCAATTCACGGCACTTTTTTGCACTTCCCACACCCATGTCAAACAGTTTTTTTGCCAGCCCCCCTTTTTCCTTCATTTTCGCCTGCAGACCTGCATAGATTTTGTTGAAAACTCTGGGAACAGCAATGATAAGGGTGGGCCGGATTTTTGCCATATCCTCAGCCAGGGTGGTCACATTTTCCATAAACCCGATGGAACCGCCGACATGGATGATATTGTACAGATCACCGGTCTGACCAAAGGAATGCGCCCAGGGCAGAATGGAGACAAGTCGTGCATTTTCATTCAGATGATCCGGAAAGAGTTTTCCTGCGGCAATGAAGTTGCTGGTGAAATTTCCGTGGGAAAGAAGCACTCCTTTGGGATTGCCTGTGGTGCCGGAGGTGTAAATCAGCGCGGCTGTGTCCTGAGGTTTGGGACGGAGAGAGGGAACCGGTTTTGCAGAGCCTGCCTGCTCCAGATCGGACATGGAATCCTGTCCCTGACTTTCAATGACATATATCCGCTCCAGCGCCGGAGTTTCCTTCTGAAAATCTTTCACCTTTGCCGCTATTTCCGGAGTGGAAACCGCCAGCACTTTGATTCCCGCGTTATGGATGATATATTGCCATATCTTGACCAGTTCCTTTTCATACATGGGAACAAAGCGCGCGCCCAGTCCGTATGCGGCAAAGGCCGTGATGGCCCATTCGGCCCGGTTGCTGCCGATAAAGCCCACGGCATCATCCTTTCCCACACCAATGCAGGACAGTCCGGCCCGAAGATGGTCGATCCGAGTCCCTATTTTCCGGTAAGAAATCCATTCGTATTCCCCGCTTCTGTTTTTGGTTCCGAACAGGGGCCTGTCCCCGAATTTGGAAACACTTTCCTCTATCAGTTCCACGAGATTGTCGGGTTTGTCATACTGGTACATATTTCTCCTTTTTTTCATCCTGTTGTGCTGAAAAAGGTCTCAGGTGTCAGTGTTTGTTTTCCTGACACCTGAACCCCTGACCCCTCAGAACACTATTTCCAACCCAGCACTTTTTTGGCTTCTGCCATCGAACTTACCACATCTGCCATGCATCCCAGTTTTTTTTCTGTCCGGTTAAACTGTATGCTGCCGATGCTCGAAGTGAGGTTGTCGGATACAATGCGGATCGTCCGGCCCAGCCCGTGTTTGACCGCATACTTTGTGGCTTCCCTGAGAATGGTGCGGACTTCCTCAGTTGTGGGCACAAAATCTGTAATGTCGGTAATCACGGCAAAACCGGGTTTCAGTTTGTTGACACCTTCCTGAAATTTTTTGACAATGGATTTAGCCTCTTCCGCGTCAATCCGTCCGCTCATGACATTCAGCAGGGCATTTCTTTTGCAGTTGATCTTGATCTGAAACATAATCCGTACTCCGTTTTTCTGAGAGAGCGCGGGAAAAAGAAATCAGCTCCCTCTGTATTATTGAATCCCTTCACCGGTCTGCCGGGTTCTGTGTCCCGGAAAAACCCGGACAGACCTTATCCAAAAGAAGAACTGAAACAGTAACGACACCCGAAAACTGGAATCTGAAAAAACATTCCGCAGGGTATAAAGGAAATACGGAGTAATGTCAATGAAACCGTGCGATTAAGAATGCCTGTCAAGGCTTGGATGCTTCGGAATCAGTAAAAACAGGCTGTTAAAAAAACAAATCTGCCCAACCTGTTTTCTGCCTGATTGATTTTATATCGCCAAATTGAATCCTTATCTCCATTAAAACTGAAAAACAGAAAATCTGTATCAGGGATTCATCTCATAATTGTCTGTGAGCGCATAGACATATTCCTGCCAAATTTTCTGAAAACGGGCAGGATTCACCTGGGGTCTGCGGATCATTTTCATGCAGAAATCCATCTGCTGCACCGAAGTTCCGGGCTTGGAATAAATCTGCAGGGCATATTTGGAAAAATCCCTGACCATGAAATCAAAGATCTGATCAAGCAAATCTTTGTCCGTGTTTTCCATATGGGTCTTTTCAATGACAAGCTGCCCGTAAACCACCAGGGTGAACAGTTCGCCCAGACTCAGGAGGAAATCTATGTCCCTTGTCTGTTCTTTGTCCGGTCCAGCCTTGATGAGCAGATCTTTGAGAACCGCAATCTGCTCTTTGAAGATGTTCACATTGGGCAGATTCACACTGTCATATGCGGCATTGTAATCATGAAACTGAATTTTTCCCAGTCCTTTGGTCGGCCCCTGACGGAAAAGAAAATCATCATTGGCTGCATCATCCCGTTTGGGAATTTCCGGAAATTTTCCCGGATTGAACAGGTAATTGGCCATGAACTTGACCACCAGCGCCATGTTCACATGCACAGTTCCCTCCAGTTTGGGCAGGGAACGGATTTCTTTGGCAGCCATTTCAAAATACATGTCTTTTTCAAACCCTCTGGCTGCAATCACATCCCAGAGCAGGTTGATGACCTCCTCACCCTGGGTGGTGACTTTCATTTTCACCAGAGGATTGTAGAGCAGATAACGCCGATCTGCAGCCGAGGCCGAGCGCATATAGTC
>CAZDIU010000389.1:0-3571 GCA_964505535.1 uncultured Desulfobacterales bacterium | reverse complement strand
CTGCCGCTTTTTCAGCACCGGATGAACCCGCGTTCCCCTCCCTCCGGGAGGGGTCAGGGGAGGGGTCTCAGTTCAGCGGCATTGGGAAAAAAATGACTGAACTGTATAAACTCAATGGCGAATTGGTATAACGTCAGTAAGAAATTGAACGATGAAAGCAAAACAGCGGGGTCAGAATCCCGCTGTTTTGAAAATGGAAGAATCTGGAACTGTCTTTATCGGACTTTGATGGCAATCCCCCTTTGCTTTCAAGCGCACATCTTCTTTTTGCACGCCGGAAATTCCGCATCTGAAAAATTATCCATCTGCCCATCACGGCATATTGACTTCCTCCAGTTTCCACAACTGCTGATCTTCCTCCCCGCAGGTGAACTGCCGGATATTGTCGCCATCTTCCGCATTTCCTCCGGCTTCCAGACATTTTCCGCTGTTGACCGAAATGATTGGGACGTATTTCCCGTCTGCGGATTCAATGAGCCAGTGCTGGTTGTCATTGGTCCTGTAGCGGAACTGCTGCACATTGGCTCCGTCATTTCTGCTTTTTCCGTTCACATCCAAAACCCTTCCGCTGTGGTATGAAACAATGGCATAGGTGGGTACGCCGTTCCGGAATCCGTGATGCCAGAGAGTCCACAACTGGTTTGGCCTGCCATGCTGGCGGAAGAGTTGAATATTGGCTCCGTCCAGGCGGCTGTTGCCTGAGATATCCAGCACCCTGCCGCTTTTTTTGCAGACAATTCTGAAGATCCGTTCTGCCCAGGGATTGGGTTTCAGCTTCCATATCTGATTTCCGCCTGATCCGCAGGAAAACTGGCGCACATTGGCAGGGTCTCTTTTATCAGCATTTTCCGCGTCCAGACATTTTCCGCTGTTGAGTGATACGAGGCTGAAATTCTCACTGCCTGCCGGTACAATTCGCCATCTCTGGTTGTTGGTTCCGTAATATTTGAACAACTGCACATTGGCCCCGTCTTCCCGGCTGTATCCCATCACATCCATGACTTTGCCGCTTTTGACAGAAACAAGGGAATAACTGTGCTCCGGATATCCTGGCCCCGCGGGTTTGAACCGCCAGCTTTGGCTGATGCCGCCGTGGGGAACAGACACTTCGACGTTGGCAAGATTTTCCACTTCAGCATCTTTCACCTGCAGGGCTTTTCCGTTCTGCGCGGAAAAAATGAGATAAGTCTTTCCGGGATCCGGAATTTCAAATGATTGGGCCAGTCGGAAACATGGGAAAGATGCCAGCAGCAGCAAAATGCCAATAAATCTGAACAGTTTATTTTTTTCGGATATATCCCCATTCCGACAGACGGGTATAGGCGTGCTGGGCATAATCCCCTTTCTGAACCACCTGAAGATAACGGTTATAAAGGTCAGCGGCCTGGTTTCTGTTTCCCATTCCCTCCTGACAGTATCCCCTGAAAAAGGTAAGGGTGGGATTGCCGGGAATGGCTCTCTCAGCGGCATCAAACTCCCGGTATGCGGCATCATATTTTTTCATCTGCAGTTTGGCAAAACCGCTGAGATGGTATCCCTGTGCCTCGCCCGGATAGGCCCTTTTGGCATTTTCCGCGTACTGCTCAGCCTGGGGATATTTTTTCTGGGCCAGCAGGCATTTGGACATCATGGCCAGTCCAGCGTAATCCCCCGGAACCTGCCGCAGGGCACTCTGGAAAAAGGATTCAGCCTGGGCATAGTTCTGTTTGCCCATGGCTGTCTCACCCTTCTGCATGGAATCAATCGCGTCTTTGATCCTGCGGAGTCCGGCTGTTTCATCCATATAGCGCTCCCGGTTGACGGGATAATTCTGCGTATTGGCATACGCGGTGCGTGCGCTTTGCACTGCCGCGGCATAACGCTCATCACTCATGGGATGGGTGGAAAACAGGATATCCGCGTATCCGGGCCTGCTTTTGGACAGGCTGTTGAGCATTTCCATCAGTCCCACAAATCCCTGGGTGCTGTATCCGGCCTGCACCATGTATCTGTTGCCCAGCGCATCAGCCTCGCGTTCATTGTCCCGGCTGTAGGAGGCCAGCAGCATACCTGCCCCGATCTGTCCCAGTTGGCCTGCAATATCGGCATAATCCGAATATTTTGATCCGATAATGGCTGTGCCAAGCCCCAGCATCAGGGAGGTCACCTGTCCTTTGGACATCTGCTCGGCAGTATGCCGTGCGTTGACATGCCCCATCTCATGTCCCAGCAGCGCGGCCAGTTCAGCCTCACTGTTCATTTTCAGAAGAATGCCCCGTGTGGCAGCAATGGTTCCGCCCGGAAAGGCATACGCGTTGACATAGGTGGCATTGACCACCTGAAAATTGTAGGGCATTCCGGGACGGTGGGTGTGGGGCGCCATTTTCCGTCCCACTTCGCTGAGATAACTGTTCAGCCCGGCATCCTGTGCCCTGCCGTAGTCTGAGGAAAACTGGGACGGTGAATACTGCCGGTCTATCTGGATTTCCTGATTTTCAGAAACCAGCATCAGGGTTTTCTGACCTGTGACAGGGTCAACCGCGCATCCGCCGCACCCCATTGCCAGACCCAGGGATGAGAGAGAAACCGTCCACAGAAAATGACGGCGCGTCATGTCATGAAAACCAATATTTCCGGGGGAAGTGTTTTTCATGAATTCCTCCTTGTGATTTTTTTTGGAATGATTTTGGCATTTCAGCCCGGACAATCATAAAAAAACAGCGGAAGATTGTCAACAGCGCGCAGAGAAAATGTTCCATGAAGATTGGAACATGGGGAAAGCTGAGAAAAAGGCGGAAGCGGAATCTGCCATCAGAAGATATCCTCAATCAAATCGCCCAGAGTTTCCTGCAGTCTGGCATCATCTGTCAGGGGCAGACATATGGCTGAAACACAGGCATCCCTGACCGGCACATTTCCCCGGATGAGCCTTGCTGCATAGATCAGCAGCCGGGTTCCTGCGCCCTCGCTTAATCCATGCTCCCGGATATTGCGGATTTTCCCGGCCAGTGTCACCAGTTTCCGGGCAGTGTCCCTGTCAATTCCGCCTTCGCTGGCAACGATTTCCGTTTCCTTTTCCGGTGCGGGATAGTCAAATTCCAGAGACACAAAGCGCTGCCGGGTGCTCTGCTTGAGGTCTTTGAGAACAGACTGGTACCCCGGATTGTAGGAGATGACCAGCACAAAATCCGGATGGGCAGAAATGATTTCCCCTTTTTTGTCAATGGACAGGGTGCGGCGGTTGTCCGTGAGCGGATGGATGACCACAGTGGTGTCCTTTCGGGCCTCCACCACCTCATCCAGATAGCAGATGGCCCCCATGCGCACAGCCTGTGTCAACGGGCCGTCCCGCCATACGGTTTCATTTTGCATCAGCAGATAACGGCCTATGAGATCCGAGGCAAACAGATCCTCATGGCAGGCCACTGTAATCAGAGGCCGCCTGAGCCGCCAGGCCATATGTTCCACAAAACGGGTTTTGCCGCACCCGGTCGGGCCCTTGAGCATCACCGGCAGCCGGGCAGCATAGGCTGCCTCAAACAGTTCCCTTTCATTGACGGTGACAAGATACTAGGGATCATCTTAGATCAGA
>CAZDIU010000388.1:0-3580 GCA_964505535.1 uncultured Desulfobacterales bacterium | reverse complement strand
AGATCCTGCATTTTCTGCCAAACTTTCAGTTTGGCACGCCGTATCTGATAAAAATGAAAATAAGGAGGCAAACGAAAGTTTTCCGGTATAAAAAACGGATTCAGTTCTTTGGAAAAAGGCGCCATATTTGTCAAAAATGAAAAAAAGGAGGCTGTTATGAACCTGAAGGCAAATTTTTACGGTTTTATGGCAGTGGTTGTTTTTCTGACCTGCGGATGGCATCCGGCAGCGGCACAGGAAAGCAAAAAGTTCAAGGTGCTGGCAGTGTTCAGCTATGAAGATGTCTTTCCCTGGGATATTGAAATCAGAAAAGCAGTGGAATCCGTGCTCTCAGGCTCCTGTGAAATGAAATTTTTTTATATGAACACGAAAACAAATCCCGAAGGCGGTGAGCAGAAAGCCGGGGAGGCTTATGCCCTGTATCAGGAATTTCAGCCTGACGGGGTGATTGCAGTGGATGACAATGCCCAGGCAATGTTTGTCGTGCCTTATCTCAAAGACAGGGTGAAAACTCCGGTCATGTTCTGCGGAGTCAATGCGGAGCCGGACAAATACGGCTATCCGGCTTCCAATGTTTCCGGAATTCTGGAACGTTCCCATATCAAAGAAACGCTTTCCCTGCTGCAACTGCTGGTTCCGTCTGTAAAAACTGTCGGATATATTGCAAGAGACAGTTCCACGGCTGCTGCCGAATCAGAGCGGATCAAAAAGGAATCTGCCTCATATGAGGTGAAATCCGTGTCCTTCAGGGTTCCCAAAGATATGAAAGAGGCACTTGCAGCGGCTGAGGAACTGAAACAGGAATGTGATGCTTTGCTGATAATGGCATCTTTGCAGGGAATGCCTGACAAGGATGGCACTCCTCTTACAGAAAAGGAAATCATTCCTGCCCTGGGAAAGGCTTTTGGCAAACCCCTTGCGGGCGTTGTTGAAAATCATGTGAGGCAGGGGGCTTTGTGCACGGTTGTTGTCACCGGTCACGAACAGGGAGTGGTTGCCGCCGGTATGCTGCTCAAAGCCATGCGGGGAACGCCGGTTTCTGAAATTCCCATTACCAGGAATTATCAGGGAAATCGGATGATTAATGTGAACACTCTGAAAGAGATGGGCATCAGTCTCAGACCGGATGTCATCGGCAGTGCCCAACTGGTGAAAAGCGAAAATTAATCACTGACTGATGTTGCGCCAAACCGTCATACCGGCGAAAGCCGGTATCCAGAACATATTGAAAATACTGAATTCCGGCTTTTGCCGGAATGACGGATGGATACAGCATCTCTCTGATTCCTGGAAAGTCTGTGTAAGGTGAGCTAATCACGCTGAACCTTAAGAAGGGTTTGAAAATCCTCAGGGGTTCAGTTGAAATTCCATAAGGAGCAGATATGAACATGCGTTTTTCATTATTTGGGAAGACTGTCCGGCAGCAGATTCTGTCAATGAATCTGATTATGATGGGAGTGTTTATCCTTGCAGGCGGACTTGCCCTGGCCGCATTCCACCATGTCAGAACAGTGGTGAAGACAGAGTTTTCCGAAAATATCGGCAAACTTTCCGCCAACGCGCATATCGGAAGAAAACTGACGGAAATACTCAGTGACACAACGCTTCTGCTGAGCATTTTCCATGGAAAAAAAGATCAGATCAAAACGGACAGTGAGAATATTGTTCAAATGACCTCTGCTCTTATTTCAGAAACAGACAATGCGGAACTCAAAAATTCTTTGAACAGTTTTTTGGATAAAATTAAGGCTGTTTTTCAGGACTGTGAAAGAATCAGTCTTATGGGACAGAATATTGACACCACCGAAAAAGCCTTTTATGACACCTTAAATCCTCTCAACGAAAATGTTGCCGGAAAAATACTTGAATTGGCAATGGAAGGCAAAGACAAATCCATCATGGAGCAGGTGACATTCATGATTTCAGGCTATCGGGAGACATTTACCCAGGCTGCTTACCATTTTGCCAAAACAGGAATCACTTATTCAAAAGACAGCGAAGAAAAAATCAAATCTTTTTTTGATCTGACAGATGATCTGCTGTTACGGCTCAGAACCCTGAGCGCGTCTGATCCTGAAATTGCGGAATACGGCAGACAACTGATTGGTTTGACGGAAAAATACAGAGACGCGGTAAGGCAGTTTCATGCAATTGTTGCAGAATTCAATGCAAAAACAGAAAACCTGAAAGAACAGGAAAACAGACTTTTTGGACTCATGGCTGAAATGGACAGACAGGTGTCCCAGCAGTCAGAAAAGAATGTTGAACTTCTGCTCACCCGTCTGTCCAAAGGAATTATGATCGGAGCCGGGATTATTTTTCTGGCAGGCATAATGCTGTTCACATTTTCCCTGGTGCAGGGCTGGCAGATTGTGACATCACTGAAAAACGTGATTGCAGGACTCAAAGACTCCTCAGATCATCTGGATGCCTCCTCCGCCCAGATACTGTCCAGCAGTCAGAATCTCGCGGAAAGCATGGCAGAGCAGGCCGCAGCTTTGGAAGAAACAGCCTCGTCTTTGGAGCAGATGGATTCCATGACAAAAAACAATGCAGAAAATGCAGCGGATACGGACAGAATTGTAAAAGAATCCGGACAGCGTCTTGAAGAATCCTCTGCTGCCATCACCCGTCTGACCCGGTCCATGACAGAAATTTCCGACACAGGCAAAGAAACCCGGAGAATTATCAAAATAATTGATGAGATCGCGTTTCAGACCAATCTGCTGGCGCTCAATGCCGCGATAGAGGCTGCCAGGGCAGGAGAGGCCGGTGCAGGCTTTGCCGTGGTGGCAGATGAGGTGCGCAATCTTGCCATGCGCTCCGCAGAATCCGCGAAAAACACAGCCCTGCTCATTGAAAACACCCTTGTCAAGGTGCAGGACGGCGCAGACCAGGTCTCTCTGGTGAATGAAAAATTTTCCGGAATGAAAACAGACATGGACAAAGTAAGAGAAAAAATCGGAGAGGTGGCCGCAGGTTCTGCAGAACAGGCGCATGGCATTGGTCAGATTGCCCGTGCGGTTGCGGAAATGGACAAAAATGTTCAGCAAAATTCCATTAAAAGCAGTGAGCTGTCTGATATTTCCGAAAAAATGAAAGCCGATGGCCTCCATATCCGGCAGATGGTTGCGGAACTTGCTGCCATGAGCGGGAAATAAAACAGCGGAATTTTCGCACAGCATTGACGCACAGGAAAGAAAAACCATGAAAATCATTCGTCTTGATCTTGCGGCTTTCGGGCCTTTCACAGACAAACGCCTTGATCTGGGCGCAGGAAATGAGGGACTGCACCTCATTTACGGCCCCAATGAGGCGGGAAAGAGTTCTTCACTCCGCGCACTTCGGCAGATGCTCTTTGGCATTCCCGCGCGCAGCCCGGATGATTTTCTTCATCCCTATGCCAAAATGCGCATTCGCGGAACCCTGCGGAAAAGAGACGGCAGGGAAATTTCTTTTGTGCGCCGGAAAGGCCGGGCCAATACGCTTCGGGATGAAAATGATGAAAACCAGATCGGGGAAAGCCTTCTCCTGCCCTTTCTGTCCGGCACGGATGAAAATCTCTTTTCCTCCATGTTCG
>CAZDIU010000387.1:0-3822 GCA_964505535.1 uncultured Desulfobacterales bacterium | reverse complement strand
GAAAAACCGGATTTTTTGGAAAAATCCGGTTTTTGCAACTCACAAAAACAAGATTGACAGAGTAGTAGTTGTATTGGGGAAACAGGATTTATTAAATATTATTGGCATCAAACAGGGCTTGGAAGATAAACTGTATACCGTCATTGCAGCAGACGGCTGATGCTGCCGCCCGCTGCACAGCTTTTTATCCAACTGGCAAGAAAAGAAGAAGAAATTAAATCGTAATGATTTAAAGGCAGTTTAAAAAAATACAGTCAATGAAAATCCCACAGAAGACATTGATTCAATGCAATATGTGACAGACAGACCTGTCGATCCGGGCAATGTGTCAGTTTCAGGGAAAAATCTCACAAAAAACATGGAAGATGCAATTGCCAACCTGGGAAAACAGAAGTTTCTGAAAATCGAAAACAGCAGAGTAATTTAATTTACCTGAGAAATTAAAAATCCGCATAGTTAAGGGAAGAGGAAGTTCTTAAAATACCGGGTGTTCAGGTGTCAGGAAACAGACACTGAAACCTCAGAACGCAAAACCGGGACATCAGCAATTTCCAAAAAAGGAAACCGGATGCCAAGAAAACAGATTAAAAACAGGTAACTTATTCGGATTGTTTTTTCACCTCTCATCTTGAATTGTAAAACCGCTGATCAAAGAATTTGACCCTTTACCCGGAAAGTGATAACATTGTTTAAACATATTTCTGTCATGACCGCGGAAGTCATTGCTTACCTGAATTGCCGACCCGGAAAAACATATGCGGACTGCACGCTGGGCGGAGCGGGACATGCTCGGGCCATTCTGGAGAAAATTTCTCCGGGGGGAAGACTTGTCGGCATTGACCGGGATAAGGACGCTGTTGCCAATGCAGAAAAGATTCTGTCCACCCAGGCATCAAATGTCCGTCTGTTTCACGGTAATTACACGCAGCTTCCGGAGCTTATGGAATCTTTGGGAATCAGCGGATTTGACGGCATTCTGGCTGATCTGGGACTTTCCCTTTATCAGATTGAGGGCAGCGGCAGAGGATTCAGTTTCAGCCGGGACGAACCGTTGGATATGCGCATGGACACGGACAATGAGATCACAGCAGAATATCTGGTCAATACACTGGAGGAGGAGGAGCTTGCACGGATTTTCCGGGATTATGGCGAAGAAAGACAGGCACGCAGGATTGCACGCAGAATCGTGAAGATCAGAAACAGGGAACCTGTCCGATCTTCCAAAAAACTGGCAGAAATCGTCCGTGAAGCAGCCGGGCATTCTGAAGCAAAACAGCGGAGAAAGCATCAGATTCATCCGGCCACGCGGGTTTTCATGGCCCTGAGAATCGCAGTCAACAATGAACTGGAGAATGTGAAAATCTTTATGGAGCAGGCTCCCAAACTGTTGCATCCGGGCGGCAGACTCTGTGTCATTTCCTTTCATTCTCTGGAAGACCGGATTGTCAAGCAGATGATGAAGTCTCAGGAAAAAACCTGCACCTGCCCTCCGGGTTTTCCCAGGTGCATCTGCGGACAGATACCGGTTCTCCGTGTGCTGACACGCAAACCCTGCCTGCCTTCGGAAGAGGAAACTGCCAGGAATCCCATGGCAAGAAGCGCAAAACTGAGAGCAGCGGAAAAACACAGAGAGAATATGCGAATCCCATGATGGAAAGATCAGAACTGTATCAGGGCAGGAACCACTATACCTTCATAGTTGCGGGAAAGTGGATAGTCTTTCTGCTTATCTTCATTGCCCAGTTGCTGGTATATACCTGGTGCAGGGTGCAGTGCATCAATGTCGGATACGAGATATCCAGGGAAACTGATAACCGGCAGCAACTGCTTGCAATTCAGAACCGTCTGAAAATAGAACTGGAACGTTTGAGAAGCCCTGAACGGATTGCAGACATTGCTGCAAAACGGCTTGGACTGATTACGCCGGATCCCCGGCAGAAAATCGAAATCCCCTCAGATGGCAAACAAAACATTTACAAAAACAGACAGCAATAAAAACAAATATATGCGCATTTCCATAATCGGATGGTCCTTTACGCTGTGCTTTCTGATTATTGCCGGAAAAGCGGTATATCTTCAGGTTCACCGCAGCCCAGATCTGTCGAAAAAAGCAGCGGATCAATATGAGAAAACCCTGACCATCCAGGGAAAACGCGGCATCATCTATGACCGGAACCACAGAGAAATGGCTGTGAGCGTTGATGTGGTGTCTGTGGCCGCGTACCCGGGCAGGGTGAAGGATACGGCTGTCACTTCTGAGGCACTGGGAAAAGTTCTCGGGCTGGATCCGAGAGAGCTCCGGCTGCGGCTGATTTCCAGACGTTCCTTTATATGGATCAAACGGCAGGTGACACCGGATGAAGAAAAGGCCGTCAGATCACTGGGAATCGAAGGCATAGACTTTATTCCCGAACACAGCCGCTTTTATCCCAACCGCACACTTGCCGCTCAGGTTACCGGATTTACAGGATTGGATGGGCATGGAATGGAAGGTGTTGAATTTTATTATGATTCATATCTGAAAGGAGCGGAACGGAAATTTACGGTCTTAACAGACGCGCGGGGGAAAAATTTTGAGGAGGAGCAGGCCAAGCAGAATGATTACAGTGGGAACAATGTGGTTCTCACCATTGACCGCACCATACAGTATATCACTGAAAAAGTCCTGAAAGAAACCGTGGATGCCTTTTCTGCCAAATCCGGCATGGCCGTGGTCATGGAACCTTCGACCGGGGCTGTACTGGCTCTCGCCAATGTTCCCCTGTTCAATCCCAACAGTTTCGGAAGTTTCAGCAGGGAACTGTGGCGGAACCGCTGCATCACAGATGCATTTGAACCCGGTTCCACCATGAAGATATTCAGCGCATCCGCTGCCATTGAATCCGGAGGCTGCACACCTGACAGCATTTTTTACTGTGAGAACGGCAGATACCGCATTGGGGAAAACACTGTTCATGACACCCAGCCCCACGGATGGCTGACCCTTGCAAAAATTATAAAATATTCCAGCAACATCGGTGCAATAAAAATGAGTGAGATGATCGGCCCGGAAGCGATGCACAGAACTTTGAAAAATTTCGGTTTCGGCGAGAAAACCGGGGTGGACTGTCCGGGAGAAACATCAGGCTCGCTTGCTCCGTACAGACGATGGTCAAAAATCTCCGCGGGAACCATTGCCTTTGGTCATGGCATCTCTCTGTCAGCCATACAGATGGCAGCGGGACTTTCCGCTATCGCGAACAAAGGGGTTCTGATGAAACCCTATATTGTGGAAGCAGTTACAGATCGCAGCGGTGTGATTATCCGCAAGTTTGCACCGGCAAAGGTAAGAAACGCCATATCCGCTGAAACAGCGGAAACCATCAAAAATATGATGATGGCTGTGACCGAGGAGGGAGGAACCGGCATAAAGGCTGCACTGGAGGGTTACACGGTTTGCGGAAAAACCGGGACTGCCCGGAAGCTCAACAAAAGAGGGATATATACCCGTGAGGCATATCTTTCCTCATTTATCGGCTTTGCCCCTGTGGAAAATCCCAGGATCGCAGTGGTGGTCATTGTTGACGAACCCAAAGGTCAGCATTACGGCGGTCTGGTGGCGGCTCCGGCCTTTAAGCAGATCGTGCAGGAAACATTCAACTATCTCAATATTCCGCCCCAAACCGGCACAGAACGGCTGACCGCTGCAAAGGGTGAGCGGGCCAAGGGTTGATTTTCCCTGGCTGAACATGATTTTCAGCAGATCTTCTGCAAAAATGAGAAATTCAGACGGAATTTTATATGAAAATATCCCCGGCTTTTTTCTTTTGACATTTGCACCCT
>CAZDIU010000386.1:0-3838 GCA_964505535.1 uncultured Desulfobacterales bacterium | reverse complement strand
TTTTATGAACAGATACGGGAAATGGAGCGGCAATATCTCCGGGATGATTCCGTGATACTGAATTCCTTTATCCTTTCCCCCACCCGTCACCGGGACATACAGAAAAAATTCCGCAACTGGAGCAAAGAGGAATTCCGGGAGCATCATGTGTTTTTCCTGTATGATGATGCGGAAAACTATATCTCCGGCCTTTTTTCGGATATGACCGGGCAATATGAAATCTGAAAAATTTCAGTTGGAACCCGATAAACCGAATTTCATTCCCCTCCGGAACCTTTTCAAGACTGAAAATCCCCTGTTCATATATCTGACCGCTTGCCTTCCCAGCAAAAAAGTGTTATTTTATTCAATTATAACCTTTCCGTTTTTTTTCTGACAGAAAAGCAATGTGCAGAAAAACTGTCTTCCGGGGTTCCCAACGGAAAGTATGAGAACCGGACAAACGGTCTGCGGTGAGCAGCGCGAAAAATTTTGCGAGGATAATTTACTGCAAAAACAATAGGAGTTACGCAGTTGACCTGAAAAACCCTTAGGGTTTATTAAGGGGTTTTTTTAAGCAACTGCTTAAATCCTAAATAAATTTTTTTGCACTCTTTCAGAAAGTTTC
This sequence comes from uncultured Desulfobacterales bacterium, assembly GCA_964505535.1. Taxonomy (GTDB): domain Bacteria; phylum Desulfobacterota; class Desulfobacteria; order Desulfobacterales; family Desulfococcaceae; genus JAABRU01. The sequence continues at coordinate 3,231 of CAZDIU010000386.1, read as the reverse complement.
CAATCTGCTGACATGCAGTTCATGTTTACCAGTGCGAATAAAGAGTCAGATTCCGGTGAGATTTTCACAACTGTGAAAAAGTTGCCAAATCCTGCACAAATTCTGTATGAATATGCAGCACTCTGTTTTACTGATTTTGAAACAGGTAACTCTTGCTTCGCATTCCCAATAAAAAAACATTATGCCAAAAGAGTTGTCCATGAAACATGCACAGATTCTTCCGCTGCTGGTTTTTTGCCTGATTTTCCCATCGTGTTCCTTTTTTGATCCCCTGACACGGAATAACCCCGAAGGGGACATGCCGGAAACCTATTCGTCCGGCATCGCGCAGGGAGAAAGAGCGGATCAGTGGTGGAAGACCTTTAATGATCCGGAACTGGATCTGCTCATTGCACAGGCTTTGAGTGAAAACTTCAGCCTGAAGGAAGCCTGGGCGCGGCTGCGGCAGGCGCAGGCATTGGCTGTGAAATCCGGGGCAGACCTGTACCCGGATCTGAGCCTGAATGCAGATATTTCCCAGGGACGGAAGCGCACAAAGGGAGATGGCGGAACCTCCGCGGGTTCTGCGGAAAATTATGCTCTGGGACTGGCCAGCACCTATGAACTGGATCTCTGGGGCCGGATTCGCTCGGAAAGGGAAGCTGCACGCCTGTCCGCTTCGGCTTCGCGGGAAGATCTGCGCACCGCAGCGATGACACTGGCTGCTTCGGTTGCAGAGCGCTGGGTCGGGATTGTCTCCAGGCGGATGCAGAAGCAACTGCTGGAAAAACAGCTTCAGACCGACCGCATCTATCTGGAACTGGTGGAACTGCGTTTCCGCAAAGGCATGGTGTCTGCTCTGGATGTCTATCAGCAGAAACAGGTGGTGGAGGAAATCCGATCCCGAATCCCTCTGATTGAGGAACAGGAGCAGTTGCTGGTGCATGAACTTGCACTGCTGCTGGGAAAAACAGCCCGTTATCCCGTGCAGATCAGCCGCATGGCACTTCCGGTACCGGAAAAGGTTCCGGCAACCGGACTGCCCGCGGATCTGCTGGCCATGCGACCGGATATACGGGCTGCAGGTCTTCGCTTGCAGGCCGCGGACTGGGACACTGCCGCTGCCAAAGCAGACCGTCTGCCTGCCATTCGCCTGTCTGCAACAGCCCGTTATGCAGCGGATCAGTTGGATATGATTTTTGACAACTGGCTCCTCAGTCTGGCCGGAAATCTGAGCGCGCCAATCTTTGACGGTCAGCGCAGGGCTGCGGAGGTGGAGCGCACCCTGGCAGCGGCTGATGAGAAACTCTGGGCATACCGCCGCACAGTGTACACTGCGGTCAAGGAGGTGGAAGATGCTCTGGTCAGCGAGGAAAAGAGAAGACTGCACATCCGCGCACTGGAACTGCAGATGAATGCGGCAAAAAGAGCTTTGGATCAGGCAGATGAACGCTACCGCAGAGGACTTTCAGACTATCTGCCGGTGCTGACCCAGATTCTGAGCGTTCAAACCCTGGAGCGGAACCTGATAGAGCGCCGTACCGACCTGCTCACAGATCGGATCCGTCTGTACCGCGCTCTGGGCGGCATGTGGATGAAAGATATGGAAAATGGCGACAAGGGAGAAAAGAAATGAATGCAGAAAAGCATCAAACAGCAGCAAATGAAAAAAAAGATTCATCCTGTTCCTGTCATGAAATTGGCCCGCGGATGCGCTTTGCCCTGAAAACCCTTCTGCCACTGCTGATTGTCAGCGCGGGCATTGCAGGTGCGGCTTATCTGAAAAACAGCGGCCCCAAACCCCGGAAAAGTGAACCCCAAAGTCTGGTTTCCCTGGTGCAGGTCAGTCCTGTTGAGCAGACACGGGAACAGATAATTGTGGAGGCTATGGGAACGGTGATCCCCGCGCAGGAATTGCTGCTGAAATCCCGTGTGTCCGGAGAAGTGATTGGGATGCATCCGGAATTCACAGCCGGTGGATTGCTGAAAGCCGGGGAAGCCATCCTGAAAATTGATCCCCAGGATTATGAACTCAAACTCTCCCGTATGCAGAGTCAGGTGGCCAATGCGGTATATTCCCTGAAAATGGAAATGGGGCACCAGGATGTGGCAAAGCGGGAATGGCAGTTGCTGGGTTCCAGAAAAGCCGGAGATGCGGACAGGGAACTGGCTCTGCGCAAACCCCATCTGGAAAAGGTCAAGGCTGATCTGGAAGCTGCACGGGCGGAACTGAAACAGGCCGAGCTGGATTTGGAACGTACAGGGATTCAGGCTCCCTTCAATGCGGTGGTGAGAAGCCGGAAGATAGAAACCGGTTCGCAGGTCTCAGCACAGGAACAGCTTGGTGAACTGGTGGGAACCGATGAATACCATGTGCAGGTGTCGGTTCCCATTGATCGGCTTGGCAGGATTATCATCCCCCATGAAAACAGCCAAATCGGTTCCCCGGTCCACATCATTTACGGCGGCGGGAATTATGAACGTATGGGCACAGTGATCAGACTGCTCAGTGATCTGGAAAACAGCGGCCGCATGGCACGGGTGCTGATTGCCGTCAGAGATCCCCTGGATTTGGCAAACCCGGATGCAAACCGTCCGCCCATGCTGATCGGTGAATATGTTCGCGTATCCATACAGGGCATGGAAATTCCGGATGTGTTCCGCATTCCCCGCACAGCCCTTCGGGACAATGACAGGGTGTGGATTGAAAAACAGGGAAAACTCCTCATCCGGCCTGTGGATATTGTCTGGCGGGACAGCCATACCGTTTTTCTGACATCAGGCGTGGAAAAAGGGGAAAATCTCATTGTTTCCGACATCCCCGCTCCCATAGACAATATGCCGGTACGGATATCCTCTTCGGATTCATAGGGGAAGTCTGCATAACTATGCTCAAGTCCGCTGATTATTTTTTGCAGGGAACCTGCCAAACAATCAAATCCCCATTCCCATATCCCGCGCACCCTTTCCCGACAATCCTTGTCCCCCCTGAAAAGCAGGGGCGATTCCCATGTCCTCTGAATCTGAGGCCCTGAATGTTTCCTCTCTTTCCCTTTGTTCTGAAAACCTGCAGCGGACTCGGCCTCGTCTCTCTGCGGTTTCCATTCTGCTGCCGGAATTTGCTTTGGACAAATGCCATCCCTTTTATACCGGTTCCCCATTGATTTAATTTAATAACGCCCCTTTTTCAGCGCCGGGTGAACCCGCTGTTCCCCTCCCTCCGGGAGGGGTCAGGGGAGGGGTGTCAGTTCA
>CAZDIU010000385.1:0-3965 GCA_964505535.1 uncultured Desulfobacterales bacterium | reverse complement strand
CCCTTCTGCATGGCCTCGGTGACATATTTGAAGGAAATGGGATGGTTTTCGGCAGCATTGCTGCCCATGATAAGAATACAGTCACTGTTTTTGAGATCAATCCAGTGATTGGTCATTGCACCGCGTCCGAACGACTCTGCCAGAGCCGCAACAGTTGCGCTGTGTCAGATACGTGCCTGGTGTTCAATGTACACCAGGCCCAGAGACCGCATCAATGCCTGATAAATCCAGCATTCCTCATTGTCCATGGCCGCACTGCCCAGAGATGCCATATTGGTGACCCGGTTGACCACCTGTCCTTTGGTATTTTTGGCAGTAAAACCCGCATCACGGGTTTTTTTGATCCGCTCGGCAATCTGTTCCAAAGCCCAGTCCCAGGATACGGTTTCAAATTTGTCCGTATTGGGAGCCCGGTACATGGGCTGGGTCAGCCGGTTTTCATTTTCCGTCAACTGACTGATGGCTGCGCCTTTGGGGCAGAGAGCGCCCCGGTTGATCACATGATCCGGATCACCTTCAATGTTCATGACCCGGCCATCGCCTTTTTTGCTCGTATGCACAATCAGTCCGCATCCCACTGCGCAGTAGCAGCAGATGCTGGTGGTTTCTTTGGCATACTTTGTTTTGAGCATCTGGGCATGGGCCTGTACCGGTTTCAGGTCAAAACCCAGACGGCTCGCGGCAAGTCCTGCCGCGGCAGCGCCTGTCACCTGCATAAACCGCCTTCGTGTTACCTTCATGCTTCCTCCTTTTTTTCTGAAGGGTTTGTCTCCCCAGTGGAAACTTTTGGCAAAAAATTTCCCTTTCCTTACCTCATTCCCGCCGTCTGCGGAACAGACGGATAATCACCAAACAATATTCAGTAGTTAATTATATTTTTATATTTTCATATCCTTAATTGACAGCATGAGTCAAGAAGATAAATGAATGAGGTGCAATAATCATAAAAACATACTGAAATTATTAAAATAAAACCCACGAAACAGTATTTTGATTTTTAGATATTGAATTTGTTGACAAAATAATTTCAACCCCGTGTGTTTATTTAATAAAAATCAATAAAATTAAATATATAAATTCATATGATTTCTCATGTCTGCCGCAGAGACGATAAGATGTGTTTCGCAGTAATAATCAGTTTCTTCAGGTTATAATAATATATCTGAAACGGAATTTGAATGTTGACAGAGTCAGCCTTACTTAAAATTTCTTTTTTGCAGAAAGGAAAGATTCAGACAGGGGACATGGGCAGTTTTCAGATTTTTGACTCACCGATGTTCTGCATTTCTGTATGGGATTGGGAAACTGCCATTGGGTCAATATGAAATATGAAAGATAATCTCAGCAGCAAACCCTAAGGGTTTTTATGCCAGGTTGCTGTTCGGATTTCATAACAGGATATTCCGGAGTGTCAACGGAAAGGCTGTCACTGAGGGGAAATCATTTCCGGTTTGCGTCAATGGCAGTGCGGATTGGGATTGGGGAAAGATGACCGCATGTCAGATTATGATCTGATGTTACGCAACATCTTCATACCGGCGAAAGCCGGTATCCGGAACTGGCTGAAAATACTGGATTCCGGCTTATGCCGGAATGATGGTCAGGGAGAGTGAACTGCTGACTTTTTAAAAGGCTGCGCAACATCAGTCACGGGGATCATTTTCAGACCTGTTTTGCAAGCCGTTTCTTTCTGTTGGTCTCGTAACGCATCTGCAGGGTATCCACCAGCAAAGCAAAACCCATCGGCAGATAGATATATGCCTTGGGCACATGCTTGTGCATTCCTTCCATGAAAATGGTAACACCGATGGTAATCAGAAAGGACAGAGCCAGGATTTTCAGGGTCGGATGTTTCAGAATAAAATCCCCCACAGGTCTGGCATAGACCAGAATGCCCATAAAAGACAAAATCACCGCAGTCACAATCACCCATATCTGTGAAGTCAGACCCACTGCGGTAATGACGGAATCAACGGAAAAAACAATGTCGAGCAGAACAATCTGGGTGATGATCGCGGAAAATTTTCCCACAGCTTTCTTTTCTTCTGCTGAATGCTCCCCTTCCTCTTTGAGTTCCACCGTATGATGGATTTCCTTAACAGCTTTGTAAAGAAGGAAAAGTCCGCCTGCCAGCAGAATCAGATCCCGGACGGAAAAATGCAGAATCACCGGATTGGTGAGATTGGCCAGGGCCAGAACAAGCACCAGCATGACAATCCGTGCAAACATTGCCAGACTCAGACCGATAAGTCTGGCCTTATTCCGCAGATGTTCGGGCAGACGCCCCACAAAAATGGCGATGACAAGCACATTGTCTACGCCCAGAACCAGTTCCAGACCGATGAGCAGGGCAAGGGTTGCAAGTGCATCTGTCATAATGGAATACCTCCTGATTTGAAAAAAATCATCAAAAAAAATAACCGCTTGAAAAAAATCTGATACCGAATCGCAACTGGTTCCATCCATCAGAGTGTGATTTCCGGCATACAGAAAAACCGGATTTTTCCGAAAAATCCGGTTTTTTTCCGGCTCACCGATGCTGACCTGACAGCGCGGCGGTGTCAGATCAGATGGAGAACTGGCATGATGCTGTTTTGCAGCGATCCGATGTGGGAAACTGAAAACATGTGCCTGGGATTTCCCGCAGTAAAACAGGCAGAATATATACGAAGAAAACAGAGTTTGAAAGTAAAATTCTTATTTTTTTTCTTCACTGTGCCGCATCGCCTGACTGGACCCGAACAGGATCCCACCTGCCAGAGCGATCAGGCCGCTGATGGCAAAAAGCCGGAAAGAGCCTGTTTTTTCATACAGATACGCATTAAGAAAAAATCCTGCGGTCATGCCCAGTCCGTAGGTCATGGCATTGTTGACGCTTTGGCCCAGGGTTTTGGAGTCATCAGGCGACAGGCGATCCATGTTCAGAATGCTGGCAATGTGGAATGTGCCGTAAGTAATGGCGTGCAGTCCCTGCGAGGCAAGAATCAGCCAGGGGGATTGAGCGACGGAAAGAATGAACCATCTCAGCACTGCTATTCCAAAGGAAAAAAGCAGAACCTTTTCAATGGCAAATTTCCTGAATATCTGCCCGGAGGCCATCATGACCCCAATCTCCGCGACAGAGGCCAGAGCCCAGGCAAGGCCGATAAAGGTTTTGCTGTATCCCAAAGTTTCCAGATGGATGGAGAAAAATCCGTAATAGGTTCCGTGACTGACCAGCATGAGAAATGCGCAGAAAAGAAAAACAAGGGGCCGGGTCCTGAACAGAAAATCCGGTTTTCCGTATTTCCGGCCGCGTCCGGGAATGCGGGGGACTTTGGGGGAAAGAAGGGCCTGCAGCAGAGAACCTGCCAGAATCATAATGAGAATCAGACGCACGGAATACAGATCAATGAGCTTTCCCATTCCCCCGGAAATAACAATAAAGGCAATGGTTCCCCAGGCACGAACCTTTCCGTAACGGTTTTTCTCTTTTTCCAGAATATCCATGGTAAAGGCTTCCATAAAGGAAATCATGGGGGAATAAAACACACCGTAAACAATGCTGATCATCAGAATCATATGAAAATCTGCGGTAAACAGATAGGCTGTCCAGATGAGGGCTGCGGAAAAACTGCACAAAACAAAAATGCCCCGGCGGATTTGAAAACGGTCTGCTGCCATGCTCCAGAGAACAGGAAACAGCACCATTGCCAGAGAACGGATCGCGGACAGGACACCGATCTGAAATCCGTCAAATCCCAGGTGAAAGCAGTAGAGATTGAAGTAGGGCAGAAAAACGCCCATGACCCCGAAATAGAGAAAATAATGTGCAGCCATGATCCGTCTCAAAGAGCTGCTGCGTGTGCTGTCCATGCAATGTTTTCCTGTGTATGAAAAAAATATGGGGTTTTGTCCCTGTTTTTATTTGCTGATGTTACGCAGCCCTTCTGAAAATCAGGCGGTCATTCAGTTTCTCCGTCATT
>CAZDIU010000384.1:0-3973 GCA_964505535.1 uncultured Desulfobacterales bacterium | reverse complement strand
GCTCCGGTAAACGGGCGAGAGGCAGTCCCGGTGGCAGAACGGCAGTAGACGGCCAAGTTGACCCAGCCGCCGCCCCGGTCGACACGGCAGGAGCCAGTACTGGAACCTTCAGGATTTGTCACGGAACCCGCAGGATATTCCCCGTACCAGTCCTGACACCATTCCCACACATTACCAATCATATCCGACAGTCCATAAATGCCCAGTGGAAAACAGCCAGCAGGACTGGTTGACCGGATACCTGTATCATAATAATTGGCTCTGTCCGGCTCTATTGGTTCATTCCCCCAGGGATATATCCACCCGTCCGTGCCTCTGGCAGCCTTTTCCCACTGGGCTTCGGTGGGCAGAGTTATCCGGCAGTTCCTTCCTTTTTTTCTCAGTTTTTCCGTCAGCCATTCACAGTATGCCACCGCATCATGCCAGCTTGCATTCACCACCGGATGGTTGGCATACGCATTGTCATCTTTCCAGTTTTCTTCCGGCTGATAACCGCTGTCTTCCACAAATGCTTTGAACTGCGCCACAGTCACCGGATATTTGGCAATCTGGTATTCAGATAGATACACCGTATGCTGTGGCAGTTCATTACTGTATGCTTCCGAATCCTTTTCTTTGTCACTGCCCATCAGAAACTCTCCCGCAGGAATTGTCACAAATCCCATGTTTTCCTCTGCCGGAAAATACCAGTTTTCCGGGTCAAAGCGGGGATCACCAAGTTGGGAAAGAATGTTACCGGCTTCCACCCGCTCTTTTGGCTGTAGAACATCATAAGCCTGCATTGCGGTCAGGAGCCATTCTCTTACCCGGTTCAGTATGCTTTCCCCGTCTTCCTCGCGCTTTACGCCCACCAATCCGATTTCCAGCAGAGCCTCACCGCCTATAATCGCCCTTGTGAATGCGGCTTTGTCCGCTGCCTTACTTTTGGAAATGCTTACAGGACAGAGTTTGTTCACTGATGCAATGGCATTGCCCAACTGCTGTTTACGTGCATAGCCCGCTGCCAGCACAAACACAATGCGCCATTTGTCAGGATCATCGCAAATCAGTTTTGCGGCATCACGCGGATAGTCTTTCTGCCCGGCAATGTGACACGCTGCCATGAATTCCTGAAAAGTGCGGTGCGGAAAGGTATAGGCATCGTTTTTATGCCGGATGAGAAGCCCCGCACGTTCCCGGATGTAATGGACAAAAACCTCGGCTTTGTCCCAACTGCCGATATAGGGTTTCAACTGTTTCAGCAGCACTTCTTCCGGTATATCCGCGGTACCCTCTGTATGACTGTCACCGGAATGGGCATAAAAGGCCGCATGATACAGCCCGTCTTCCAGATCTTTCATCCGAAGCTGGGGACTGTCCATCACTGCCATCAGGCTTTTTTCCCCCTTTGCCTGACTTTTCCACCGCCGGAACAGCAGTTCCACAGCCCATTGGTACAGTTCCACCCGATCTTCCGGCATTTCATGATAAGAAGTGTGAAGCAAAGCCATCACTGTCATAATCAGGGGCCGTTCGGCCATTGCCAGCAGTTCCGGTCTTTTCACTGCGGATTTCAGTTTTTCCGCAAGTTCTTTGGCCTCAGCCTGTTCTATCCGTTTCTGCGCTGCCAGTTCGCAGTGCCAGGCATCAATGAAATCATTGATCTGCTCCTCACTGAAAGGAGCCAGAACCGTCTGCCGGAAGTTTTTCAGCCGATAAGCCGGTTCTATGTACGCATAGATGCGGCAGGTGACAAGATACCGGTTATAGCGGTACGTCTGCACAAAATCGCTGATCATGCCGACCATTTCATGGCGTCTATCCGCCGGAACCTCATCCAGACCGTCCAGCAACACCAGAAAAGGGATTTCTTTGTTTTGCAGTCCCTCATGGACAAAGGGCCAGAGATCGGCATATCCGTTTTCCTTCAGAGTGGTGCGGAGAAATGCGCCTATGTCAGCATTCCGGTCTTTGTTTTTTTCCATCCATGCGGCAAAATCCCGCAGAAGGATGCGAAGGGGAAACAGGGGGCCGTGATCCCACTGACCAATCTTTTTCAGCCGATTCAGACAGACATCTGGCTCTTTTTCGCTTTTCGCGCAGGCCATCACATGGGTCAGAAAATTGAGCAGCGTGGTTTTGCCGGAACCCGGATCCCCCAGAAGCACCAGCCGGTCATGCCGGTTGATCATTTCCTGTGCGGAGATGCGTTTCTGCTCGTGCTGACGGCAAAGACATTCCCGCACATCATCCTCACAGTCCATGCGATCCGGCTCTGTGGTATCCAAAGCAGTGTAAACATCGGACAGACTGAGATTTTCACTCTGATCCGGCCCTGCCTGCTCCGGTGAAATCTGTCCCCAGGGCAGCCGGTCTGTTTCGGCAGCAAGTTCAGTGAGATAACGGCGGAGCGTTTTCTGCATATCCACAGCAGTCTGTATGCTCAGGTTCAGGTTTTTGAGGATAAGGGCAATCCCCTGATCTTTGGCAAAGGCAACATCGCCGCCCGCGTCAATGTCAGTGCGGTCTCCGTGCTGTATACCGCCTTCCACATGGGCATTATTCCCGATAATGCCAATCCGGGCATCTTTTATATCAATGCCAAGTCCCTTTAAAGCTGTCTCCAGCGCTGCTTCATTCAGCAGACCTTTTTCATAAAGGTCACGAAATACCGCCAACTGTTCGTCTTTTGCTGTCATGGTTTCACTCTTTTTACCTGACTGATGTTACACAGCCATTTCAAAAATCAGGAAATATTTTTTTTCGCCGTCATTCCGGCGTAAGCCGGAATCCAGTGATTTCAAACGATTCTGGATACCGGCTTTCGCCGGTATGACGATACAGCATAACATCCGTTACTTAAAATGAATACCATCTTTTATTACGGCATTATCCCCGACCACGCCAATCTGGGAATTTTTGATATGGTATGCATTTCCCTGATCCTTTGCAAAAACAACATCCCTGTTGGCTTTGATGATTATGCTGTCTCCCTGATTTGCGCTTTGCACAGGTTTCAGCCCCGGTTCCGGCATTTCCGCAATAAACTGACACAGCAGCCTGTGCTGAATGGCATCCGCATTTTCCGGTTTTGCAATGGAAATATGATCCGAACGAGGAACTTTGTAGGGTTCCCCAAAATATTTTGCCCCGGAAAAGGGCTCCACCACCTGCTTTTTCCAGAACATGCGCAACCAACCGGTTTTTGGGGGAACCCATGCTTTGTCTTCAATCAGTTCCTTTCCCCTGATAATGAACGCGGAATTTTCCATGCTTATGAGATTGTGAAAATCCCTGTCCAGATCATTGAGCCAGACATTCTGCTGGGAAAATTTCAAAGTCTGTGCCTGCGTATGTCCCATTGCGCGGGTAAGGAGGGAAAGCCAGTTGGCATAATCCGAACCCAAAGACGGAGAAGCCACAAGAAACAGACCGATGGAAATCTGTTTTTCAGAAAGAACTTTTTGATATTTTACAATAAACCGGCGCACAGCAATGCCGCCCATGCTGTGGCAGACAAACACGATCCGCTTTGCGGTTTCAAACACCTTATCCAGTTTTGCAAGCTCCCGCAGCGAATCCACAGCATCCCCAATGCTGAAATTGCCGCTGAAAAATCCTGTGCTGTAAGTGAACACATAAATGCCTGTGTTTTCAAATCCCTGCTGTTTTTTCAGCAGATCAGGCCAGTACGCTCCATTGGCATTTTTCCAGCACTCCTCCCCGGTGGACAGAATCCCGTGAACAAAAACAACCGTTGTATCTCCCTGTAGTTTGCTTATCCATTTTCCCTGCATGATGTTTTATTCCTCCGATAAATTTCAATTTTTTTTGGAATGGCATGGTTGCACCAGAGGCTTGGTTTAACCGCACAGTAATGCGGAAAAAACTCTGCGATTATGAATTTTCAAAAAATAAACTGTCCACTGTAGGGGCGACCGGCCGGTCGCCCCTACGGATTCCCTCAAAATCCACTGTAGGGGCGACCGGCCGG
>CAZDIU010000383.1:0-4093 GCA_964505535.1 uncultured Desulfobacterales bacterium | reverse complement strand
AATCCGAACCGGATATTCAGGAGTATTTTCACGCCATCCTGAGCGAGGAATCCGCTGTGTATGAGGAACTGGATATTGTCAGAACCAGAATCCTGGGAGAGGAGGGGAAAAAACTGGAACAGGATGTGCGGGAACAGTTTTCCCAGTGGAAATCCGGACGCAAAGAAATCGTTGATCTGGCCATGAAAGGGGATCAGGCATCAGCCCTGCTTATGGTTCGGAAAAAATCGACCGAAGCCGGGGGCAGGCTGGAACGCAGTATACTGGAAATGGCCGCGTATGCCCGGAAAAAGGCTGAGTGGGTTATGCGGGATGCGGAAGCCGTACAGGATCGGATTGTCAGAAACACCCTGTTTTTCATTGCGCTCGCGGCTGTCTTTTCTTTTCTCATCACCCTGCTCACAGGCAAAAGCATTCTCTCGGACATATCTGCACTGAAAGCAACCATGTCTGAAATATCAGCCAGCGGAAAACTGGTCCGGTCAAATCTCAAGGGAAATAATGAAATCACGGAAATGTCCCGGCATTTCAACGGAGTCATTGATATGCTGCGGGACCAGTTGTGGCTGCGCAACGGCCTGAACATGCTCAATGAAAAGCTGTCCGGCCGGATATCCTTTGAAGAAATGCTGTCAGAAAGCATCTCTTTCCTCTCCCGTTACACAGAGGCCTGCACAGGTGCAATCTTCACCTTTCACCCGGAAGAGGAGATGTGCAGGCTCCGTGCCTCCTTTGCCTTTACCGAAAGAAACTGTCTGGCCCATCAGTTTAAGAACGGAGAAGGAATTGTGGGACAGGTTGCCGTGGAAAAATCCCCGATCCTGCTCCGGAATATCCGCAGGGATGATGCTGTGGCCAACACCGGAACCCTGAGCGAAGCTCCGAAGAACATTTACGCCTTTCCCCTGATCTGTGATGAAAAACTGTACGGCGTGGCTGAAACCGCTTCTTTTGAGGATATTGCACCCATCAGAAGGGAATTTCTGGATTCAGCAGCAAAGATCATTGCCACAGCACTTTATACCGGCGAGCAGCGTGAAAAAATCAGAATGCTGCTTGATGAATCCCGGAAATCAAATGAGGCCCTGCAGCACAGAACAGCAGAGCTTTCCGAGGCCAATGACAACCTGACAAGCCTCAACGATGAACTCAGGGCCCAGTCTGATGAACTGCAGGCACAGGCACACGAACTGGAGGCGCAGAAGCATGAACTGGAAATGCAGCGTCTCCGGGTGGAGGAGGCTGACCGTCTCAAATCGGAATTTCTTTCCAATATGAGCCATGAGCTGCGCACACCCCTCAACAGTGTGCTGGCGCTGTCCCAGCTTCTGATTGAAAAGGGAACCGGTAAGGATACGGACAGGGAAAAGGAATTTCTGCGCGTGATTGAACGCAACGGCCGGCATCTGCTGAACCTGATCAACGATATTCTGGATCTGTCCAAAATCGAAGCCGGCCGCATGGAACTCTGTCTCACGGATTTTTCGCCCCGGCAGGTCACGGAGCGGGCTTTGGAAACCATTGCCCCGCTTTCCCGTGAAAAAGGACTGGAAATACAGACGGAAACCATTGACCGTCCAACCCTGCATTCAGATGAGGAAAAGATTCACCAGATTCTCCTCAACATCCTTTCCAATGCAGTCAAATTCACTGCACAGGGCCGTATCGGCATCCGGACAGGTTTGTCAGGCAGCATCATCTCCTTCGCGGTTTCAGATGAGGGAATCGGCATCCCGGCTTCAGAACTGGAGCGGATTTTTGATGAATTCCGTCAGGTGGACGGATCCACGACCCGGGCTTATGGCGGAACCGGACTGGGGCTTTCCATCTGCCGGAAACTGGCCCGTCTTCTGGGCGGGGATATCCGGGTGGAATCCGAACCCGGAAAGGGAAGCATTTTCACCCTTGAAGTTCCCCTGCGGATCAGTGAAACAACTGTGCCCAGGCAGAATATCCATCCCCTTCCGGAAAAAAAGCCTGCATTCCATCTGTCTGCACCCAAAATACAGCCATCTGAAAAGAAAAAATTTTTACCCCAAAGCCCTGCCCGGAAAAATGGGCAGGCCGTGCTCGTCATTGATGATGACGAGAAGATGCGCTCCATGATCACTGAGTATCTGCGGGAGGCCGGTTATGAAATCATTACTGCGAAAAACGGGCGGGAAGGACTGAAACTGGCGCGGGAAATCATGCCCTTTGCCATTACCCTTGACATTATGATGCCGGAACTTGACGGATGGGAAGTGCTTCGGGAACTGAAATCTGAGGAAAAGACAAACCATATTCCGGTGATCATCATTTCGGTCAGCGAGGACAGAAGTACCGGAATGGCAATGGGATCTGCCGCGTATATCACCAAACCCTTTGACCGGAACCTGCTGCTGTCGGAAATCCGGAAACTCGAATCTGTGCGGCAGGTCCGCCGGATTCTGGCCGTGGATGATGATCCCATTGTCCGTATGCAGTTGGAGGAACTGCTGGGCGAAAAAGGGTATGAGGTGGAAACCGCATCAGACGGAAACGAGGCCATTGAACGGGCTTTGACCCATCCTCCGGATGTGATGATTCTTGATCTGATGATGCCGGAAACCGACGGATTCGCTGTGCTGGATCGGATCCGGCAGGAGCCGGAAACCCATGATCTGCCGGTCATCATTCTCACAGCAAAGGATCTGACCCGTACAGAACTGATACACCTGCGGGAAACAGTTCATCATATCATTGCCAAAAAAGTCATGGACAGAAATGAACTGCGAAGGAAACTGCAGAATGCCCTGGAGAATATCAGTATTTCTGATCCGGAAAAGAAAGACAGCCCCCTGTTTCTCGTGGTGGAGGACAACGATGTTTCATCCCTTCAAATCCGTTCGGTTCTGGAAGAGCGGGGATACAGGGTGTTTACCGTGTGCAACGGAACCGAAGCGGTTGAATTCCTGGACCGGCAGATACCGGACGCGATGATTCTGGATCTGATGATGCCGGAGATGGACGGCTTTCAGCTTCTCAGCCAGATCCGTTCTGTTCCGGAAACCTCCGCACTTCCGGTGCTGGTGCTTACAGCCAAAGAACTGACCGCACAGGATCGGGCGCAGTTGCATCATAACCATGTCTGCCAACTGATTCAGAAAGGATCTGTGGATCGGGAGCAACTGGGAAAATGCGCGGAAAACCTTCTGAAAAAAGACGAAATCCCGGATACAATCACTGTATCTCCCGGAAAAAGCGGAAAACAGGCCGTTTCTGAGAAAAAAGAGGCAAAGATTCCAAAAGACCGGATGGCCGGTTCCCCTCTCCTGCTTATCGCGGAGGACAATCCGGACAATCTTCTGACCCTCACAGCCATTCTGGAGGAATTCGGATATGCGTCTGTGACGGCGGGCAATGGTCAGGAGGCTGTGGAAATGGCCGGAAACCAACGGCCGGATTTGATTCTGATGGATTTGCAGCTTCCGGTGCTGAGCGGCATGGATGCGGCAGAAAAAATCAAATCCGATCCGGAGCTTTCAGCCATTCCCATTGTTGCTGTGACAGCCAGGGCCATGCGCGGTGACCGGGAGCAGGTACTGGCCGGAGGATGTGATGATTACCTGTCCAAACCCATTGATCCCGCAGAACTGATTCGTGTCATACGAAAATGGACGGAATGAAAAGGAGGCCGGAGAAAATTTGCACATCTTTATGACCTCCTGCTCATGGTTTGTAAAAAATAACCTGTACAGTTTTCCTGCCCGGAACCTCTAAGGGTTTTCAAAACCCTCAGGGTTTGCAACAGGTTATTGTCATACAGCCACTTAGGACAGTCTTTTGTGGTCAGGTTCTGGTGACATTTCTGTAACATGCTGTTTTTATTTATACGGAGTTCTCTGAGCCGGACAGACGGAGTTTCACCGGTTCTGTCCGAAACGGCAGCATGCAGCATTATGGCACGGCTGCCGGTTCAGATTTCCGTTTTGAACACCCTTCTGAATCTGAAATGTCAACAGAACCTAATCTGCCTGTAAATTTCTCTGTGAGATACCCCGGCGTTCCTGTTTCAGATATAATACCGAATCGCCATTGAAGTTATATAATATTTTCTGCATATTTCTCAGAA
>CAZDIU010000382.1:0-4093 GCA_964505535.1 uncultured Desulfobacterales bacterium | reverse complement strand
GTGCAGTCATCTCCGCACCGGGCATTTGCGGATGCGGAGTTTGCCGCAGAGGGAATTCCGGTGCAGAATGATCTCAAAGACTGTGACATGATCATCGGCATCAAGGAAATTCCCCCGGCCCTGTTTGAGGAAAACAAAATTTATGTGTTTTTTGCCCATGTCATCAAGGGGCAGGCGCATAACATGCCCATGCTCAGAAGCATGATGGAAAAAAAAGTAACCCTGATTGACTATGAAAAGATCACGGATGATCAGAACCGCAGACTGATCTTTTTCGGGCGGTATGCCGGACTGGCCGGAATCATCAACTCTCTCTGGGCACTGGGACAGCGGCTCCTGGTCGAAGGCATTGCCAATCCGTTCAGCCGGATCCGGCAGGCCCATCATTATCACGATCTGGAAGCTGCAAAAACGGCTATTCGGGAAATCCGGGCAGATATTGAAAAAAACGGTATGCCGCCCGCGATTCATCCTGTGATTATCGGACTGGCCGGTTACGGCAATGTGTCCAAAGGCGCTCAGGAGCTTCTGGATCTGCTTCCCATTGAGGAAATTCAGCCGGACAGGGTGCCAGAACTGTCGGGAAATCCAACCCTCTCTGACCGAAAGATTTACAAAGCGGTGTTCAAAGAGGAGCACTGCGTAAGACCCAAAGACAGAAATGCTGTTTTCAGTCTGCAGGACTATTACCGCAATGGAAAGGAAAATTACGAAAACAGTTTCGGTCAGTATGTGAATCATCTGAACCTGCTGGTCAACGGGGTGTACTGGGACAGCCGTTATCCCCGGCTCCTCACAAAGAAAATGTGCAAAGATTTGTGGGCCGGGGGAAAACAGCCCCGGCTCCGGGTGATCGGGGACATCAGCTGTGATGTGGAAGGGGCTGTGGAATGCACGGTGAAAACCTGCGATCTGGAAAAACCTGTCTATGTTTATCATCCGGAAACCGGAAAAATTGCATACGGATTTGAGGGGAAAGGGCCGGTGATTATGGCGGTGGACATTCTGCCTGCGGAACTGCCCAGAGAATCGTCAGTCTGGTTCAGCAGTGTCCTGAAAGAATTTGCAGCAAATCTGGCTCAGGCTGATTTTTCCCGCAGTTTTGAAGAACTGAATCTCCGTCCGGAACTCAAACGGGCCGTGATCCTGCATCACGGGGAACTCACACCGAAGTATGAATATATACGCGGACTTCAGTTGCTGGCTGGCAGTGTGTGACAGAAGAGGCCAGGCAAAAAACCCAACCCGCGTTATCCACAATCCACAAAGTTAAATGAAACAATACGCTGGGATGGCAGACTGCAGTTGATTGCATCCGGCTGTCACTCTGCCATCAGAAAAGGATTGAACCGGGTCTTATCATCATACACATCCAAGCCTTCTTTTTGTTTCAGGAAACTGACAACTTTATAAGTCAGGGGCGTTGCCAGCGCTTCGTATGCGGATTTCACCAGCCACTGGGTGACAATGGCCTGTACCAGACCGCTCACCGGAATGGTTCCTGCAAAGGCCAGTGTGATGAAAACCAGGGAATCCAGACCCTGTCCCACAATTGTGGATCCAATGGTGCGCGCCCAGAGCCATCGTCCGCTGGTCGCTATTTTCATCTTTGCCAGCACAAAGGCATTGGAAAATTCCCCGGCCAGATAAGCTGCAAAGGAAGCCGTCAGCAGACGCGGGGCTGCTCCCAGAATGCGCTCATAGGCATCCTGTCCGTCCCAGAATTCGGCAGCAGGAAGAAGACCGCCAAGCCAGAAAGCCGCAACCGCTGTGAGATTGCAGAAAAAACCCAGCCAGATGATCTTCCGGGCCTGCCGGTATCCATACACTTCTGTCAGGACATCGCCCACAATGTAACTGACAGGAAAGATGATCACCGCAGCAGGGAGAATATGCCCGGCCAGGCTGATGAGTTTGACAGCCATGACATTGGCGGTAATCAGACAGGTCACAAACAAAGCCGCTGTCAGCACAAAATATTTTGAATATGCCTCTGAATCAGCCAAAGAGGATTCTGATCCGCTTTCTTTGACTGAACATTTTTTTCCGGTTTTCATCTGTTTCATCCTTCATTCCAGTCCTGTGAGGGACAGCAGACTGTGTCTTCCTGAAAAAGGTGCGGCCTTCGGAAGTGAAAACACGGGAGCAGCAGCATCAGGGCTTTCCAGTCTGTTCCAGTAGGCCTGATCCCGTGAAATCAGTTTGCTGGTGCTCAGTTTTCTGATTTTTTTCACATACACAGAATAATCCCCAAAGGAAAAGCGGATCAGACGTCCCGTATCCCCGCCTGTATCCGAAGCATTTACGCGGATATGATTGAGTTCCAAAAATTTCATGACAAATTCGGTATTGGATTTTCCCACGCACAGTTCCAGACTGCACTCATCATAGGGTCTGAACATGGAACCTCCGCCAAATACCTTGGCCTGAAGGTTTTTCCGTTTCGCGCCAAGTTCCAGCATACCGGTGATGAGCGAATCCATCGCGCAGACACCATGCCGGCCCACATCCAAATGGCAGGAAACATCTTCATCCGGATACCCTTTGCTGCTGAAGAGAAAATGATTCATTCCCATCACCTGGCAAACCGGATCATACATACAGACAGACACGCAGGAACCCAGCAGCGTGCTGATCTCCGCATCCCTGTCTGTCACATAATACTCCCCCGGATTAATTACAATCCGTCTGCGTTTTCCGTGTTCACATATCCGCATGAATCAATGCGCTCCTCTCAATGCTCCGCTTCTGCCTGCACTCTCAGTTCATAAAAGTTCCAGCGCCTGCGCGAAATCCGCAATCAGATCCGCTGCGGCCTCAATGCCCACTGACACCCGGATCAGACTGTCGCTGATGCCTGCCTTTTCCCTGTCCTGCGGTGACATGCCGGAATGGGAAGTGGTTGCGGGACGGGTGATCAGGCTTTCCACGCCGCCAAGACTGGGCGCGACAATGGGAATGCGGAGACTGCGCAGAACCTTTTCCGCATTTTCCAATCCGCCTTTGACTTCAAAACTCAGCATTCCCCCGAATCCCGCAAACAAATTCCGAGCGCGTTCATGTCCGGGATGATTTTTCAGTCCGGGATAATGCACTGTCTGCACTGCCTCATGCCGGTTCAGAAATTCTGCCACCTGCATGGCGTTTTCATTCTGGCATTTCACGCGCAGGGCCAGCGTCTTGATGCCCCGGTGCAGAAGAAAACAGGCATGGGGATCCAGCGATCCGCCCAGATGATTGAGTTTCCGGGTGATTTTTTTAATCATCTCTGCTGATCCGATGGCAGCGCCTGCCACAATGTCGGTATGGCCGTTGAGGTATTTTGTGCAACTGTGCAGGGAAATGTCAAAGCCATGTTCAAGAGGCAGGAAATTTACCGGACTGGCAAAGGTGTTGTCAATCACGGAGATCAGCCCGTGCTTTTGGGCAAAAGCGGCCGCTGCCTTCAAATCCGGAACCTGCAGCAGGGGATTGCTCATTGTTTCCACATAAATGACTTTGGTTTCAGGACGGATTTTTTCTTCCCATGTCCGGGGTCTGTCCCCTTCAATCAAATCATATCCAATGCCCATTTCTGCCAAATCTTTGCAGATCAGCTCATGGGTTCCGCCGTACAGGCAGTCCTGGGCCAGCAGATGATCACCGGGCTTCAGAATTGCCAGAAGCACTGTGGAAATCGCAGCCATGCCGCTGGACATGACC
This sequence comes from uncultured Desulfobacterales bacterium, assembly GCA_964505535.1. Lineage (GTDB taxonomy): Bacteria > Desulfobacterota > Desulfobacteria > Desulfobacterales > Desulfococcaceae > JAABRU01. The sequence continues at coordinate 391 of CAZDIU010000382.1, read as the reverse complement.
ACGGCAGCCTCCCCCTTTTCCAGCGCTGCCAGTTTTTTGTGAAGCACGGCATGGTTGGGCGTGTTGTTGAGGCGGATGTATTTCAGTTCATGGTAATCCGCCTGTCCTGAATATTCAAAGGTGGAGGACTGGAACACAGGCATGGACACCGCACCCTCAATCCGTTTTTCCGGCTCGCCCGCATGAACCAGTTTGGTTTCCAGCCGGTATGCTGCATTGTCTGACATCTGAAACATCTCCTTTTTTTCTGATAAATGAAAGATACGTATTTTTGATTTTTCCGTCATTCCGGCAAAAGCCGGAATCCAGTTTTTTTCAGTCTCTTCTGATTTTTGCTTATAATGTTTCAACTTTGGTTTTTTATGGCACAAAAATTGCTGAAATCCGGGAA
>CAZDIU010000381.1:0-4122 GCA_964505535.1 uncultured Desulfobacterales bacterium | reverse complement strand
GTAACTTACTGTATCCGCTGTCATTCCGGCGAAAGCCGGAATCCAGTATTTTCAGCATGTTCCGGATACCGGCTTTCGCCGGCATGACGAACGTGCGTAACATCAGTCATTTCACTTTGATCTGTCTCGGTTTTGCGGCCTCTGACTTGGGAATTGTCACTGTCAGGATGCCGCTGTGCATCCGGGCCTCAATCTTTTCCGGATTCACAGCTTCGGGCAGTTGAATGATTCTGGAAAACCTGCCGGATTCCCGTTCCCTTCTGTGGTATTTCACCTTTTCACCTTCCGCGGCGATTTTCCTTTCGCCCGATACGCAAAGACTGTTGATCGTGGCCTGAATATCCAGGTCTGCCGCATCTGTTCCCGGAAGTTCAGCCCGGACAAAATAGCTGTTCCTGTCTTCCGTCACATTGAGCAGGGGATACACCCCCGCGCCGGATCTCGTGGGAATGTTTCCGAAAAAATGCTCCATTTCCCGTTTCATCCGCCCCAGTTCCCCAAAAAATTCCCTCCTGGCCGGAAAATCAAACAATCTGCTGTATGCCATCATCTGCTCCTCCTTTCTGAACATCCTTTGTCCGTATCCGTTGGCTGTATTTTAAATTTTTTGCATCAAACCGCTTTTGAGTGAAAAAATAAAAACAATTTTCTTGTTGTCAAGATTGATATTCACAAAAAAATATATTATCATTTAAAATAAACATCAAAAGTAATATATCCGTTATTTTTCACTGAAAGGATGGGCAGTTATGAAAAATGACAAAAAAAAGACAAGGGACAGGAAAATATGGCTGCCCGGCACATCTGCATCGGACTTGATGGGAAAGCAGTCAGTACGGGCCACGTTCAGACTCAGCAGCGGCGCAATCCGGACAGTCAGCATTGTTTCCGCGCAGATGGGGATCAGACAGAAATCCCTTTTTGATCATCTGGCTGAGGACAAAACAGCATTGAAGGCCATTGCAGGAAAAATCCCTTTGCAGGATCCGGACCGGAAAAAACGGATTTCCAAAACCTTTGTGCTGAGCAGGAAAACCCTCCGTTCCCTGGATGAAATATCCGGAGAATGCAACCGGTCGCGGGATCTGCTGGTGGAATACCTGATCATGCGTCTGCATCCCCTGGTTTCCGGAGAGCGGGAAAAACACCGGAAACGCCGCGTTTTGCTGGAGGAAGCAGCCGGAGTGCTGGAAACAGGGGAGAATATGCTTGAAAAATCCGGTGACTCCCTGGGCAAAGAGGATCCTTTGTATATATGGTTTGAGAAAATGGTCTCGGCATTCCGGAATGCACACCGGCAGATTGCCGCTTTTGTGGAAAAAGGGGAAACCGCTGAAAAAGGTCCGTCAGGTTCTTATAATCCAGTCGGCTCCTGATATGAAGTTCCCCGATTATCCTGCTTTACAAATCCGGATTTTCAGAGTATTATTGGATTAATTCTTTGAAAATGCAAATAAAAAATATTAAATCCCATAATAACAGTGACCTGTGCAGGTTCTGTTTCCCGAACGCTGACGGACAGCGCTTCATGACAGGCTGTGCGGATGGGGGGAAACATTTATTGCAGGAGAGCGATGGAAGATTTCCGAAACACCATCCAAAACACCATAATGAGGTCAACATATGCTGAAAACAGATCATAACGGTGGAAAGGCGGAGAGAATATCTCCGGATGCTTTGCTGAAAATCGTGGGGACTGCACCCGCGGACAATCCGGAAAAATACAAAACCACCCATAACTGGGTCAGCCACCTGGTGGGGCAGCAGGTCAAAAGCCTGATGCAACTGCGGGAATATCTGCATTCCATGGGCAGCACGGCTGAACTGTACGGCCCCTTTGCCTCTGCCGCGTTCATTGCCAAATGGCAGGAAATCCTGCTGGATATCTTTGTCATCCAGCCCATCCGCACCCAGGCCCGGATTGCGGCCAAAACCGGTTCGGACCCGGATTTCTTTGTGGAACATAACCGCCGCACCGAGCAGAAATATGCCTCTCTTGTCCGCCATCTGTGCCGTTGTTTCATGAAAAACGGGAAATTCGATCCGGAAAAAGCCCTGGAACTTACCTGTTCCGCAGAAGGAAAAAAACTGCTGGAAGAATATATGGAGGAATTTTCCTGGCTGGAGAAAAGCTATTATTCTGGGGGACTGACCCGGCTGAAAGCCATGAAGGAACTCATGATCAGCCTGCTGATTCTCATTACGGAACAGCCCCTCAGGGAAGGAGAACTGCCCTATGCCAAAACCAATGCGGACGGTTCCCCGGCCATTCCCTTTCCCGCATATCTGACGGGCCTGCGCATCCGGCTGGAAAATCTGTACAATGAGGATGCCTTTGACATTGTGGGTTTTTCCGAACGGGCAACAGCCGGAAAGCTGGGCTATTCCCCTTATGAGATGGTGGCAGGATCGGAACTGCACACCGTGCGGTTACGTCATTATTTCCTGCCGGAAGGGGTGACACCCAATGGAAAAGTTCTGTACATGGCCTCCCCTCTGATCAACAAACCGGAAATTTTTGATCTGGACAGGGGAAAATCCGTGGTCGAGGGAATGCTGAAAGAGGGATATGCGGTCTATCTCATTGATCAGGGGGATCCGGGGCCGAATGAAAAGGATCTGGGTCTGGATTTTTACGGCAAGACGGTTCATGACACCTATCTGAATCTCATCAAAAAAAGACATCCGGGACAGGAGATTTACGCGATGGGCTACTGCATGGCCGGAACCCTGTTTCTGCCGTATCTGGCCAGAAGAGTGGAGGAGCGCAGGGCTTTGGGCAAAAAAATGGACATCCGGAAAGTGGCGCTCATGGCCTCTCCTGTCAAATTCGATGACGGCCCCAGCGGCCACGGCCCCATGCGCAAAGTCATCCGTGCCCAGTACAATCTGCTGCTCATGCAGGAACTGTTCGGGGATGTCAATATTCCGCCCCAAATCATAGACATCGGAATGCAGGAAATCCAGCCGGGTGTCCAGTATTACATCTGCTCCGGTTTTTACGGACGGGCCGGATTTGAGGGAGCGATTCGGGATTCTGCGCCTTTTGTGTACTGGCTGACCCACGGAACCAAATTCGCAGCCAAAGCCCACCGGGAATGGCTCAGCAATATTTTCATCGGCAATCAGATTTGCACAGGGGAATACCGTCTTGCCAGCTCTGTGCCGGATTTGGACGGAAAACCGGTGAACATGGACATGCTGCGGGAAGGCGGTGTTGCCATATTTGACTACCGGGGAGAACGGGACCCCATTGCGCCCACCGGTTCCTGCATTGCCAGCGAACTGTGGGGAATGGCGGATACAGGGACAGCGGATCAGAAAGTCGGCAATATCTCCGTGACCCGCGGGGGACTCAACCGCACCATTGAAAAGAATGTGGGACATATTTTTGTGGTCAGCAAGATTTTGCTGGCCGAGTATCTGGAAATCGTCAACGCGTTTTACCGGGAGTAACATGGTTTCACTCAGATCGGCAGTTCAATCACAAATCTGCTTCCCGCGGGTTCATTGTCCTGCACCCGGATGGTGCCCTTGTGATCCGCGATAATGGTGCTCACAATGGTCAGACCCAGACCCATGCCGGTTTTCTTGGTGGAAAAATAGGGCTCAAACAGCCGGGTTTTGTCCTCATCGGAAATGCCCGGGCCTGTATCAGCCACCTCCAGACGCACGGTTTTCAGCACCGGATCATGGGTTACAGTGAGGGTGAGGGTTCCCTTCATCTTCATGGCAGTAATGGCATTGTCCACCAGATTGATCAGGGCCTGTTTGATCTGCTGCCGATCCAGGCTGAGTGAAACCATATCGTCCGGAGCGATCAGTTCAAAATGCACATCCGGATGTCCCTCCCGGTAAAGCGCTATGGTTTCGCCGATGATGGGGAGCAGTTGGCAGTGTTCCGGATTGGCGGTGGGAAAACGGGCAAAGCGGGAAAATTCATTGACCAGATTCCGGATCAGTTCCACATGATCAATAATCATGCGGGTGCACTCATCAAAAACCTTCTCATTGATCTGCGCGGAATATTTTCTTTTCAGGCGCTCCGCAGACAAAGCAATGGGCGTAAGGGGATTTTTCACCTCATGGGCAATGCTTCGGGCCACTTCCCGCCATGCGGCC
>CAZDIU010000380.1:0-4150 GCA_964505535.1 uncultured Desulfobacterales bacterium | reverse complement strand
TACCGATTCCCCGTTGAAAAGATACCTGCAGGCAGACAAAAAGAAGTTTCCGTGTGTTCAAAAAACCGGATTTTTTTGAAAAATCCGGTTTTTCTGAAAAACCTGTGTTTCAGATCAATGGCGAATTGGTATGATGCTTCATCTCGTGAGGTTTTGGTATGGGAAATGAAATGACAGATGCCGCAGGGCTGGCTGAAGACTTGCAGGTTTTGCCCTTTTACCCGCGCAGCACTGTCTGAACATTCAGGAAACTGAAACTGCAATGCAGCAAATGGTCTGATCCGGTGAAACTGATTCTTCTTCATCCTTTCTGGCTTATCCTTCTGATCCCTGCGGCTGCGCTGCTGGTGTGCCGGAAATTTCCCTCCCCCGCGCTTACAGCCCTCCGGAGCATTCTTTTCATCCTGTCTGTGCTGGCCCTGTGCAGACCGGCCCTGAAACTGGGGAGCAATGCCGGGACAGTGATCATTGTGGCTGACCGGAGCCAGTCCATGCCTGCCCAAAGTCAGGCCGCCATGAAAGAGACTGTTGCCCTGATCCGATCCGCCATGACAGAGCAGGACCATCTGGCAGTGGTGTCTTTTGCACAGCGCAGCGCCGTGGAAAGACCGCCTTTTCGCAAAAGTGCAGGAGATTTTTCCGGATTTGCCGCAGATGTGGGGGAGGATCATTCTGATTTGTCCCGTGGCCTGGAAACAGCTCTTTCCCTGATTCCTCATGATGCGTCAGGCCGTATTCTTCTGCTTTCGGACGGAAAATACACCGGAACGTCTCCCCGGCCCATTGCGATGCAGGCCGCAGCCCGCGGTATAGCCGTGGATTATCGCCATTTCCGCCGGAATCCCGCAAATGATGCAGCCATTGTGAAACTCTCTGCACCGGAAAGTGTGACTCCGGGACAGTCTTTTCTGATACGAGCGGAAATCCAAAGCCCGGCAGAGCAGGAACTTCAATACACTTTGTTCCGGGGAACCATACCCATTGCATCCGGCAGCAGAAAATTCTCTCCGGGCATTACCCCGCTTCTGTTCCGGGATCAGGCACAACAGTCCGGAACCCATGTTTACCGTCTGGAAATAAACAAAATCTCAGGCAGTGAAACCGATCCTGTTCCGGAAAACAACCGGGCCAAACTGCTTGTCGGCGTTGAGGGAACCCGGCCAATTCTTCATGTCAGTTCCTCACCCGATTCCGGGCTGGCAAAACTGCTGCGGAAAAGTCATTTGGATATTCACAGCATTGCTGCGGAAAAACTTTCCTGGACTTTGGAAAATTTGTCTGCCTATTCTGCCCTGATTCTGGAAAATCTTCCCGCGGATGCCATCGGTTATCCGGGCATGGAAAACATCTCAGCATGGGTGCGGCACAGTGGAGCGGGACTTATGGTTACAGGCGGCATGAACGCATACGGGCCGGGCGGATATTTCCGCTCCCCGCTGGAGCCTGTTCTGCCTGTGTCTATGGAGCTGCGCAATGAACACCGGAAAATGCGGCTGGCTATGGTCATTGTGCTGGATCGTTCCGGCAGCATGGCTGTGGCAGCAGGCCAAAGTTATACAAAAATGGATCTGGCCAATATCGGCGCAGTGCAGGTGCTGGATCTGCTTTCTCCTTTTGATGAATTCGGTCTGATTGCTGTGGACAGTGCGGTTCACAATATTGTTGATCTCAAACCTGCGGACAAAGCTGATGCGGAGCGGGGAAAAATTCTCAGCATTGATGCGGGTGGCGGGGGAATTTTTGTTTATTCCGGACTTGCGGCTGCTGCGGAGATGCTGCTTCGTGCCAAGGCTGAAACCCGGCACATCATTCTGTTTGCAGATGCGGCTGATGCAGAAGAACCCGGAGAATACAAAACCCTGATGGAAAAATGCGTGAAGGCCAATATCACGGTCAGCGTCATCGGGCTGGGAACTCCGCAGGATGTGGATGCGCCTCTGCTGGAGGATATTGCGATTATCGGCAAAGGGCAGAGTTTTTTCACCATCCATCCCCAGGAAATTCCCAGGCTGTTTGCGCAGGATACGTTTACCGTTGCCCAGAGCGCGTTTGTAAAGGAAGCCACCACGATGACTCCCACAGCCGCACTTTCCGGCATGACAGACATTTCCTTTGGTGCATTTCCGAAGATTGGCGGATACAATCTCTGCTATCTCCGTCCGGAAGCCGCACAGGCTCTGCTTACGCAGGATGACTACCGCGCACCGGTGCTGGCCTACTGGCATTCAGGCAAAGGCCGGGTGATTGCCTATACCGGGGAGGCGGACGGCCAATTCACCGGCCCAATGGCGCAGTGGATAAAAACAGGGGATTTCTTTTCTTCTCTGGCGCGCTGGGCAGCCGGAGAGCAGAGCATTCTGCCGGAGAACATGCTCATCACCCGTGAACTGGACAAAGGCATTTTCAAAATCGAACTCCACCTTGATCCGGAGCGGAAAAGTCAAGCCTTTGCCGAATCTCCCAAAGTGAACATTCTGCGCGGCATTCCGGGCAAAACACCGAAACAGGAATCCCGCACAATGGCCTGGACTTCCGCGGACACCCTTGCTCTGGAAATTCCGCTGGACAGCAGTGAAACCCTTTTGCCGTCAATTGAATTTTCCGGGGAGATTCCGGGCCTGAAAATCCTGAGCCTTTCCCCGGTCTGTCTGCCCTATTCCCCTGAGTTTATTCCCTCTTCCCGCGACAAAGACGGCAAGGAAAATCTGGAGGAAATTGCGCGCCTCACCCGCGGAAAAGAGAGAATCGATCTTGCGGAAATCTGGAAGGATCTGCCGGAAAAACAGCAGTACCGGGAAATTGCGCACTGGCTGATTCTATCTGCTCTGGCAATCTTTCTTCTGGAAATCTTCCAGCGCCGCACCGGAATTCTGTCTCTGCGTCTCCCGAAAAAGACTCCTCCCCCTGAAAAAGCTGTTGAAACATCAGCAGAAAAATCTCTGCGGAAAAAGCCGAAGATTGCGCAAAAGAAAAAAGAGGGAAAGAAACAGGCTGAATCCGCAGCAGAAATACCCAATGAAAAGCCTCCTGCACCAAGTGAGAGCGAAGATGCGTTCACTGCCATGCAGAAAGCCAGGAAAATGGCAGAAGAGCGGATGAAACGGTAGATTTCTGTCAGGTTCCTCTCGTTCCCACGCTCCCGCGTCAATGCCATTAAGTTAGGGAACTCCCAAGAAATAAAATACCCGTTTTTTATGTGGAATCTGCAGGGGCGACCGGCCGGTAGCCCCTGCAATGGGCAGATTATTTTTTGGAAAATCCCCCTTTCTTATCCAAAACGGGGAGAAAAAATGCTTAACTTAATGCCATTGACGCTCCCGCGTGGGAACGCCTGGGGGACGCTCTGCGTCCTGTGACTGTATTTATGACGCGGAGTGTGGGAACGAGGGGAAACTGAAAGTTCAGCTTGGACACCTCAAGTTTGGCAATTTTGAAATCCGTCCAAACTTTCCATTTGGACTCACAGAGGAGTGCCGAAGTGCACAAGAAGAAACAGGAATATCCACAAAATAATCAGGAGACACATAAATGACACAACACACATTTTCCCCTGAAGATATGGACCGTTTATCCCGTGAAATGGATGCCCGCCTTGCCGAACTGGCCGGAGGCGATGATGCTGTGCAGACCAAATGGATTCGCCGGGGACATGAACCTGTGCCGGTTCCGGAAAAAGAATCTGCCATGATTGAAAAAACCGTTACAGAAGCAGGACAGACACCGGAATCTTTCTGGAAAAAATTCCGCAAAGCCGCGCACGCGGATGTGTGCAAAGAAGGCGGTGTGCTGTATGCCCAATGGAAAAAATGGGGGGATCTTTCCAATGAAAAGGTATTGCAGCAGTTTGCAGCCATTCTGGTGGCAATGGGATTTGCCGGAAACGCGTTGCAGGTGCTGGCTCTGTGCTGCGGCGTGGTGGTGGTTCATCTGGGCGTGAAAGCCTTCTGCATGGAAGCCAAAGCCAATGCCGACAGTAAGAAAACGTGAATTCTCTTCTCTTGTTCCCACGCTCTGCGTGGGAACACACGACCTGACGCTCTGCGTCACGAGACGCGGAGCGTCTTAAAGCCACTCCTACGCAGAGCGTCAATGCCATTACAGCGTTTTTTGATTGAACAGCATACACCGTCATTCCGGCGTAAGCCGGAAT
>CAZDIU010000379.1:0-4173 GCA_964505535.1 uncultured Desulfobacterales bacterium | reverse complement strand
AATCCGAAAAACCCCGGTCGGTTTTCAACCCGCTTTCCCCGGTTTTGCCGAAATCAATGGAATGAAAACCGGTTCCGCCGCACATTTTTTCAATCAGCTTTCCCACTGCCACTGCCTCAGCTTTTTCCGTTGGCTGCTCCAAAATGGTCAGGGTTTTCACGCCCTGAATGCCGGAATAAATGCGAAGTTCCGTTTCATCGCGCCTTGCGGAGCGAATCACCTGATGGGAAGACTCCAGAATGCTTTCCGCAGACCGGTAATTCCGGGTAAGCCGGATCATTTTGGCAGTGGGATAATCCTTTGTAAAATTTTCAAAATAGCGCACATCCGCGCCGCGAAATCCGTAAATGGCCTGATCCGGATCTCCGATGACGCAGAGTTCGCTGTTTTCCGGAGCCAGCGCGCGGATAATCCGGTACTGCCCCTGATTGATGTCCTGATATTCATCCACAAGAATCTGCTGATATTTGGCAATATAACGATTCTGTATGTCCGGATTCTGCTCCAGCAGCCGGACAGTATGAAAAATCAGATCATCATAATCCAGCAGCATCTCCTGTGCCAGCATCTGCTGATATTTGCTGTAAACAGCCGAAAACATGGCCGGTTCTGTATTGCCAGTCAGGGAAGAGGTGTCATCCTCCGGCCCGAGGATCTGCTGCCGGGCTGTACTGATGAGATCACAAAAATTCTGCAATGTCAGAGCGTTTTTCTGCCTGTCCGCACCGCACAGACGCATGGCATCACCGATAATTGCCTTGCGTTCCTCATCATCAATCACGGAAAAACCTGCCCTGTCTTCCTGCTGCAAAAGTTTGTAGGCAAAAGCATGAAACGTGGAGACAAAAGGCAGTGCTGCCGGATTTTTCAGCAGAAGCGACAGACGATCTTTCATTTCCCGCGCGGCTTTGTTTGTGAAAGTGACTGCCAGAATATTCTCAGGCAAAATTCCGCGTTGCTGCATCAGCCATGCAATGCGGTGTGTCAGTGTCCGGGTTTTGCCTGCACCCGGCCCCGCGATAATCAGCAGGGGCGAGCCTGTGTGTTCCACAGCCTGCTGCTGATCTTCATTGCAGTGAACAGTTATCAGTGAACAGTTATCAGTTGTCAGTGAACAGTTATCAGTTACCAGTGAATTGGAATTGGTGTCAGGTTTCAGTGAACATTTGTCACTTGCAAGTGAACGGTTGTCAGTTATCAGTGAATCAGAATTGCTGACAATGTTCAGTGAATCGGATTTTTTGCTTTTTTCAGATTTGGGATTTCTTTTCTTTGCTTTGCGTTCCGGTCCAGAAAACAGGGCTGACTGTCCCATCAGTTTTTCCTTTTCATCCGGAGTGAATACCGTTATCCTGCCGTATTCTCCGTCATATCCGGGGGAAATGTGAATTTCCCCGGCCCGCATCCGGCGGATGGCTTCGTCCAGAAGGGGAATGCCCGCTTTTGCAATTTCTTCCGAAGAGGCAAAAAGCAGTGTTTCCAGTTCCGGGCCAACAGTTTCCAATGCAATGCGCCAAGTCTGCTCCACTTTTTTGCTTTTGCTTCCCACACTGAAAATTTCCGAAAGAATTTCCGGCAATGGAATGATATAGCGGTACGGCAGCGCATTTTCCGGTTTCACCCCTTCGGCACGGTCAGCCAAAGCCTCCACCCTGTGCAGAACGCCCAGCGTCAGCGGTTTGCCGCAGACCGGACAGATACCATTTTTTTTAATGCTTTCCGAAGGCCGAAGCCAGAGATTGCACTTGCGATGCCCGTCCATATGATATTTGCCCTCTTCCGGATACAAATCCAGCGTGCCAAGACAGCGGGTTGAATCTTTGGCTTTCAGCGCGGCACGAATCGCGGGAAAAGAGAGGTCAGTATCAAACAGATTGGCATTTCTGCCCAGATTCGCAGGAGAATGCGCATCAGAATTGGACACCAGCACACGGGAATCCAGTTCGGAAATCCGCCAGTTCATGGGTGCATCCGAGGACAGACCGGTTTCCACGGCAAAGATTTCATCAGAAAGATCTGCAAAGCATTCGGTCAGAGAATCAAATCCGGATTTGGAACCCAGCAGGGAAAACCAGGGCGTCCAGATATGCGCGGGAATCAGCATGGCCTCATCCGAGTATTCCAGAACAATTTCCAGCAGATTGCGCGCATCCAGTCCCAGAATGGGGCGTCCGTCTGATTTGATATTGCCGAGGGTTTCCAGACGCGCATTGAGACGCGCGGCTGTGTCAAAATCCGGCACATAAATCAGATTGTGGTTTTTTCGCAATACATTGTTTTTTTTGTAAATATTGCTGATTTCAGTTTCCAGCGCAAACCGCACTTCCCTGCGGCAGGATGAAGGAATCTGACGATCACATTTCCGTGCAATATTTTCTTTCAGGCGGAAAAGACCGGATTCGGCAGGAACCAGTTTCTCTTTCAGTTCCGCAAACCAGCCCGGATGGGTGAAATCTCCGGTGGCAATTACATCAATGCCTTTTTCCTGTGCGCTGATATAAAGATTTTCCGGGGTAAGATTTTTGGCTGTTGCCCGTGAAAACCGTGAATGGATGTGCAAATCTGCGATGAATTTCATAATGTTTTTTTCGTCTTATAAAAAAATAAAACCAGCGCCAAATACAAATCCTCCCACATGCGCCCATCAGGCGACACCGGATGCAAAGGCCGGGGGAAGTGCCGCATTGAAACAAATGCTCCGGCCAAATCTCCGACAAGTTTTTCGCATGGCGGCGGCTTCTGATAAGGATTCTCCTGAAGGATTTTCAGCAATTTTTCTGTCTTTGAACGCAGACCGGCAGAAGAAAGTTTCTTCGCGTCTTTCTGTGCCTGTTTTGTATAGACAATTTTCCACATCACCAGTATATTCGGTATGGAAAGCAAATACAGTGTTTCCTGTTGTGACCATTGCAGGGGCGACCGGCCGGTCGCCCCTGCGCGCTGACTGTCTACACCCTCAGATCGTCAAAGGCGTTGTGACGCAGCCCTGCCGGGTCATTTGTGTTATGCCTGTGTACGGAATTCTGAAAAAGGATAAATCTCTTAATCCAGTCACAGTATGATCGTTCCGTATGGATTGAGCAATGATGAAGCCGCATCACCTCACGAACCTCATCCATGATTTTTTGTTTTTTGTGCTTGACATAAACGCCTTATAAAATATATCTTATCGCTTGGATAAGGCAGAGCAGTAGTCAAAAAGGAAAAACTTGTCAAGGAAAAGTTTCCCTGATAAGTGGCATTTTGGAATATTATCAGGGAAAATTTCCCTGATAAGTGGCATTTTGGAATATTATCAGGGAAAATTTCCCTGATAAGTGGCGTTTTGGGGTATTATCAGGGAAAAATGACCTGATAATCAATGGTTATGTGTTTAATTAATAAAAACTAAACATTAAGGAGCGATTGGTATGTATCAGAACAATGGACATGTAAAATTAGACAAAGATCAGTTTGCCTTTCTTAACGCATCGGCATTAACATCGGCATTTTTTCAGCAAAAGTGCGACGAAGAAAAAAATAAAAAAAATAGTGATAGCTGATTACGCTGTTGATAGAACCGACATACGACAGAGAAGAAATTAAGAATGCTTACAAAAACCAGATGATGAAATATCATCGTGACAAAGTTCAGCATTTAGGATAAGAATTTATAATGTTGGCAAAAAAGAAAAGCAAATTGATATATGAAAGTTACCAAAAAAATATGTGATCGTTTAGCCTGTACAAGGGCGAACTAATTATAATTGTTTAGATTAATATGTATCGGATATACATAGAGACTACAATACCGAATCTGCTGACACCGCTTGAACTTTTGGAGGATTCAATATGATACGAAAAGAAGACAGGATTATAAAAATTGTCAGATCACAGAGACATGAGATTTCCAGACAGTTCAATCATGACGTAGATCGTATGATTGATTATTTCATTGAAATGGAAAAAGAGTGTTCAAATACAGGAAAATATAATTTTATCGGCAGAACTGCAGCAGAGAAAAAGCACATAACCAGGCGCTCAACCGGACGGCGGGCAAAGCCCGCCTGCCGCTTAACTTAATGTTCGGCTTATATATGATTTCATCTCGCAAACACTATGTGAAGGGGATATAATTAATGACAGTTATATATCGGCGAATGATCTTGCTATGCATCATCTTCAACTTGTCAG
>CAZDIU010000378.1:0-4188 GCA_964505535.1 uncultured Desulfobacterales bacterium | reverse complement strand
GGGAAGATATTCTTTTTCAGCTTTTTGCGGGCGAGGAGCATGGCACTTTTTTCATCCCGAAACAGCAGAAAATGGCAAACCGCAAATGCTGGATCGGTTTTTCCGTAAAACCCAAAGGCATGATCCGCATTGATGACGGTGCTGTGCAGGCCCTTCTGGAAAGGGGAAAAAGCCTGCTTCCCATCGGCATCACGGATGTGGAGGGGGATTTCAGCATGGGGGCTGCTGTGGAATTCAGAAACGGAAGCGGTGATGTGCTGGGGGTGGGACTGGTGAATTACAGTTCATCGGATATCCGGAAAATCATGGGACTGCGCACCGATCAGATTGCAGAGCGCCTGGGCCAGAAACCTTATGATGAAGTCATTCACCGCGACAATCTGACGGTTACAGGGGAATGTGAAATTTCCTGACTGAATCCTTTGTTCCATTCCTCCCGCCAATCCTGAAACAACACCTTCCCCGTTCCGGGAAAATATTTTTTCTCCTCTCAAACCCGGAGGTTCTGCGTTTTCTCCCAGACTGCTTCTTTAAAAAATACGCTTTCTTTTTTCTTCATTGTTTGACAAAATCCTTACTTTATACTATTCAAAAGAACAGTGCTTTGTCAGGTCTGTCCTGCCGGATTTCATTGCAAAGGACACCAGAAAAATTGCATTTATGAATTTGATTTTGGCAACATGGCAGAATAAGTATCCAACCGAAAGTTTTCAGGTATAAAAAAACCGGATTTTTCCGGAAAAATCCGGTTTTTCTGAAAACTTTACACCCGAAAATTTATGTTGCCTTACTTATCTCATTTTTTGCAGATACCCTTCGGCCGCTCCGATGGAGTCTGTGAAAGCGTGCGGACGGCAGACCTCTTCTGATTTGCCAGACAGCCAGTTTTTCAGGGCATAAGGGCACAGGCCGGTTTTCACTTCTCCCGGTCTGCGCAGGATGGAAAAAAAACCGGAGACACATATGATATATATTCAGCGGGCAGGTTATATCCTTCGCCAGTTAAATGACAAATTCTATTTTCATGTGAGCATTGACACAGTCGTTTCATGGGCAGTCATTGTTCTGATGTATCTTCTTTACAAGCTGCTCAACAAATATTTCAAGGATGACAATCAGCTGGACAGTTTTGAACTGGTCAAGCTGCTTGGGGTTTACATGCTGATTCTGTCTGTGATTACAGCTTCCTACATTGACATAGGGGAAATCACCAAAAGAGCAAATCCGGAATACTCCTTTTTCATGATTACCATTGTGGCCATCGGTCTGGTTGTTCTCCTGTCCTGGGCTTCCCGTGAAAAACCGTCAGCGGTTCAGAACATCTATTTTACGAAAATCACGCACAGAAATCTGATTCTGCTGACGCTGTACACCCCCATTCTTGTGCTGATGGTGACCAATGGAAGAATACTGGAACAGCGCACCGGAACCCTGAAAAATTTTATGCCCCGTTCAGACATCACCTTTCTGGATATCCCCGGTGAGGTTACAGAATTCCAGGTGGGCGGTGTGGTGACAGCAGATCAGAGGGAAAAACTGGAAGAAATCATTGTCAGTCACAGGGATGTGAGTGAATGTGCCGTGGTGGGCCACAAGGATACAGACAATATGATCAAACCCTATGCCTTTGTGGTGCTGAATCCTGATGCAAAGGCATCCGGAGATTTGAAAAGGGAAATCATGGAATATGTTGGAGACAAAATTGATGCCAACTGGATTTCCCCCGGCATGTATTCCAAAAACATGGAATTTGTGGATCAGGCTTATCTGGTCAAAGTGGGCGCAGGCAGCATCATGCAGCAGAAAGTCCGAAAGATCATCAATGAGCATACGGCTGTGGCAGACGCAAGGGTCACGGGGCCGCCTGAAAATTCGGTTGCCTATGTGGTGCTCAAACCCGGATATCCCCCTTCCGCGGATCAGGCCAAAGACATCATCCGGTTTGTATACAACAAAATAAAGGAAAATAACCGGATATCCGACTATCTGCAGCCCCGCTGGGTGGATTTTGTGGAAAAAGACAAAATTCCCAGGGAGTCTGACGGCAGCATCAATCACAACATCCTGCAGAAAAAGAAGAAAAACTGGACGCGTCTGTTTCCCAAGCCTCCTGAGGATGACGCTTTTGTAAAGGAATTTGAATTGCAGATGTAATGTCTTTGTCATACGGCAAAACCATGACCATGACTGCCCGGGTTCGCTCTGGCGGTTTTTTATACGGCAACAGTCTGTATTTCAATGAAAATATATAAAAAACACAGAAGGTCTCAGCAATGGAATCCGTTTTTTTCAGAATCAGCAAACCTGGGCAGAGAATCTGGAAAATATGCCCTGCACTGATCTCTGTCTTTGTGTGCCTCCTGTTCTTTTCCTGTTCCGGCAGACGATCATCCGGGCCCTATTATTATGATCCGGCAAAGGATAAATCCGCACAGGAGAAGTATGCGCCTCCGGCCTCTCCTCCGGTGAAGAGGAAATATTATTATGATCCAACATAATATATTGATAATACAAATAAAATACAGGATAATCACCGCTTTCAGGATTTTTCAGACAAGGAGACAGGTATGAAAAAAATTTCTGTTTTTGCAGTTTTTCTGTTTTTTTGCATCACAGGGGGAACGGCCTGGGGACAGCAGTATCAGTATCAGTATGATCCCGCAGAGGAGGAACCGGCCGCGCCGCCTTCGTCCTATCCGTATGAACAGGATTCAGGAAGACGGCCCATATACGATCGTCCCTCAACGGGATATCCGTCTTCCCCTTCTTACAGGCGGGACACCGCTTATCCTTCATACAGGAGAGAAATCTATCCGACCCGGCTTTCCGATCCCTATCCCAGATATTCCGTTGAGGTCAACGGCAATGCCTCTGCTTTTGAAGCACGTCTGGGCTTGCGCCGTCCCCTTGTTCCCAACAGCGTTTTTTTCGGACTGGGCGGAATCACCAGTGACAAGGATTTTTATCTGCTCAGCGCGGAACTGGCATATGGCAACCGTCTGCTGGAGGACAGGCTCAGTCTGGACATAGGACTCAAAGGCATGTGGGGAGAAGGGGAAAAAGGCCCGGTCAGTGCCAATATCGGCGCTGTGGGCCTCATGATCCGTGCGGAATACAATCTTCCGGACATTGAAATCACCTATGACCGGTATCTGGATCTGGAACTTTTCGGTGAACTGAGCATGTCTCCTGAACCGCTTACTTTCGCGGACGGAGAGACGATTCTGGATTCCCGCTTTGGTCTCAATATCAATCTTGCCCAGAACAAACGAAGTGCCATTATCCTCGGATACCGCTATATCCGGATGGAATTTGAAGAAAAGGAGGACTGGGACAAAAGCGACAAATCCGCATATATCGGTTTTCGGATCCGGTTCTGATTCCGGTTTCTGCGCTTTGAAACAATGGGCTTTCACAGACACGAAAAAGGAGCATCAATGAAAAGTGTCATCCGCAGGACTGTTTTTCCCCTGGTTCTTATGATTTTTCTTTCCGGCTGTGTGCACAGGGAGGCAGAACAGGAAGACATCACCCCGCTTGACCTGAGTTCCTGGGATGAGGAGAATCTCCGGCAGGTGGAAAAAGAAATGCTCCGGGGATATACTTTTGAGACGCTGCTGGATGAAAAGATCCTGCAGGCCGTCCGGCAGATGACCAGCACCCTGAAACCGGAGTTCAAAGGCTTTCATCTGGGAAAATACAAGGTGGGCTTTCTGGAAATCTCAGACATTGATCGGAGAACCGTGACAAAATTTCACAACTATGTCACGGAAAAAACGCTCACCTTCTCTTTTCTGCAGCCCGACATCTCCCGGCATCTGAGCATTGTGGAGCGCTTTCTCATCAAAGACATTCTGCGGGAACTGCGGTTTGAGCATCAGCAGCGTCCCGCGATTGTGGATCAGAGACTGGCCCAGCAACTGGGAAGAATCTATCATCTGGATATCATCGAAACCGGTGTCACCACAGAAACAGCGGATTTCATCGATCTCAATCTCCGCATGATTGAAACCCGGCGGGGACGCATTATAGCTGTGGGGTCTGTCAAGATCGAAAAAACAGAACCGGTGCGCAAATGGCTCAGAGAAGCGGGCGGTGTCGGAACCGGCTGGCGCTGATCGCTGTCATGTCTTAGGGAAGAGGAAGTTCTTAAAATACCGGATGGTTCAGATGCCGGGTGTCAGGTTT
>CAZDIU010000377.1:0-4203 GCA_964505535.1 uncultured Desulfobacterales bacterium | reverse complement strand
GATCTCCTCTGCTGTCCCCAATGCGGCATCCATCCGGGCACCAGGCGAATAACACTGCCATTCTTTGCGCATTTCGGAAATTCCGGAATCCCCGTCCAGTATTTTCGGCTCTGTCCCGGCCAGAACAAAACGCACAGGTCGGAAGGGGCGGGAATGGAGAATCTTTTCCAACTGTTTTATCCCTTTTTCCCGAAAGGATTCCTGACCATCTGACGCGCGCATGGATACGGAATCATCCAGCACAACTGTGAGGGGCCGGAAACGGTCACCGGAAAGGATGGCAGGCCCTGTGGCGCCTGATACAAGCAGCAGGAGGATAAGCAGTTCCAGAAAAAAGAGGAATTGGGTCTGGAGACGGTTCAGGCGCAGACCGCTCTGGGTAAGCGGACGCAGATGTTCCCACAGCATAAGGCTGGAGACCGTATAAACCCTGTGCCGTCTGCGCAGCAGCCAGATGGCAATGAGAAGCGGAACAGAAATGAGGCTCCACAGGGCATGCGGCCAGAAAAAGGACAGCATTCAGATTTTCCTGTTTTTCATCAGATCCGCCGGGCTGAGGTCTTTGTGCATCAGTCCCCCATTTCAAACAGGGAAAGATAGGACACAAGTTCCATGACCCGGTTTCTGGTGATCTGCATCCGGCTGTCTGCCCGCATGGGATGATACATGGTTCCGTCCATTGCGGCATAAATTCCTTCAATATTTCTGAATTCCAGATCACGGTAGGCAATCCATGCCCGCTGGGCCTCTGTCAGAGATTTTCGGGCCTCCGGTTTCAGGCGTTCTTTCAGTTCCTGATAAACACGGTTGAGTTCCGCATCCCATTTTTCCGCTGCGGTATGGATGCAGTTGACCACATTGGCAGTGGAGGGATCTTTTCCCATGCACGCGTACATTTCCCGGTCAACGGGATGGGATTCGCCTGTATCCATTGTTTCCGCGTGGGATGGCAGATTTTCAGGCAGAAACTCGGGCACATCGGAAACCGGCAGTCCCAGCACCATAGCCATATTCCGCCATTTTCCCTTCCGGAGAATATAGGTATAGGCCAAATCAATGCCGGAACCGTTGACAACTATCTGGTAAGACTGATCCTCCGGATTTCTCACCTCCACCTGTCTGACAATAAGGGGTGTCCACACCGTATCGTTGCAGGGCGCGCAGAACTGGCGCAGTTCGGTTCCGGTTTCAATCATTTCCCCGGCTTTGTAAGCGGCTTTCTTATCCACCCATGCAGCCTGATCCGCGAAAGCGGGCCCGGCAAGCAAAAAACAGAGTACTGCAATTCGCAGGAACGTTTTTGCCATAATTTCACCTCCGGTATAATATTGCTGGCAGTGGGTCAAATCCCCTGCTCTGAAATTCCCCTCTCCTTGTGGGACAATGCTGTTGACTTAAGCAAAAAATTCCCCTCCCCCTGCGGGAGGGGTCAGGAGAGGGATAAAAATAACAGCCTGCAATTAAAACAGTTTTCACCCTCCCCCTGCCCCTCCCTCAAGGGCAGGGAGTCTTAAGTCAACAGCATTGCCCCTATGGGAGGGATAAGGGGAGGGAAGACAGATTTCTTTGCGTCATCAACGAATTTGACCCACTGCCCTATTGCTGAATGCCCTAAAAATCCTGAATTCAGACGATCCGGGGCTTTGCAGAATATCCGGTTGCCCTGAATCCGGTCATTTTCTGTTTTTTCTGATTTTACGGAGATAGGCTTCGATCTCCTCCTCTGAAAGTCCTTTCAGACGATCTTCGGGTTTGTATCTGGACAAGACCTCTTCGGGTTTGTATCTGGACAATATCTCCTCGGGTTTGTATCTGGACAGCACCTCATCGGGCGACAGTCCGGAAAGAATGAGATCCGCCCACATTTTCCCCATTTCCATGACCTTTTCAGGAGTCAGTTCCGTTGTTTCCATATGCTTTCCTTTCTCTGAAAACCAGTAACGCAGAAGACCTTCCATAAGCCACTGAACCTGTGCACGCACATTTCCAAACCCCAGCCGTCTCAGGGTGCTGAACGCGGCAAACTTCTCCTTTTTCTGACTGGCAAAGCACTTGACAAACGCGTTGCACTGTTCATCAGCCAGTTCATTGAGGCACAGCAGCCCGACTTCTGACAGTATCCAGAAATCATTCCGGTACACTCCTCTTTTCTCAGATGGTAAATATCCGAGGTTTTTCAAAGATGTTTCTGCCGGTGTTTTTGCACTGATGACAAAGGACTGCACATCCTGTTCACTCAGATTTCGGGTACGTCTGTAAAAGGTTTCATACCCAAGTATCTGGCGGAAGGTTTCCTTTGTGACGGATTCTGTATATTTGAATTCAATCAGAATATGCTCTGCACGGCTGTCCCGGATGCCGTCAGGCAGAAACCGCAGCTGTTCCGAAGTCCATTTTCTGTGCTTTTTTCTGATCAGAAGAATGTCGGCCTTGGGTGCTTCACTCATCACGGAAAATTCTGTGAACACCATAACCCCTGTGGGTTTGAGCAGTTCCTCCAGCAGTCTGCCCAGCAGACAGTGCCACCGGGTTCTGCCGGATTCGGATGTTTTTTTCATGCGTTCCCCTGCAATCTGTCCGGAAATCCCTGCGGTTTGTCATTCCATCGGGATTTCAGGATGACTGTTCAGTTTTTCAAAAATTGCTCCCTGAGAGGTGTTTGAAAACCCGGAGTTCCCCCATCAGCCTGAAAAAATCCCCCTGTTTCCCCCTTTCAAAAAGGGGGAAACAGGGACTGAAAGACTTTTCAAACACGTTCCGAAAGACTTCCGAAGTTTTGAAGACTTCGGAAGTCTGACGGAAGGAGTTTTGCAGATTTTATTCTCCAAACAGGGTTGAGATAAAACAGCCGCCGACCGAATCTTCGGAGACTGTGCTGTTCTGATCAAAACCGGTCACCGGTGCGGGCGGATTTTCTCCGGAAGATGACGATCTGCGTGTCCCTGTAAATGAACGGAATTTCATCTCAGCTTCCTTATCCACCTGGGCAGTGACCGGGAAGCGCAGCGTCACATTTGCCTTTCTGGCCTTGACCCAGTATCCCTCAAAAGGTTTGAGCACCGAGTCCGGATCAAAGAGATATTTTTCATTTCCCACAGGCCCTTCGGCATCATAAAAAACATAGTTGCCTTCCACCCATTTCCAGAAGCGCAGGGAAATGCAATTTTCACTGCCCGGATCGGAAATGCGGAATTTCTGACCGTCTGCCAGAATTTCCATTTCATTCCAGTCATACCAGGCATCATTGGGACAGGAGATCATATTCCATCCGTCACCTGTGGCCGGATTGTACAGCAGCGGCAGATCAAAATCCTCTGTCAGACTGACCGGGGTACCCTTTACCCTGATGTTATACGGATATTTGGAAAGGAACCACAAAGCCCGCCCCGGTTCAATTTTCAGATTCGGGCCGTATTCATTGTAATCCCCTTTCACAGGATCATAACTGCCCATGCGAAAATCCTTTCCGTAATTCTTGGCGACATCGTCTCCGAAAATGCTGCGGGAATCCGGATTCAGCGGCCAATAGATGAAAGAGATGATTCCGAGATCCTGCAATTTCATACCCACCGGTGTCAGTTCTTCCGGAAATTCCATTCCCTGCGCGAATACGGCTGTCACGGTTTTGGGTGCATCCATGAGAATCGAGCCGCTGTCCTCAGTGCCGGACAGAGCGCCCTGCCACTGATCAAAGATGAATCCCTCTTCCGGAGTGGCCACCAGAAACACATCCTCACCATGAACAAAGTCTGACTGGCATCGTTCCGGGCAGGAAATGCCGGATGGATCGGAATCCACAAAACCGCTGCCTGCCGGAGAAATGCTGACGGTCAGTTTTTCCGGATTTGTGAAAGGAATGAACACAGCTTTGACAGATTTTGGGCCGTTCAGAATGAGTTTCTGTGAGACCCCTGTTCCGCTCAGGTCTCCTTCCCAGTGATCAAAACGGAAACCGGGATTTATCTCGGCATACAGTTCCACTTCCGCTGCCAAGGGGAAATTCCATTCGCATGGGCCGTCCGGGCACCAGATGCCTTCGGGCCAGGAGCTTACAATGCCTGCCTCAGCAGGCTGAACCGTCACTGCAAGAGTTTGGGGATTGGAGATTTCTTTGAAAACAGCCGTCACGGTTTTGGCACTGTCCATCATGACTGGCTTTGAAATCTCCCGGCTCTCCAAATCCCCTTCCCACTGGTCAAATTC
>CAZDIU010000376.1:0-4230 GCA_964505535.1 uncultured Desulfobacterales bacterium | reverse complement strand
TGTTAAGTTCTGTGACAACTGACTGAAATCACTGCGTCACATTTCCCCCCTTTTTTAAAGGGGGGCAGGGGGGATTTCTCTTTCAACTGTCCGAAAATCCACCTTAATCCTCCTTTAAAAAAGGGGGAAACCGGACGGAGAACTTAACAGCCCTGCCTCCCCCTGGGAGGGGAATTTCGGAATGAACCGATTTGACCCACTGCCAACAAGGGTATCCGCTCACGGCAATGGCATCACGGGGATGGATACCCGGATTCAGCGACACCTAATCTGTCTGTGTCTGTTTTCATTATATGCAGATTTTCAGTCAAGATTCAACAGAATTTGTCAGGAAAGACTTTCAATAAAGCCTCCGATGATGTCATGGACTCTCCGGGATCCCTGTCCGGAAAGAATATTATGCCGTTCAAAGTTGAACAGAATATATTCTTTCTGCACAGAACCAAGCATTTCACAGATACGCCGTGATTCTTCCGGGCTGGCAACCGGATCCCTCCGGGAATGAAGCACCAGGGCAGGAACAGATATGTGCGGCAGCACAGGTTCCAAAGCCTCCATGAGCAGTTCCACCTCCCGTATGCCGTCCACCGGATTGCGCAGATAGCTGATATGGGGATGTTCCGGTGTGTTTTCAATGAATTCCTTTTCACCCGCCCCGGCCCCGCGTACCTTTTCCAGCAGGCGTTTCCAAATATCCTTTGCCAGATTTTTTTTCAGATACAGATCGTGCAGACGCCGGGGCGGACACACGGCAAAAACCCCATGAACATTTTTCACCCGGTTCACCAGTTCCAAAGCCAGGGCTGCCCCTGTGGAAAAACCGCCCACAACCACTTTGGGGCACAGGGTCCGAATCAGTGCATAACCGGCCTCGACCGAGGCAATCCAGTCTTTGTATGTCCGGCTGGCCAGATCTTCCGGGCTTGTACCGTGACCTCTGAGCCGGGGGACAAAAAGGGAAATGCCTTTCCGGGCCAGATACAGGGCCAGATCCCGGACTTCCCGGGGGGCGGCCATATATCCGTGAATGAGCAGCACACCGATGCCCCTGTTTTTTCCCCGGATCAGAAAAGGTCTTCCCACTTCTTTGGGTTTGGATTCGGTTTCTGAATAAAAGCTTTCATAATCCTGCTCAAATTCGCGCAAAGCCCGTTCCAGAAGAATCCCTTCGGTTCTCCGCCGGATCGCAAAAGAAGGTGCCCAGGCCAGATGCCGCAGCTTTTTCTGCAGCAGGCTCAGCGGTTCTGTTTCATTTGCCATAACTGCCACAGGATTTTCAACGCGTATCTGATGAAAAGGGAAGGCCGGGGAAAAGGCTGATTTCTGTTTCGTCAGTCTGCCGTCTTTCTGCATGACAACACCCTTTTCCACTGCAATGCTTATGAAATCCCGGAATTTTCTGTAACGGTCATCGGTCAGCAGGGGGATCTGATCAGTATGAAGACCGTCATGGATGTATACACCGCTTTCCCCAATATCTTTCTGGACTGCCAGAAACACCCGTCTGCACAGATCATCGGGATCAATTTTGCGAAACAGCATATGTTTCAGAAGCGCAGCAAACAGATGATCATGATTCACGGTGGTCATTTGGTAAATGGCCGACATGTACCGCTGCATAATTTCCCCTGCTGCCTTCCGCATCTGTTTTTCCGATGGCAGCCGATCATCAAAACCGATTTCATGTTCTGCACAGATATCCCGCCGGATTGCAGGATGTTCCATAAATTTTCTGACAGGGATGGGAGAACCGAAGCGAATGTCCACATCCACACCGGAGAGCAGCATGGTTCCCTCGGTCATGATTTCCTCGCGCATCCTGCCGGAAACATTGTTTATATACATTTCTGCCATTTTGCTGAGGATGTTTTCCCTGGCTCTCAGGGGATAATAGGTGAGGTTCACGGGAACAATGCAGGTGTTTTTGTCCGCAACAGTTTCCGGTTTGTCAATCTGGAACAGTTTTTTCAGACGATCGGCTTCGTCGGAAAATGTCCGGGAAAGCACGGCAATGCGCTGCCGGTAAAATTCCGTGCGAAGCGCGAGCGTTGCCACACCGGTATGGGGCCGGTGGATTCCTTTTTCAGAGGAAACCATAAACCGGCCTTTGTGAAAGACTTTTTTGTTTTTGACCATCCGGCCTTCGGGAAAGATAATCCATGCTGCTCTGCCGGTCAGCAGACTTTTGACAATGAGCATATCCCGATCCGGATCCCGTGTGGAGACAGCGCCCACCCGTTCCAGATATTTTTTCATCCCTCCCTGAAACAGAGAGTAATCGGCCAGAGACCAGACTGGGGTCCGGTCTGTAAGCTCATAAATATACATGGGCAGGATCAGCGTCTCTATCCGTGTAAAATGGTTGACGGCAAAGATCAGGGACCCTTTGGGAATATTCTCTGCCCCGTGGATTCGGATACGGGCTTTGGACATTCCGGAAAGGGCCCTGATAGCCAGACCTGTGGTCAGATAGGCAAAACGGTTCATTGTTGTCTCGTCAGTTGTCAGTTGTCATATGAAAGCTGAAAAAGATTTCAGCAAAAAAACTTGTGTCCCGGCAGTTTTCAGACGGCCACGAAGACGCAAAGACACAAAGTTTCACGAAGGTTTAATGCCCGGTTATTTTTCAGATTCCATATCAGTTGCCGGTTGCCGGTTGCCAGTCACCTGAACTCCTGTGTCAAAAATACTGAACACGGATAACTGGCAACTGAAATAATGTTGACATGTCTTTTATATACATTTAAGATTAAACTTCTTTAACCCAAAAATAAAGGTTTTTTCGGAGGTTTTTCATGTATTCCAAAATACTGGTTCTTCGTTTTTCCTCTGAGGTGGCCCAGAAACCCCTGGTCTGCCATCTTGTAAGGGAGTACGATCTGACATTCAATATCCTGAACGCGGAAATTCTTCCCCGGCGAGAAGGCATCATGGTGCTGGAGCTTTCCGGAGAAAAGAAAAATTTCACCAAAGGGGTAAAGTACCTCAAAGAGCAGGGCGTGCAGGTGAACAATGCCGAGCAGGAGGTGCGGCGCATGGAAGAAAAATGCACCCACTGCGGTGCGTGCACGGCTGTCTGCCCCACGGGCGCCCTGTTTGTCAAAAGGCCGGAGATGACGGTTGAATTTGATCTGAGCAAATGCAGTGTGTGCGAACTGTGCGTGCCGGCCTGTCCCACCCATGCCATGAAGGTGCGGCCCACCACCCATCTCTTTTTTGTGTAATGCCCCTCACTGCCATTGCCCTCAGCGGCGGCATTGATTCCCTTGTTGCCGCTTCCCTGCTGCTGGAGGAAGGGCATAATCTCATCGGAATCCATTTCACCACCGGATTTGAAAGTGTGTCAGCCGATGAGGTGGTGCAGGCCGGGAAAAGGCTTGGGATCCGAACCGAAATTCTGGACTGCGCGCAGCAGTTCAGAGCCAAAGTGGTGGACAATTTTCTGCGCACCTACCAAAGCGGACAGACACCGAATCCCTGCCTGATCTGCAATGCGGCTGTCAAATTCGGCTTTGTCCGCTCCTTTGCCCGGAAAATGGGAGCGGACAGATTTGCCACCGGCCATTATGCCCACGTCCGGCAAAATCCCAACGGCAGGTATTCCCTGCTGAAAGGTGCGGATTTGCGCAAAGATCAGTCCTACTTCCTTGCGTTTCTCACACAGGAACAGTTGCAGGCCGCGTGTTTTCCCCTCGGAAATCTGACCAAGGAGAGGGTGCGCAGACTTGCGGAGGAAAGAGACATCTTTCCTGTAATGCAGAAGGAAAGTCAGGACATCTGCTTCATCCGGGAATCCTACAGGGAGTTTCTGGAAACAGTTGGCGGAGTTGCCCCAAGTCCCGGCCCAATTGCCGATACGCGGGGAAAGCAGATCGGAGAGCATCAGGGGCTTCATCTGTTCACCGTGGGACAGCGCAGGGGCATGAACTGCCCCGCGTCTGAGCCCTATTATGTTATTCGGCTGGATACGGAAAATAACCGGCTGGTGGTGGGATTCCGAAACGAACTGCTCTGTCCGGAGTTCCGGGTCAGAGACATCAACTGGATCGCTCCTGCTCCTTCCGCTCCCCTTTCTGTTCATGTGCGGGTCAGATACCGGCACAAAGAAGTGCCTGCAACTGTATTTCCCGAATCTGGCAGACGTGCACGGGTGTGTTTTGCAGAACCCCATTCCGCAGTCACACATGGGCAGGGCGCTGTGTATTACTGGGATGACGAAGTGCTGGGCGG
>CAZDIU010000375.1:0-4297 GCA_964505535.1 uncultured Desulfobacterales bacterium | reverse complement strand
CCGGTCGCCCCTGCAGATTCCCAATAAAAAACGGGTATTTTATTTCTTGGGAGTTCCCTTAACAGCCCTGCCTCTCAAGAGGGGACTGATCAGCATGTTTTCAATGGAGAATTGGTATAACAGAATCAGGCTGCGGCTTCCTTCATTTTGGAATAGCGCATGTTGTGGCGTTTCTGTGCGGAAAGCACAGCCTTGCGCATCCGTATGGAAAGGGGTGTGATTTCCACCAGTTCATCTTCCCGGATAAAGCTGATGGTCTGCTCCAGCGTAGGCGGTTTGATGGGCGAAAGAATCACATTTTCATCTTTTCCGGACGCGCGCATATTGGTCAGTTTCTTTTCCTTGCACGGATTTACATCAATATCCTGACCCCGGTTGTGTTCCCCGATGATCATGCCTTCATACACCGGTTCTCCGGGCAGGATGAAAAGCCGTCCCCGCGGCTCCAGGTTGAACAGGGCATAGGGCACGGCCTTTCCGCTGCGATCCGAGACAATGGAACCGGTAAAACGGCTGGGGCAGTTGCCCCGAAAAGGTTCATACCCGTCAAACAGGGAGTGCATGATGCCTGTGCCCCGTGTATCCGTGAGAAATTCATCCCGGTATCCGATCAGGGTCCGTGCGGGCACGGAAAATTCCATGCGCACCCGGCCTTTTCCGTTGTTGACCAGTTTGTTCATCCGGCCTTTGCGCAGAGCAAGTTTTTCCGTTACCACACCCATAAAACGATCTTCACAGTCCACCAGCAGGCATTCAATGGGTTCGAGTTTTTCACCGTTTTCATGACGGTAAATGACGTCGGGCCTTCCCACGCAGAATTCATAGCCTTCTCTCCGGATGGTCTCAATCAGAATCGCGAGCTGAAATTCCCCCCTGCCTTTGACCAGAATGCTTTCCCGGTCTCCGGTCTCTTCCACACCAATGGCAACATTCACAAGGGCTTCTTTCAGGAGTCGCTCCCGTATCCGGCTGAACTGCACATATTTTCCCTCCTGTCCGCTGAAAGGGGAGTTGTTGAAACAGAAGGTCATGGACACAGTGGGTTCATCCACCCGGATTCGCGGCAGAGCTTTGGGCGTCAGCCGGTTGCAGATGGTGTCACCGATCTTGACATCCTCAATGCCTGCCATGACCACAAAATCCCCGCCCTCCACCTCGCGGACATCCTTCAACTGCATCCCCTCATACACCTGCAGTTTTGTCACCTTCAGAGGATTGCTCCCGCTGTTTTCCCCCAGACAGATCAGACTGTCGTTTGCATGGGCCGTGCCGTTGAAGATTTTTCCCACAGCCAGACGTCCCACATAGTCTGACCAGCCCAGATCAGACACAAGCATCTGAAAGGGAGCGTCCGGATCATGGGAAGGCCCCGGTATTTTTTCCAGAATGGTCTCAAACAGGATATGAAGATTTTTCCCTTCCTCATCCAAAGACTTTACAGCAATTCCTTCCCGGCCAATTGCGTAAAGCAGGGGAAATTCCAACTGATCCTCTGTGGCATTCATGTCAATGAGCAGATCGTATATCTCATCCAGCACGGCATCAGGCCGGGCATCCTTTCGGTCAATCTTGTTGATGACCACAATGATCTTCAGTCCTGACTCCAGCGCTTTTTTCAGCACAAAACGGGTCTGGGGCAAAGGGCCTTCGGAAGCGTCCACCAGCAGAATGGCTCCGTCTGCCATGGACAGCGCCCGCTCCACCTCTCCGCCAAAATCCGCATGTCCGGGTGTGTCAATGATATTGATCCGCACCCCCTTCCACAGGACAGAACAGTTTTTCGCGGCAATGGTGATGCCGCGCTCTTTTTCCAGATCCATGGTGTCCATGAGGCGTTCATCGGTTTTCTGATCCTCGCGAAACAGACCGCTTTGCCGGAACATGGCATCCACCAGTGTGGTTTTGCCGTGGTCAACATGCGCGATAATGGCGATATTTCTTAATTTGTCGTTTATCAAACATTTTCTCCAGTTTTCGTTTTTTTTTCCTGTTTCCCTGTTCTTCTTCAGAACAGATCGATTATAATAATCATCCCATCCCCGGTTCGCAACACAGAAATTCCCCCGGTGGGAGGGGAAAGGGGCTGAACAAACGGCAGAGCCTGCTGTCCGGGGGATTGGGGCAGAAAATATTGATCATTTTGATCAGGTGTGTTAAAGGCTTGCTGTTTTTTGCCATGCCTTTTCCCAAAAACCGTTCACATGGAGGAACAGTGTCAAAAAATCATTCTTTATATCAAAATATCTTTCTTTGCTCCCTGTTTTTCATCCTTTCCATGATCCCATTTTCCGCCAATGCCATTACCCGTGAGGCTGCCATACAATATGCCCTGGAAAAATCAGAATCCATGAGAATAGTTGAGGAGTCTGCCAAATCTGTGCGGGCAGAAGCGCAGAAAGTCACGGCTTTCACCAAACCCCAGATCAGTCTGGAGTCTCTGTATCTGGAAATGGGAGACAACAGCGATCCCAATCCTTTTTTTGAAACACCGGATCGGAACATGTCTGCCGAAATCGTGGGCAGCCAGCTCCTTTTTGCAGGCGGACGCATATGGCGGAGCCTGGAACTGGAAAAGAAACTGTGGAACCGGGCTGATCTCCAGTACAGCACAGGAAAGCGGGATATTGTCAAAGGTGTGAAAATGGCTTTTGACACGGTTCTGCTGGAACAGGCTGTGATGGATATTCTGACAGATCGTCTGCGGCAGCGGCAGAATGAGCTCGATGATGCAAAGGATCTGAGGGAAGCAGGCATGGTGACATCTTTGGATGTCCGCCAGGCCATGCTGAATCTGAATTTTGCCCAGGATGCCCTGAAAGAGGAAGAAACTTCGTACCGGGAAGCCCTGATTGATTTCAATCTTTCCCTGGGCAGATCCGGTGAGGAGGATCCCTGGATTCCGGAGGGAAAACTGGAGGAAATACCGAATATGGAAATCCTGCTTGGCCGTCTGAAAACCGCTTTTTCCAATGGAAAGCTGCTGGATATTGTCACAAAGAAAAATCAGGCTGATGCCGCGGAACTTTCCTATGAAATTGCCAAAGGCGAAGGGCTTCCTGCTGTGGCACTGGTGGCTTCGGGAAAAATGGACGGGGATGAGTTGGATGAAACAGATGAATCCTGGAATCTGGGCATTCAACTGAACTGGAATATTTTTGACGGGGGTCTGGTCCGGGCAAAAACCGCTTCCGCTCTTTCAGAACTGCGCATGGCTGATGAAAATCTGAAAAAAACAGAAAAAATGCTGGCCGGAGAGATTGAGAAAATCGGTATCACCATCCGCTCTTATGAGGAACGCATACGGCTGCAGCGGGAGGCGGTGAATCTTTCCCGCCAGAATTATGAGGACGCAAGAGAACAGTACCGGGCAGGAACCATCACCCTGACACAGTTGGGGGATTTCAACCTGGGGTATGCAGAGGCCCGCTTCATCCTGCAGCGTCTTTTCTTTTCCCGACGGGGATTGCTGAATAACACCGAGGCGCTGCTCGAAGATATCCCCCCTCAGTGAATTCTTTTCGATTCTTGGGCAAAAGACCTTTTTGCACTCCTTTTGGATCAGACGGGGTGGACGGGGCAGGTGCAGAGTTCCTGCCCCGGTTCAGAAAATGTCAGTTTCAGTAAAATACAGGGAAGATACCCAGAGGTGTCACGACTACACGCACACGGGGATGAGTGACGCGGATTTCATTCCGGACATGATTCCGGTGTGCCCTGCCCCTGTCATGATATTCCTGATAATGATGATGCGATCCCTTATGATAATCCTTCCGATCCCAATGCCTGCGGTCTCTTTCGTGCATATTTTCCCCGCGGATGTGGCGATCCCCCCTGTTCCCGTGATTCCTTTCCACCCTGCTATGTCCCCTGTCTGAACGGTCATAGCGATCTCCGGCAAGGGAAGCGGCCGGAACTGCCCATATCATGCCAATGATCGTTATTCCTGCAATAATTTTTTTTGTGTTCATGGTATATCTCCTTTTTATGATTTGAATGCAAGACGTCTGTTTTCCTCAAGGTTGCAGCCAATGTTGCCGGTGCAACCTTCTTTTAAACTCTTTTGACGCAGACTCTGCCCAAAGGTTTACACAGCCGAAAATATGGATGACCCGAAACCGATCCGTCACCGTTCTGTTTCAGATTTCGCGGCAAATCTGTCCGGTGCGCTGATCCCATACAGTTTTTAGGCTATTTATTGAAATGAATATACCAGATAAAAAACGGTTTGACTGATTTTGAACTTGATTTAAATCTCATTGTATTATATTATACAGTCGTCTGTCAACTGCTGAATAAA
>CAZDIU010000374.1:0-4314 GCA_964505535.1 uncultured Desulfobacterales bacterium | reverse complement strand
GATTTTTTTGAATGGGAATGCCTTTTTTCCCTTTATCTCTTTGATGCCTTCCGTTCGCAGATACCTTAAGCCGGACATTGAATCAATGGGCAAAGGCGGAAGGCTCGGAATATTGTGTCAGTGCCGAAGGAGGGACGGATGAAAAGACCGGACTGGTGATGGTTACGCTCCGTCTCGCAAAAAAGGAAAGTCCTTATCAGGAAAAAACGCTGTCCCATAAACTCATGGAAATCTTGAATGTCTATTATAATGATATATCAAAGAAGAACGGAACCATGCTTTATGAACGTGATATTCTTCTTTTTCAGGGGGATGAGATACATATTGTGCGCCCGAATATCCTCCTGAACTGGACCCGGACTGCTGCCCTGAATGATGCTGCAAGAATTTACGGGGATATTGCTATAGCCGGAAAGGAATTAGCATGACTGGCGATCCAGAATATTTCAAGAAATTATTCCCGGAAAAACATGTTCCGCTTATATTGTCTTCCGTCCTTGATGTTGGCAGTACCGTACATAGGGAAACAGACTACGACAGAGAAGATCGGATTAGCACAAAAATATGTGGCCGTTTGCAATGGATTCCTCCGTTTCGGGACGGACCTTTGGCCATTCATCCCCAACAGGAAATAATTGATGGGGATATTGTGGTGGGCAGAATTGAAATTCTTATATCCTGCGGTGAAGGTTCCCATGTGTATTTCGCCATTGAGGCCAAAAGACTTCGTTTCCGCAACCCCAAAGGCAGATTTGAAACCGGAAATGCTCCATACGTCAATGATGGAATGATGCGTTTTGTGACCGGACAGTATGCACCTTTCATGGAAACCGGAGCTATGCTTGGGTATGTCTTTGACGGAGAAACAGGCAAGGCCCGTTCCGGAGTTGCCAACTATATCCGAAGCAAAGAAAAAGAACTTCGGCTCAGAGAACCGAAACGGCTTCTGAAGTCCAAAATATTAGCGGACAGCTTGGTGGATGAAACCCTGCATGATCTGGGAGAACGGCAGTTCACCATTTACCATCTTTTTGTTGCTGTATGACAGGATCAGCAATTCGGTACTTTCAGATGCTGAATAGGAGTCTCATTATTTCATACCTGTCCAATATCATTGTTTTTCAATAATCTCCTCACTCCCTCACCAGCACAATCAGTTCCTTTGGCCCGTGAATGCCGAAGGCCAGCACCAGTTCAATGTCTGCGGTTTTGGACGGGCCGGAGATCAGCAGCGCGTTTGTGGGCATTGCCTTTGCCCATGCGCCTTTTTCCATTGCCTCGGCAAAGGTGCTGCATATTTTTTCAGATTCCAGCACGGCAATGTGAACAGGCGGAACCAGAGACATGAGCCGGGGTTCCTTTTCATCCGGCCAGAGAATCAGCGCGCCGGTTTCCGCAATGCCGCCTGCGGTCGAAGTGATGGCCGCATCCATGCCAAAGAGTTTTTCCCTGAATCCCTCAATTTCGCCTTCATATACACACAGCGCTGGCAGTCCGCTGCTGTCCGTGTTCCATGCAAACTGCAGGGCGTTTCCGATTTTTGTGTCCGGAGCATACAGAAGCGTGCTGAGATTCCGTTTCCGGAGAATCTCTTTTAAACTGTCTGTCCAGTTTGCGGAAGAGACAAGATGCACTTCCGCGCGCACGGCCTCCATGTGCTGTCTGAGTTTTTCCACTTTCTCCTTCTGATTCCACTGCGGAACATGCAAAGGCTCCGGTTTTGTCACAGGAGACGCTCCCTGACGCACAGCATGGTGCAGTCTGGCAAAAATCCGTTCACGGGCTGCATTATTCATGATCCACGCCCTCCTCTCTTACCCGTTCATGCAGGCTTTTTTTCGCAAACCGGGGTTTGCTTCTCACCGAAGTCCAGGCTTTCAGAGGCCCGGTTTCCGGCAGAAGCGGACTGAAGATTCCTGCCATTTTTGTGCCAAGTGCATTGAGTTCCGGATGCCGGTTCACCAGTTTCCAGCCTTTCCATGCCAGTGTCTCAGCCAAAGTCTTTTTGTATCCATGACCGCTTACTGAACCGTTTGCATCATAATTTTCATTGCGCAGCCGCCGGATGATTTCCGGAAGGGGAATTTTCACGGGGCAGACTTCTTCGCACGCATTGCACAGACTCGATGCCGTGACCAGATCGCCCGCCTTTTCCATTCCCTCCATCTGGGGGGTGAGAACTGTTCCAATGGGGCCTGTATAGACAAATCCGTAAGCATGCCCGCCGATGCGGGTGTAAACCGGGCAATGGTTCAGGCAGGCGCCGCACCGGATGCACTGCAGGGTCTGGCGCAGTTGGGGATCTGCCAGAATCGCGGATCTGCCGTTGTCCAGAATGAGCAGATGCACTTCCTTTGGCCCGTCTTTTTCCCCTTTTTTTCTCGGAGAGGTAATCATGTTGAAATAGGTGCTGATCAACTGGCCGGTGGCAGAACCGGTGAGCAGACGAAGCAGGGGCGGCACATCCGCAAGTTTTTCCACCACTTTTTCCAGTCCCATGACTGCAATGTGCACGGGCGGAACTGTGGTGCACATGCGGCCGTTGCCTTCGTTTTCCACCAGACACAGGGTTCCGGTTTCTGCCACAGCCATGTTCACACCGCTGAGTCCCACTTCCCCTTTGAAAAATTCCTCGCGCAGGGTTTTCCGGGCAATCGCGTTGAGTTCCTCCACCACTTCCGTGTAAGGTGTGTCAGGAATTTTTTCATGAAAGAGGCGCCCGACCTCATCCCGGTTTTTGTGAATGGCAGGCGCAATGATGTGCGAAGGTTTTTCACCCGCAAGCTGAATGATGTATTCGCCCAGATCGGTTTCCATGACATGAAAACCCTGATCCAGCAGAAACCGGTTCAGGTGCATTTCCTCAGACACCATTGACTTGCCCTTGATCATGCGTTTCGCGCCGTGCTTCTGCATCACAGAAAGCACAATGGCATTGGCCTCTTCCGCGGTTTCGGCCCAGTGAACCTGAATGCCGTTTTCCGTGCATTTTTTCTCCAACTGCTCCAGCAGTTCCGGCAGTCTGCTTAACGCTCTCCTGCGGATCGCGCTGCCCATATTCCGCAGTTTTTCCAGTTCGTTGGCATCGGAAAACAGGGCTTTGCGTTTCTGAATCATGGAACCCATTGCAAATTTCAGATTGCGCCGCAACTGGGCATTGGCAAGGGCTTTGGAAATATTTTCCTGAAAATCAAAATGCTTATTTTCCATTGATTCTCTCCCATAGGAATTCGGCAATGTGCTGTCCCTGTATCCGTATCTGATCATGTTCCATTGCGCCCGTGATGTTCATCAGGCATCCGCAGTCTCCGCCTATCACCCTTGCGGCTCCGGTCTGCTGAATATCCGCAATCTTGTCTTTGACCATTGCAGCGGAAATTTCCGGCTGTTTCACAGAAAAGGTTCCCCCGAATCCGCAGCATTGGTGTTCGTTTTCCAGTTCTTTGAGCCGGACATTCTTCAACTGCCGGATCAGGGATTTGGAATCTTCAATCACGCGCATTTCCCGCGCGGCATGGCAGGAGGAATGCCAGGTTACGGTAAGGGATTTTCCCTGATCTTCCAGCCGGATTTTCAGAACATGAACCAGAAATTCCGTGAATTCATAAATCCGGTTTGAAAAGTGCTGCACACGCGCTGCATCCGCATCATGGGCAAAGAGTTTGGGATAATGATGTTTCATCATGCCCGCGCA
Organism: uncultured Desulfobacterales bacterium; assembly: GCA_964505535.1. GTDB lineage: Bacteria > Desulfobacterota > Desulfobacteria > Desulfobacterales > Desulfococcaceae > JAABRU01. Next base: position 620 of record CAZDIU010000374.1, on the reverse strand, counting down.
GGAACCGGACGGCACAACAATGGGCAGATCTTTGGGAAAGATTTCCATTTGTTTGCGCGCCACAGCCTTTGCCTCTTCCGGAAAACCGGAATTATAGGCAGGCTGGCCGCAGCAGGACTGATCCGGGGGGAAGATCACCCGCACACCTCCCCTTTGTATCAGGCGGATGGCCGCGATTCCGGCTTCGGGATACATCATATCCATCAGACAGGTTCCGAAAAAATACACGGACTCCGGTTTTTCAGGGCAGTTTTTCTGCATGGAATCCTCTCTTTGAAATTATGGGGCAATCATTCCTTACGCTCTGATGTTACGCCATCGGCATGGAATCCCCCCTTTTGCAAAGGGGGGACAGGGGGAATTTCTTCCCAACTGCCCGAAAATCCCCCTTAATCCCCCTTTAAAAAAAGGGGGAAAACGGTCTGCGGCGTAACATCAGTTACTCACTGATGCTATAGTTTATAAGACAAAGATTGTCCGCCGAAAACCCTAAGGGTTTTGGAAACCCTTAGGGTTTTTTGGACAAATATTTTCTTACAATACTCCGGTAAAAATCATGCGGCGATCTGACCGAAATTTAAGAGTTCGTCGTAAACACGGGTTATTTTTTTTGATGTCTG
>CAZDIU010000373.1:0-4320 GCA_964505535.1 uncultured Desulfobacterales bacterium | reverse complement strand
TGGTACAGTCTGTCCGCGTTCATATTCAGTGTAATCGCATCAAAAAGGGCTGTGGTGTCCGGACCGGAAAGTTCGGCCTGCTCCAACGCCCTGTGTGCATTGTGCAGGGATTCCATGCGGGAAAAATGGGCAAGGGGATATTCGGAAATGCCCGCGCTCAGGCTTTGCTGTCTGATTTTTCCAAGATTTTTGCGTATGTTTTCTGCACAGGCAGTGCAGACAGAGGCATTTTCATCCGGAAAAAAGCAGCCGAACATGTCCCGTTCAATCAGTCCCCACATTCCTTTTGCCGGACGGCATACTGCATCAATGGCTGAGGCTGTATCAAGCAGCACCCGGATTGCGCATTCCCTGCCCTGTTTTTTTTCCGCCTGAGTGAAATTGTCCACGCGGATAAGCAGGATTCCGAACCGCAGAAAAGCATCCAGATGCACAAGGGCATCATCCACAAAAGCCTTTCCCATCCGCATACGGGGAAAACGTGCAGACAGTTCTTTCAGACCAATGGCCGGACGGCCTTTCTCCTTTTCGGGAGTCTGCACCTCATTCCGGCACAGCAGAAAATCCTGTGTGGAACTGCGGCGGCCATAGGAAATCTGTGTTTTCCGCCTCATGTTTTCTTTCTTTCCGCAATTTCGCGCACTGCGTTCACAATCTGTTCAATATCCCCGGAATCGACGGTTCTCATATCCATTATGAAAAAATTCTCCTCAATCCGTCCGATGATCGGAGGCTGATGTTTCCGCATCCGGTATTCAAGCGCGTTGACAGACATGCCGCTTACGCTGACCCGCACGCCTTTGGAAGGAAGTTCCAGAAGCGGAAGCGATCCGCCTCCGGGACGGGAGCGCAAATCAATAACCTGGACAAAAAGATCGGGGATATCCAGTTTCTGCAGTTCAGCGGCCAAATGCCCGGCTTTTTCTGCAATGTCTCCAGGCGAATCGGTTATCATGCGCAGGGTGGGAATGGCCTGAACCGCTTTTTCCGGATCACGGTACAGGCGGAGAGTGGCTTCCAGCGCGGCAAGGGTCATTTTGTCAATGCGCAGGGCGCGGGTCAGGGGATTTTTCCGGATCTGTGCGACATACTCCTTTTTTCCCGCTATCAGTCCGGCCTGGGGGCCGCCGAGAAGTTTGTCTCCGCTGAAAGTGACAAGGGATACGCCGGCTTTCACGGATTCCTGCACCGTGGGTTCTCTGTGCAGGCCATAGCGGGAAAAATCGGTAAACGTGCCGCTGCCCAGATCCTCCATCAGGGGAATCCCGCGATCTGCTCCCAGTTTTGCCAGTTCCGCAAGCCCGACCGCAGCCGTGAAGCCCACAATGCTGTAGTTGCTCATATGAACCTTGAGCAGCAGCCCGGTATTGGGGCCAATGGCATTTTCATAATCCCGCATATGCGTGCGGTTGGTGGTTCCCACCTCTTTGAGGATTGCACCGCTCTTGGCCATGACATCCGGAATGCGGAAGGAACCGCCGATTTCCACCAGTTCCCCGCGGGAGACTATCACCTCTTTTCCCCGTGCCAGGGTTTCCAGGCAAAGCAGCACCGCTCCCGCGTTGTTGTTGACCGCCATTGCGGCTTCGGCTCCCGTGAGTTCGCAAAGCAGAGGCTCGACACAACTGTAACGTATGCCGCGTTCCCCTTTTTCCAGATCAAATTCCAGATTGGAATACTGCCCGGAAATCCGCATCACATTTTCAATGACCTCATCCGCGAGCAGAGAACGGCCCAGATTGGTGTGCACCACCACCCCGCTTGCATTGATCAAAGGACGGAGATGAGGACGCATGTGTTCTGCCACACGGATTTTCACCTGATTCAGAATCACGGGATCCGACAAATCCTTTTCGCCGGTATCCTGTCCGCTGCGAATGGCTTCGCGCAGATGTCCGATGGCCTCACGGATGCCGATCATGAGAACCATGCGGGGAATATCTGCAAAAAAAATATCCTGTTTGCTGATTTCCAGCAGATGATCCACGGCCGGAAGCATCCGCAGAAGATTTCGCTGTTTTTCGCTGAGTTCCACCTGTGTCTCTCCGGTTTGAAAATTTTTGATTCTTTCCCCTATACCATTTCCGCGCGGTTTTCCACAACAGATTTTGCATTTTGGAAAATAAGGGAAATCTCAGGAATGTTTTTTGGCATATTTTTTTGAAAGGCAGGCAGTTGCCGGAAAAAAACAGGGGGCAGGGGATTGCCCGTGCAGGATAAGCAGGTCAGCATAAATTTTTTCTGTTGCAGAGCTTTCAAAAAAACCGGATTTTTTGAAAAAATCCGGTTTTTCCCAGAATTTCCCAAAACTTCCATTTTAGCACTTAACAACCGGTTTTTTCGAAAAAATCCGGCTGTCGGAATCCCCGAAAGCAGTTATGAAAAAATTTGTGCCAGCACCTGTCAGACGAAATTCAGAATCAGACTGTCTTCAGGTTTGTAGGTCTGACAGGGCAGACTGCTTTCTCTGGCAACATACCCGGGTACGGCAATGCCCGAGGCAAACTGTGCATAATCGGCAAAGGTTCTGCCGTCAATCATGACCTTGAGCCCGGGCAGCGGATTTTTCAGCGGAACCACAGCATGGGCCTGGGCAAATTTGTCTTTTACATCCGCATATCCCAGCGTTTCCGCGTGCCTGCCAATGCTGACTTCCATATAATGATTTGAATTTTCAGAAATTTTATCCTGAAAATCCTCCCCGATTTTTCTCAGTACCCTGTCCAGATGTGTGCGCATCATTCCCTCCTTTTCTCCTGTCTGTATCGGAAAATCAAATAAGTATCCAACCGAAAGTTTTCAGGTATAAGAAAACGGATTTTTCCGGAAAAATCCGGTTTTTCTGAAAATTTTATACCAAAATATTTATGGTGTCTTACTTATGCTCATCATGATATGCGTTTATGATGAAAACATAACAACAGGTCTCAGGGAATCAATATTGGGATAAAAAGGGGCTTTCAAGGGGGAAAAACTGTCATTTTGGAAAAATATTTCCTGCCGATGACCAGTTCTTCAGTTCCTCCAGCAGACTGTAATCTGTCATGTCGCAGCGGATGGGGGTAATGGAAATATAATTGAGAGAAAGCGCGTCCCTGTCCACATCCGGATCCTGTCCGTATGTCTGTGCATCCATACCCAGCCAGTGATAGGTGCGGTTCCGGGGATCAGTGCGTTTTTCATAATATTCCCCCGCCAGACTGTCAAGGTTCTGACGGCTGATGCGCACGCCTGCGATTTCTTTCATGGGCAGATCCGGCAGATTCACATTCAGGGCAGTGCCAAAGGGCAGCCCTTTTTCCATCACCTCCCGCGCCAGTTTTTCGGTAAAACCTGCGGCTTCATCATAATGGCGAATGGCAATCCCCAGCATGGAAACGGCAATGGCAGGAACTCCGTAAAGTGCGGCTTCCCTTGCCGCGGCCACTGTTCCGGAATAGTTCAGATTGATCCCCACATTGGCTCCGGGATTGATGCCGGACACCACCAGATCCGGTTTTGTGTCCATGAATTCCAGAATTCCCAGCTTGATGCAGTCGGCCGGTTTCCCGTTCACGGCAATCCCCTGCCACCCGTTGACAGAAACTTTTTCCGCACGCAGCGGTTCCAGCAGGGTGATACCGTGACTGACCGCGCTTCTCTCCCGATCCGGTGCGATCACTGTCACGGAATGTTCCGGAGAAAAGGCTCTGTGCAAGGCCCATAAACCGGGTGCACAAATGCCGTCATCATTTGTCAGCAGAATCTTCATAATCTGACAAACTCCCCTGTGATGGGAGAAGGTACTTTTTTTATGATTCTTCCTGTTTCAGGAAAACCCTGTGATCCACCAGAGAAAGGGAATGAATCCGGGCTTTGAGAAATTTCTGCTCCCCAAAGATGTTGACCAGCGTTATCCCATCCTCGTTGGGTTCAATGGTGTCCACCGCTTCCATGATCAGTTTTTTTTCATCACCTTCCATCAGATAGGCATTGGCCTCACACATCTTTTACCTCACTTTCTGCAAAAAATCTGTTCAGGTTGTCATGAATCAGAGATTCAATCAGATGGGGAAGGGGCACGGATGAAATTCCCACGATCCCGATATTTTCCTGGGAAAGAGGGATCAGGAGCTTTCGTGCCGGACTTATGGCCACAGCCTCGGCCATGCTCGGAGTCACCTCGCCCATCATGGCATGAACCATGATGATTCCGATGGAGCCGATAATCACATCGGCTTTGGCTGCGGTCTGCACAATGGCATTTTCACCGGATGCGCCCCGGTTGGCCCTGGCCTTGAGCATCTGGGCTGTGGCAATGGCATTGGTTCCCAGAGCCGT
>CAZDIU010000372.1:0-4338 GCA_964505535.1 uncultured Desulfobacterales bacterium | reverse complement strand
ACCGGTACGCACATGACTTCAAAGATGCTTATGTTCCCCAGGAATATCTGCCCGGAGAACTGCGGGGGAGCTTCTGGTATTATCCCGCGGATCGGGGGTATGAGCAGACAGTCAAAGCGCGTCTGGAGAGATGGCGGAAACAAAAAACGGAAAAAAATGAACAAAGACAGGCTGAAACAGAGGAGGACACTGCTGATCGCTGAACGCGGGAAAGTCTGTCCGCGTTCCGGCAGTCCGGACGCGGATGTTTCTGATTTGGGGAACACAGAAAGAATTTGAAAATTTTTCTTGAAAAAAAAAGCAAGTGAAACTACAGTGTGATTATTGGGATGGACATTGAACCGCGCAGATCTTTTTCGCATTTTCGTGAACCCTTCCGCAACTCCCTGAATATCACGTATAATCCGAAATCGTTTCTGTCAACTCTTTCTGAAAGGAATCATTCATTATTATGGGCATGAACATTTATGTGGGAAATCTCTCTTACAAAATCAGCTCGACAGACCTGCACACTATTTTTGAACCCTTTGGGACAGTGGCCAACGCCAAGGTGGTCAATGACCGTGATACAGGCAGATCCAAAGGCTTCGGTTTTGTGGAAATGGAAAATGCGGATGACGGTCAAAAGGCGATTGAAGCCCTCAATGGCAAGGAAGTTCAGGGTCGCGCCCTGAAAGTCAGCCAGGCAAACCCGCCCCAGCGGGACAGGGGGGACAGAGGCAGCAGAGGAGACAGAGACGAGCGGAGAAGACCCCGCAGCAGCAGGTGACATCACGTCAGCTTTCCGGAAAAACAATTTCACTGTGCCAGGATCAGAGATGATCCTCTGTTCCCTGTGCATTGTCCTGTGAAATTAAATTTCTGAAAATCTGCATGTGGAAATCGGAAAAATGAAACCGGGTTTCTTTCAGAAACCCGGTTTCTTCATGAGAACAGCGTTCCATAGGCAACCGTGGGATGCCGGTGTTCAGGTTTTTGACACATTTGACACAATGGTGCGGTATCCCGGGGTGCGGTATCCCGGACATGTTACGGACAGTTAACAATCTGTGCAACTTTTACAGAGGAGTTTTTGAGATGAAACTGAAAAAAATGCGTGTCATTTCCATTTGTCTGACAGCGCTGATGATGTTCACCTGTTTTTCCTGTGCCTCCGCAGCCGGTGACAAAACCGGTGATTCGGGTGCAAAAGCAGCGGACACCGCTCCTGCTGCCGACAAAGCCCCTGAGACAAAATCTGTAAGCAAATCAGATGCAAAAGACGAAAAGGCAGCCGTGGTCAACGGCAGAGTCATTTTCCGTGCTGCACTGGACAGCGAATACAAACGGATGAGCCAGCGTTTTATGCAGCAGGGAAAAGAGATCGGCGCGGATAAACAGGATGAGTTCCGCAAAGAAATTCTGAACAATCTGATCAAGCGGGAACTGCTGTATCAGGAAGCGGAAAAAAAGGGAATCAGGGCTGATGAGAAAAAAGTTGAATCCCGTTTTGCGGAAGTGAAACAGAATGCCCCCAGTGAGGATGAATTCCAGAACATGCTCAAAGAAATGGAAATTTCCGAGGCAGACATCAAAAACGAAATCAGCCGGAGTTTTGTCATCCAGGAATTCATAGACAGCCAGATCACAGCGGGCATCAAGGTTTCTGATGAGGAAATCAAAGCCTTTTATGACGGACATCCGGATTATTTCAAAAAACCCGAAGAGGTGAAAGCCAGTCATATTCTGATCAAATCCGATTCTCTCAAGGATGATGAGGAAAAGAAAAAGGCTGCCAGGGACAGGCTGCGGGACATCCAGGAAAAACTGAAAAAAGGCGAGGATTTTGCCGAACTTGCCAAAGCCGGCTCAGAATGCCCGAGCGCATCCGATGGCGGAGATCTGGGGTACTTCACCAAAGGCCGGATGGTGAAACCCTTTGAAGACGCTGCCTTTGCCCTGAAACCCGGAGAAACCAGTGATATTGTTGTCACTCAGTTCGGTTATCATCTGATCCGGGTCACAGACAGAAAACCGGAATCAACCGTGAGTCTGGATGAAGCAAAAGACAAAATCTCTGATCATCTGAAGAAGCAGAAAACCATGGAATCTGTCAATGAGTATATCGAAAAACTCATGGCAGCCGCAAAAATAGAAACCTTTCTGTAAGTTCCCCTGAAGGTTTCAGGTGTCAGAAAAACAAAGCTGTCTCATACGCCAAGTCCTGACACCTGACACCTCTCTCTGAATCCTCTCATCCCCCTGAACCCTTCCCCTCATGTATCTTCTTTACAAGTTCCGGTTATTATGCTAATTCCCCTTAACCTGAAGAAACAGCGTCATAAAGGGAAATTTTGATCTGAATCATATGATCCGGAGGGACAGGAAATGGATTATATCAAAATTCGGTTTGGAAACAATCTGGATAACCTCAGTACAGATTTTGAAAGAAATTTTGAAGAAATGTTCCGAACCATCGGCCCGCGCTTCACCTGCACGGAATGCTCGTGGACACCGCCGATGGATATTTATGAAACCCATGATGAAATTATGATTCTCGCAGAAATTGCAGGTGTCAGCCGGGATGATCTGGATATTGAAATCAATTCCAGGGCCGTAAAAATAGCGGGAAAGCGGATGGACCTGCCCCGGCTGCAAAATGCGACCTTCCGTCTTGCGGAAATACAGTGCGGAAAATTTGAACGGGTCCTTTTTCTTCCCAGTCTCATCAATACGGAAAAAGTCAGCGCTTCCTATCTGGAAGGTCTGCTTCAGATACGGCTGGTCAAACTGCCGGTGGACAAGACCCACAAAGTCACTGTTTCGGACGGATAGGAAAAAAATCAGAGCAGCACAGACTTCCGGTTTGTGTTTTCTCAATGCAGCGCAAACTTCCAGTTTGTGTTTGTTCAAAGCAGAACAGTCTGGAAGCCTGTTCCGCTCATTTCCGAGTGAGAATCTGTCCTGCAATATCTGAACCATGATTTGCAACTAATTAAGCTTTTTTCGGAGGTACACATGTCACAACAGCAGGCGGCTGTAGCAGAAAATACGGAAAATTTGCCCCGGACACTGTCCATTCTTCCTTTGTTTGATGCTGTTCTTTTTCCCAAAATGGTGCTTCCCCTGATGGTCATGCAGGGGGAATCCATTGAACTCATTGATGAGGCCATGACCAGGGATCGGTATATCGGGCTTGTGGTGGCAAAGAAACCCATCAACAAAGAAAGCAATCCCTCAGAGGATCTGGAATCTGTGGGAACCAGCGCGCTGATTATGAAAATGGCAAAGACTGATGACAACAGAGCCCAACTGCTGGTGCAGGGGGTAAGCCGTTTTACGATCAAAGAATATATTGAAGGCAGGCCCTATCTGGTTGCGGGTGTGGAGCATATCCGGGAAGAGGAGATCAAAGACAAGGAAATCGAGGCCATGATGAGCAATCTCATTGAGCTTTTCACCAAAATCGTTACCCTGTCTCCCGCACTTCCCCCGGAAATTGCGAATATGGCCAAATCCATCAGGGAACCGGGCATTCTGGCAGATATGATCACTTCCACTCTCAATTCCACCATTGAGGAAAAGCAGAAAATTCTGGCAACCTTTGAAATCCGGGACAGACTCAGGGAAGCCACCCGGCTGGCCAATTACCAGTTGGAAATTCTGGAACTGGGCAACAAAATTCAGACCCAGGTCAAAGGAGACATGGACAAGCGCCAGCGGGAATATTATCTGCGGGAACAGTTGAAGGCCATCAAGGATGAACTGGGGGAAAAAGATGAACCCGGAGTTGAAATAGAGGATTACCGGAAAAAAATTGAAGCAAAGAATCTGCCGGAGGTGGCAAAAAAAGAGGCCACCCGTGAGCTGGATCGTCTTGCCCGCATGCACCCCTCTTCGTCCGAATACACGGTGGCCTCCACCTATCTGGACTGGCTGACCTCCCTGCCCTGGCATGACAGCACCGAGGACAATCTGGATATTGCCAAAGCCCGGAAAATTCTGGATGAGGATCATTTCGGTCTGGAAAAACCCAAAAAGCGGATTGTTGAATATCTGGCTGTCCGCAAACTCAACCCGGAATCCAAAAGCCCCATCCTCTGCTTTGCGGGGCCTCCGGGAACAGGCAAAACCTCTTTGGGGCAGTCCATCGCCCGTGCCATTGGTCGCAAATTCATCCGCATCTCTTTGGGCGGTGTGCGGGATGAGGCTGAAATCCGGGGGCATCGCAGAACCTATGTGGGCGCGCTGCCGGGCCGTGTGATTCAGGGCATCCGCCGGGCTGAATCCAACAATCCCATTTTCATGCTTGATGAGATTGACAAATTGGGAAGCGATTTCCGGGGGGATCCTTCCTCA
>CAZDIU010000371.1:0-4363 GCA_964505535.1 uncultured Desulfobacterales bacterium | reverse complement strand
CGTTCGTCATACCGGCGAAAGCCGGTATCCGGAACATGCTGAAAATACTTGATTCCGGCTTTCGCCGGAATGACAGCGGATACAGTAAGTTACTGACTTTTGAAAGCGATGCGTAACATCAGTGAAAGAAAAAGCTGCATCCCGTAAAAACAGGATATGCGGAATCAGCGGAATCATCAGATCGGATGAGGCAGGGGCAGGTTCCAAACCTGCCGGAATTCACCAATGACATATACGGACTTTTTCATATAAGGAGGAAGATCAATGGCAGAAAAAGAACTTCAGGCAAAAGAAAAACAGGCTGTGGCAGTTCCTGCGGAGCAGACAACGCCGGGCCCGATCTTTTCCCCCAATGTTGACATTTTTGAGACTGAACAGGAGATCGTGCTGCTGGCCGATATGCCGGGTGTAAAAACGGAGCATCTGGATATTGATCTGCGGGAAAGTGTGCTGACAATTTCAGGTGACATTGCCCCCTTTGAGGGAGCGGATGAACAGGATGTGCTGATTGAGTATGAAGTGGGAAAATATCAGCGTCAGTTCACCCTTTCAGAGGTTATTGATCAGAGCCGGATCGAGGCCAAACTGGAAAAAGGGGTTCTGCGTCTGATCCTTCCCAAGATGGAAAAGGCCATACCGCGGAAAATCAGCATTAAGAGTGCTTAGAGACAAAGGAATGAAACTGCGCGAAGAGGATGCACAGGATTTTTTGATATTTTGAAGCAATCATTATTAAACTTCATTTGAAACAAAGGAGGTGCAGTATGTTTCAACTGATACCCTGGAAAAAGAAACAGGAAAACCGGCTCCCGCAGTCCGGAAAAGAAACCGGTTCTCTGTTTGAGCGGTTTTTTGACAATGATTTCTTCCCCATATCCGAAAACCTGTTTGAAAGCGGTTTCCATCCGAAAATTGACATAACGGAAGGAAAGAAGGATATCACAGTCAAAGCCGAGATACCGGGTGCTGATCCCAAGGACATTGATGTGTCTGTAAACGGCAGACTGCTCACCATCAAAGGTGAAAAAAAGCAGGAAAAAGAGGAAAAGGAGAAGAATTTTCACCGCATTGAACGCTCCTACGGATATTTCAGCCGGACAGTGGAACTTCCGGCAGAAGTGGATGACACAGACGCGGACGCATCTTACAAAAAAGGTGTGCTGCAGATTGTTCTGAAAAAGACCAAAGAAGCGGAAACACGCAAAATTGAGGTGAAAGCAGAATAGAAAACAGTTCACTGTATCCTTGTCCATGTGCACACACGGACAGGGATACAGCAGAAAGTTCATGAAAACAGGTTTTGCAGGCAAAGATTGCAGAAATGCACAGCACTGCAAGTGCCCAACTGAAAGTTTTCAGGTATAAAAAACCGGATTTTTGTGGAAAAATCCGGTTTTTCGGAAAACTGCATGACTGAAAACAGATGGTGACTTGCTTACATATAACAAGAGGAGGAAGGAAAAATGATATACAGAAGACTGTTTGATCTCCCCGCACGGGGCTGGAAAAATCCCTTTGAGGAACTGGAACTCATGAGAAGAAGGATGGAGAGGCTGATGGAAAACGTCACAGGCCGGACTGCTTTTGGCAGTCTGCGGGCCGGTGTGTTCCCCTCCCTGAACCTGACCGAAGACAAGGACAACTATTATGTCCGCGCGGAACTGCCCGGGCTGGATACCGGAGATCTGGATATTCAGGCCACGGTGAACAGTCTGGCCATTTCCGGGGAAAGAAAGATTCCCGCAGAAGGGGAAAATGTGCGTTACCACAGAAAGGAAAGGGAATCCGGCAGGTTCTCCAGGGTCATCAATCTGCCCGAAGCTGTGGATACGGACAAAATCAGCGCGGGGCTCAGCAACGGCATTCTGACGGTGACTGTTCCCAAGTCCGAAGTTGCCAAACCCCGGCAGATCAGGGTGAACTGACAGGGAAAGGAGGGATGAAAAATGAGTGAGAAAGAACTTCAGGTGCAGGAAAAACAGCAGATGACAAGTCCCGCGGAGCAGACCAGACCCGGGCCGGTGTTCACTCCCGCTGTGGATATATTTGAGACGGAAAAGGATCTGGTGCTGCTGGCCGATATGCCGGGCGTGGAACCGGAAGGTCTGGATATTGATCTGCGGGAAAATACCCTGACCCTGACCGGTGAGGTGCGTCCCTTTGGAGGATCGGACGAACAGAATGTGCTCACCGAATATGGAGTGGGGAAATATTACCGGCAGTTCACTCTTTCCGAGGTCATTGATCAGGAAAAGATTGATGCAAAACTCGACAGGGGGGTGCTGCGCCTGACCCTGCCCAAGGTGGAAAAGGCCAAACCCCGAAAGATTGACATCAAGGCAGGATAAGCAGGAAAACGAAAGTTTTCATGTAGTTGGAAAAACCGGATTTTTTAAAAAAATCCGGTTTTTTTTGTCCAAGTTATGCCTCAAAACATACGGAACGCTGCTTAATGCAAGGCAGTTTCAGGGATTGGGCAGCTTATACTGATCCAATTTTGGTTTTTTTTGGCACGAAAATTGCGAAACTGAGAAAACATCCCTTTCCGAACCTGTTTCCGCAGATTTTCCGGATCAGAACAGTCATTTTTCCGCAGTCCGGTCTGAAAGCAAAAAGTATGCCGGAGAAAATCAAAATTGGATCAGTATATATCATTTTTTCAAAAAAAATCGAACTGTCAAAAACAAAAGATATCCGAAGAGTGTATATTTATGAAAACCAGGATGAAGCGGAATACCTGTTTCATTCAAAAGGAATTCGGATCTTAATGGATGCAGCGAATGACAAATCGAACAGATTCGGTATCAGATTTATCGAAAAGACCGCTATCAAAGAAAATCATTATCTCCATAATGTGTTAAAAAGAATACAGGTATATGATTTTAATCTGATTGATGAGAAATATGCGGTTTATAACTTTCTTAATGAATACCGCACAGGCAGAAAAATCAAAATATCCATTGATCCTCCTGAAGTCAGAACCTGTAAAAATATCTTTGAATTATGCTGGGCAAATGCGGAAACTGCGGAAGAACTGAAGGAAAAAGTCAACTTTGGAAAAATCAGCGGGGGGAAAAAAATTCCACTTCTGAAGCAATTGTAAATATGGAGAATGAACAATTGACAGATTCCGCTTTCAGTCTGAACACTGAAATAACGCAGAACGCCGTACCTCTGCTGAAAGCCATTGATAAAATCAGCAAAAGCAATGATCCCGTTTTAATATCAAAATGCAGAGAATTATATCAGGAACTTCTGAATCTCAGTGAGGGGAAATGAAAAGGAAACGTCCGGTGCCGAAGCCAACTTTGTCCGGGACAGCACTGAACATCAGCCAGACAGCATTTCTTTCGGTTTTGGGAATCTGGCTCAGCACCATGATTCTGATATTTCGGATTCTCCATCTGACTTCATACATTAACGAATGATTTTCATGAAATACATCTGCTCCGTCCATTTTTCCGGATATGAATAAGCAATGCAGGGGATTATTTTCATCTGTCAGGCAAACCTGCAAAATCCACCTTTTCATACACATCCGCCAGTTTCAGTCTGCATCCTATGGAAGGCAGTTCAAGCTCTGCTTCAGGCCCCGCAGCCTCGGAAAGCTGCCATCTGTTCCTGTCCTGACGGATATAGTGTTCAATCAAATGCCTGTCCTGTGAAATCAGCAGGTATTCCCGCAGGGAAGCAATCCTGCGGTAATGGGCAAATTTGGCTCCCCGGTCACAGGATTCTGTGGATTCGGACAAAACCTCAGCAATCACAGTGGGATTTGAGGAGCGTGTCTGTTTCCTCATCCTCAAATTCCGGCGTATCACAGACCGCGACCACATCCGGGTAGGTATACAGATCGGTTTCAGACACCCGGACACGCATATCTCCGGAAAAGACCTCACATGCCCGATTTCTGAACTGCCCGTGAAGACTGGCAGCCACATTCAGCGTTATACGGTTGTGATTCCGGCTGGCTCCGGCCATGGCAAGAATCTCACCATGAATGTATTCGCTTTTGTATTCAGCCTTCCGTTCCATCTCAAGGTATTCTTCAGGGCTGAAATATTTCCGGGGTTCAGGCTGCATGTTTCTCCTCCTTGTCAAAAAAGCAGGCAAATCAATATTTGAACTGTGCTGATCCTTAATATAACCCAAGTTGCCACCTATAAAAAAACTCAATAATATCAGACATCGGATTTCTTGCAAAAATATCATGATTTTTTATAACATGCTGTTTATATAATATTTATAAATTTATAGGTAGCAACTTGGGTTAATATATCAGGCAGAGCAAACCGTCAACTGCATATTTTGGGTGTGTCCCACTTTTTACACATTAAATTTTAGCCGGATGGAAGTTTATCAA
>CAZDIU010000370.1:0-4412 GCA_964505535.1 uncultured Desulfobacterales bacterium | reverse complement strand
TGAGAACCGCATCATAATCCGGTTCGCTGCTCACTTCCGGAACAATCTGGATATACTGAATCACACCCTGCCGGTCCGTCACGAACAAAGCCCGCGCCAGCAGGCGGAGTCCTTTGATCATCACCCCGTACTTTTCCCCGAATTCCGCATTGCGATGGTCGGAAAGCGTAACAACCTTATCCACGCCTGCCGCGCCGCACCAGCGTGCCTGTGCAAAGGGAAGGTCTGTGCTGATGGTGAGAATGGCAACATCCTCTCCCAGTTTGCCTGCCTCGGTGTTGAAACGCCGGGTTTCCATGTCGCAGACGGGTGTATCCAGGGAAGGAACAGCGGAAATGATGCAGACTTTTCCCCTGTAAGCGGAAAGTTTCACCGGAGCCAGATTGTTGGCCGTCAGTTCCGCATCCGGGGCTTTGTCTCCCACCTTCAGTTCATTTCCGATCAGTGTTACAGGATTTCCTTTCAATGTAACCAATCCGTTTCTTTCTGCCATTGTTCGCCTCTCTTTCCGTTTATGGTAAATGCTGTTTCGTGCAGATGGGAATTTTTGATTCCAATTCCGCAGCGGTTCAGGTTTCCAACAACTTCTTCACCAGTTTCACAGTGGCCGGACTGGGCGTTTTCCAGCGGGCATTCGTGGCCACCTGCTCATTCCAGGAAAATTCAGCCTCATCAAAACGCTCCGGAACAGGATAACGGAGTTTCTCGTTTCCTGTTTCCTCCGGGTAATGCTCGATCCAGAGCATGCGTCCGGGATCAATGCTGAAATTTTTGACCACATTGCTGGCGATATGTCCTGCGCAGCTTTTGACAGTCAACTGATTCGGTCCCTGTTTTTCAAAGGGAATATCAGATACCACAGCGACAAAGCGTTTCAAATGGGTTACCTCTCCTTCCGATCCTTTTTTCAGATCGAAAAGTCTCAGCCTGCATCTTCCGCTGGCCAGTCTCATTTTTCCGCCCCATCCGTCCCAGGTATACAAACCGTCATATATCCGCATAAAGCCCATCCCTGATCATAAAGACAAAAGAAAATCTCCATCCGGCCTCTGTTTTGTAAATATATGTTGAAAAACAGGACTGTCAAATGAAATCCGGCAGAGAGAATAAATGACAGGATTCCAATCTCTGTGTGTCTGTGGCAGATATTCACGGCAGTATCCGGAGTTGCGGATAATTTTGTGAGACTTGTCCAAAAGGAAGTCTGAGGACATCCCGGATTCAGATTATCAGGGAATATGGCATGTATCCGGATGTTTCATGCAATATTGCGCAGTTCCTTCAGCCATACCACGGCTTCGGAATCACTGGGTGCGCGCCAGTCACCGCGCGGAGAAAGGGAACCGCCTGATCCCACTTTGGGGCCGTTGGGTACAGCGGATCGCTTGAACTGACTGATTTTGAAAAACCGGTAAACAAAAACCTCCAGCCATTTGCGGATCGCGGGCAGATCATATTCGTGGCGTTTTTCCGCGGGAATCAGATCCGACCATTTCCCCCGATTCCTGTCGCCCCAGGCGTGAAGAGCCAGAAAAGCCACTTTGGAGGGCCGGAATCCGAACCGGGTGATATAGTAGAGATGAAAATCCTGCAGTTCATAGGGGCCGATCGAGTCTTCCGTGCGCTGGGCCGGTGTTTCATCCTTTCCTTCCCGGCGAGGAATCAGTTCCGGTGAGATTTCCGTATTCAGTATGTCTGTGAGAATCTGGCCGGTTTCCGGATCAAACTGGCCGGTTTCCGCTGCCCAGCGGATCAGATGCTGAATCAGGGTTTTTGGCACAGACGCGTTGACATTGTAATGGGACATATGATCCCCGACACCGTAAGTTGCCCAGCCCAGAGCCAGTTCACTGAGATCGCCTGTTCCCAATACAAGCGCGTGATGCAGATTGGCCAGCCGGAACAGATGGGAAGTGCGCTCGCCTGCCTGAATGTTTTCAAAAGTCACATCATAAAGCTGTTCACCGGATGCGTAAGGATGTCCAATATCGCGCATCATCTGCATGCAGGAGGGCCGGATGTCCATTTCTGCAGCGGTGACGCGCAGAGCTTTCATCAGACGGTGCGCATTGTTCCGTGTGCCTGTGCTGGTGGCAAATCCGGGCATGGTGTATGCCAGAATGTTTTCTCTGGGCAGTCCCATGCGATCCATTGTTTTTGCTGCCACAATCAAAGCCTGGGTGGAATCCAATCCCCCGGACACACCGATCACCACTTTGCGGATTCCCGATGATTCCAGCCGTTTGATCAGACCGTGTATCTGTATGTTGTATGCTTCGTAACAGCGTTCGTCGCGGCTTGACAGATCACCGGGAACAAAGGGAAACCGTTCCACTTCCCGCATCAGTGGAATTTCCTGTTGGGGAATTTCAAACCGGAAAGGGATGGTGCGGATTTTGCTCAAAACATCCCGGTGCATGGCGGCAGCATCATGGAAACTGGTGGAGCGCATCCGTTCCTGCACCAGCCTTTCCAAATCAATATCCGAGACAATCATTTGGGGGTTGTCGGAAAAACGCTCAGACTCTGCCAGCAGTTCCCCGTTTTCATAAATCAGGGCATACCCGTCCCAGGCCAAATCTGTGGTGGATTCTCCGGGGCCTGCTGCGGAATACAGATACGTGCAGATGCACCTGCCGGACTGGGACGCGCAGAGACTGCGCCGGTATTGTGCCTTGCCCACAGTGATATTGCTGGCAGAAAGATTGGCCAGCACAGTGGCTCCGGCCATTGCTGCATACGTGCCGGGCGGTATGGGTGTCCATACATCCTCGCAGATTTCCGCACTCAGCGCGAACCCCGGCACATTTTCGGCCTCAAAGATCAGATTATTGCCAAAAGGAACCGTTCTGCCCAGAAAGGAAACCTCCCCGCGCAGCGCTTGCCATGCAGAAGCAAACTGACTTTTTTCATAAAATTCCCGGTAATTGGGAAGGTAGGTTTTGGGAACAATGCCGAGAATTTCTCCCCGGTACAGGACAATCGCGCAGTTGAAGAGTTTTTCCGAAAAACGCAGGGGCGCACCCACCAGCAGAAGCGGTGAAAGTTTCCGTGTTTCCTCTGCCAGTTTTGCCACCTGCATTTTTACTGCTTCCAGCAGCGCATCCTGATGAAAAAGGTCTTCATTGGAATACGCAGAAATCCCCAGTTCCGGAAACAGGGCAAGGGCCGCGTGCAGTTGTGAAGCCTGCCGGGCCATATCCAAAGTCTGCTGTGCATTGAATTCCGGATCAGCCACCTTTACGCGGGGAATGCACACGCAGGCACGGACAAAGCCATGGGAATAAAGGGAATGAAAGGGAAGGGACATGGCATCACTCCTTTTCTGACAGAATTCTCCGGGATTTTCAACACATCAGGAGAGTTTCAGGCGAAATCCGGCTGTTTCCCCGTATCGGAATATCGAAACCGGAAGTTAGAGGATTAAAAAAATTCACCGGGATTTTTTCATTTCGCTTACCGGAGCCGTGCGTTCAGGCATTTCCCTTTTTCCCGTAATCATCCCACCATTTTCCGGCGTCTTTCAGTGTTGTCTGAACCCGGATTCTCAGGATGAAAGGATTTACCGGGATTTTTCATTCCGCTTTCTGCCTGAAAAACCCCCTTAATCCCCTTTGCAAAAGGGGGAAAACCGGTTCAGGCATTCCCCTCTTTCCCGTAATCATCCCACCATTTTTCGGCATCTTTCAGGTTCCTGAAATCAAAGATGCTTTCCCCGAATCTGTCCAGAACATCAAAATCCGACTGCATCAGTTTCTGTTCCAGAAGGGGGGAGATACTGCCGAAGCGTCTTTTTACCAGTCTCAGCATGATACCGCCTGTTTTGATTCTGCCTCTTCCCTCTCCTTCCGTTATTCCTCTCTGTCTGATCTGTTCCGCAACTGTCATGGCAATCCTCCCTGCATTTTCATCGTTTATTTTGTCCATCCCCTGATCAATGTATCCCCTGACCGTGCTCTCATCCTCGTTCCTTGCGTGGTAGGTGTACCGCAGCACCCATTCGAGAAATTCAAGGAACAGGGACTCATCCTTCATCCGTATCCTTTTCAGGAGTTCAACCGCATTCCCGAAAATCTGCCCGAAATCCCTGTCAAAGATATGTTTGAACAGGTAAAGCACCGTGCCCAGGGCCATGTTTTCGCCGAGGGTGAGCATTTCATCCGGATATTTCCCCAGGTCATAGAGTTCATAAGTGAAATCCGGCAGATGTTCCGAAAATTCCTCACCGCCCTGAATCATTCCGCCCATTGTCCGGGGAGACTTCCATTTTTTCTTTCCGTGGTACAGAACAGCCGGGAAAATGACCGGAAGACATTTGGCATCCGGGTTCTGGTCAAGCCATTCCTTCCATATGTTCACCATATAGCACAGCAGCCGGAACACCATCATGGGGTCAGGCGTGCTCTGATGCT
>CAZDIU010000369.1:0-4446 GCA_964505535.1 uncultured Desulfobacterales bacterium | reverse complement strand
AAACCGGTATATCAGCAATTTTCAAATCCCTTAGTTGTCTTAACGGGGTGTCATCTTCTCTGGTTTCTTCTGTATATCAGACGGCTTTTTCAATTGAATGCGGCTGAAGATGCTGCGCAGGGAGCCTATGGCAAGGGTGGAAAGCGGTTCAATGTGCACATCCGGATCTTTGTATGCCCCTGTTGCTGTGTAATTGGCAGCGATAATCCCGTCTCCCGCAATCAGTCTGCCCAGCACCGGTATCAGATCCAGCATTTTGTTGACCAGATTGAAGGGAACAGCCACTCCTTTGAGTTCCATGTTTCCATCTTTCAGACTGATTCGGCCTTCGCCTGTCAGGCCCATGCTCAGCCCCTCCATGCGTGTTTTGCGGAGTGACAGCACCTGATCCGCGTATTCCAAATCCGCTTCCAGCGTGTCAAAGGCCACCCCGCCGCTTTTCATCTGCTCCAAAATGCCAACAAAAGAGGCAGCAGACAGAATTTTTGTCAGAAGCGATACATTGATCAGAACAAAGTCCTGCATATTCAGTTTCACACTTATTCTTTTTTCTGTGGGAAAGCCGCCTTGGGCATCTGCGGAAAGTTCCGCATGACCGCCAATGATATGCTCGGAAATATTCAATCCTTTGAGCAGCAGCCCTGCATTGTCAGAACGGATGGTCAGGCGGCTTGAGCCTTGCTGCGGGGAAAGGGAGATGGCAAAATTTTCTTTTCTGCTGTGATCCGCCTGCATTTGTGCAGCGACAATCCTGGAATCCCTCCACTGGCCTGTAAATTTCAGAGTGCCAAGTTCAATGTCATTGAGCAGTTCCAGTTTCTCCAGATCAGCCGATACAGTAATGGGGAAAGACTCGCCTCCTGTTTTGTTTTTTGCTGACAAACCATCTTTGGAACGCTGTTGGTTAAAGGATTGAATCATCGGCCCCGCGTCAAATCTCTTTCCGCTGATGCCAATGGCATATTCCTTTCCTGTGCGAAGCTGAAGAGCAAAGTCACTGTTCCCAATATACACCCTGTCAAAACGCAAATCTGAAACCATCGGCCCTGCAGGGTTTTCCCTGCTGACAGTTCCGCTTCCGGATACATCAAAACTGTCTCCGGACAGGTGAATATCTGAAAATTTGATATTTTTTTCACCAGCATCTGCTTTGACAGTCAATATCCCTTTCTGCCCTTTGGGTTTGTGCCATCCCAGCCTGTTCAAATCCAGTTCCGTGTTTTGCAGATCAGCCGTGAAATCAATGCCGGCATGTCCGGAAGAAAAAGTGAAAACAGCTTTGCAGAAAGCAGAGCCTGTCAGAAAGGGAAGGGGCGGCAAACCAAAATCCTTCAGTTTGTCCGCCTTCACAGTTCCTGTCACCCGCAGTACACCCCCAGCGGTTTGGCGTTCAGACAGACCGGTCTGCAAATCAACCTCAAGTTTTGTGGTTCCGGCCTGAACGTTCCCGCTGGCTTCCACTCTGCTGCCCTCAAACCGGGCGGTGATGTTTCCGTCTGAAAGAGAAATGCCGCCGATATCCGCTATGGCAATGTTCTTCAGTTCCGAGGCGCCTTTGATCCGCACATCTTTGCCGGACAAATCCGAACTCAGGGGCAGGGCAATCCGCAGTTTTGTTTTTGCCTCGCCTCCGGCAATGTCCGGACCTTCATATTTGGTTCCCAGTGATCCCGCTGCAAGCAGCAAATCCTGCACAGGGCCGTTCAGGGCAGCCTGAATTTCCATTTCCGCTTTTTCCCCTGTCATATCCCTGATGCTCACACTTGCGTTTTCAATGCGGGAGTTTCCCGTGACTGCGCTTTTGAGCTCCGCATTCATGGCATCTGTGTGAAAAATTGCAATTCCCGCTCCTTTTTCCAATTTTGGCAGGGGCGGATGATAATCCAGTGTCACATCGCTGAAAGGAACAATGGCCTCAATGGCTGTTTTTGGCAGAGATTTCTGCCGGAAAACCTGAGGTTCCATATTGATGCGCACAGCAGCATTGTCAATCTGTCCTGAAGAAAACCGGGTTTTGATCCATTCCCTGACTGATGGAGCCGCAGGCAGCGGCCACAGGGCAGCGGCATCCTGAATAAGAAGCCGGTTCACCTGCACATTGGCATCAATATGGGGATATTTCTCCTGATATTTCACAAAACCGGAAGCCCTGATTTGGGGGCCGTTCAAATCCGCAGACAGATTTTCCATCACAATGCCCGGAGGCTCATGGAGAATCTGCCCGTTGCCCCGGATGCTTTTCACAGACACAGGACTTTCCAGATATGCCTGGCTGCGCACTTCTCCGCTGGTGCCGTCAAAAGCGATTTCCTGATTCCGCAACTCTGCGGAAAGGCTTTTCAGGCTGATGGCAGCACCGTGAAAATCCGGAATCTGGATATTCTCCATTTGGGATTCTGCGGTATAAAGAAAAACATCTTCTGCAAATTGTTTCAAAGGAAAAGCAAAGGTGAGCCTTGTGCGGGCTGTTCCTTCCGCAATGGAAAGGGTGGGGAATTTCTGACCGGCCAGGGCATCCACTGCTTTGCGCAGATCATCAGGCGCCCCCTGTGTGTGCGCTTCAATGGAAATATGAGGTTCATTTTCCATCCACTGGATATTCACCCGGCCTTTTTCCACAAGCGTATCATACACACGGCCATGAGACACTTCAATATCCACCCCGTGGAAGGTGAATTCTCCCACTCCGGACACATCATGAACCGGTGCAAGGGGCGGATGATAATCCAGCGTGACATGCTGAAAGGGAACCCGGGCGGTCAGCACGTTTTCCGGGAAAATTTCCTGGTCCCAGTCTTTGGGCCTGATGTGCAGTTTCAGGTCAGCGCGTTCAATATCGCCTGATTTGAAATGATGCCGTATCCATGATCGGGCAGACGGTGCAAGAGAATAAGGCCAGTAACGGTGCGCCCTGTCCGGTTTCAGATGATCTGCCGATATATACATTTTTATATCAGGATGCTGAGAAAGAAGACGGACAGTTCCGGATCCGCGGAATTCCGGCCCCTGAAAACCCGGTTCTGCAAAGGACACGAGAAAGGAATGCAGGTTGATAAGAGAAAAATTTTCCCCAACCGCAGCCCGTATATCCATTTTTTCCATATGAAGGGGCTGTTCCCATACACGGGGATGAAAGAGCGTTCCGCCCGAGGATCTGAGTTCCAGAAGGCTGATGTCTGTGGTTCCGGACGCGATATGTGCCTGGATTTCTCCCTCCAGCAGAACCCGGCAGTTTCGGATAATATCCGGACTGGGGATCAGCCCTGTCAGTGTGGAGGGATTGATGTTACGGAATTGTGCGCTGACCTGAACGGAGCTGTCTGCATCTGACCGTGCAAGGTGCCCCTCAAGTGCTGCATCTGATTTATGAAATCCAGTCCGGATATTGATTTTCAGGGCAATTCCGCTTTTGCTGCGCACAGCTTTTGCACGGAGATCCGGCAGTTCTGCCAGACCGCTGTATCCGGCTTCTCCGGTATCCACCACGCCATCCTGCACATGGAATTCTTTGAAAAATTTGTATTCCTGTAAAACGGAGAACAGCCCGTGGACTGCCTCGTTGATCTGCTGGGAGACATTCTTCTGCCCGGTCCCAGAAGCGGATACCTGCTGCGGGAATGCGGGAGGCAAGAGAAGGGGAAACTGCGCGAAATGCGGTTCCCGGATATGAATTTTCACCGGCTGCATCTGCCCGCTCATCAGTCCGAAAACACGGAAACTTGCAAACAGTTCCGGACAGACCAGCAGAGGATTTTCACCGCAGTATATCCGGATGTCACGAACCTGCACACCGGGAATCAGATGCCTGATGGAAGCTGCAACCTTTATTTCACCAAATTCAATACGGTAATCCGGGGCCAGCTTTTTCAGGGAATCTTCAATGCGGGAGTTCAGAAACGTAAAAGAAGGGGTCATCCGGAGCCAGACAAAAAGTCCGGCACAGGCCAGGACAGACAGAATGGCACATACGGAAAAGCATTTAATCAGAAATCTGAGTTTGTTTTTCACGGGCAGAACCGATTTCAGGTGCAGCATATTGTCAATGAAGGTCAGCCAATATCAAAAAAATTGTCGGATAATACAATAAATTCAGAAAATTTAACCAATTTTGCAGGGCAATCCCCTGATCACAATTTCGCGATTCTTTCCTGCAATTTGATGAACTCGGCTTGATTCCATAATTTTTTTCTTCTTGTTGCAGATGGAATATGTTTTTTTATATTTATCATAATGTTAGTCATCTTGATGAACAAGGGGCTAAGAAGCTGTTTTAAAAATATTCTCTCACAATGTATTTAAACTGTGTCTCATAAAAACAGGACTTGTTAAAAGATATACCATTATCTGAAACATTTCATGTTACCGTGCATACAGAACGTATTGCATTCTGCAAAACAGGTTCATTTTTCAGACATTCTGTGAGAGCATTATCCAGTTCATCAATAT
>CAZDIU010000368.1:3163-4447 GCA_964505535.1 uncultured Desulfobacterales bacterium | reverse complement strand
AATGGGTTTTCTTGGCTCCCTGAATCTTACGGATGAGCAGAAAACAAAGGTGCGTGGAATTCTCAACACCCATCTGGATGAGATCAAAGCCAAAAAGCAGGCCGTTATCGAAGCCAGACAGAATATGGCAGAGGTGATTCACAGTGCAAATCCCGCAGAGGAAAATGTGCGGGCAGCCCATAAGACAGTGGCAGCCGCACAGGAGGAAGCCACCGTGCTTCGGGTGAAAATCATGAACGAAGTCAAACAGGTGCTGACCGATGCCCAGAAAGCGGAACTGGAAAAACGCCGTGCGGAAATGATGGAAAGAATGAAAACACGGTGTGCGCAGAAACTTGACAGAATGGAACAATGGCTTGACGGATCAGATGCATAAGGCATAATTGGGGGTGCGGAAACTCCGGTTTCCGCACTTCTTTCCTTTTCCGGAAATTCTGAATGCACAACATGGAAACTATCCGTCATATATCCGAATCTGACGATTCTGCCATTATCGAAAGGGTGTTGCAGGGAGATGTCAACGCATTTGAAATTCTGCTCCGAAAATACGAGTCCTCTGTGCTGCGGATCGTAAAACGGCATATTCCCTTTGCTTCCGTGGAAGAAACAGCCCAGGATGTGTTTGTCCGAGCTTATCAGTCACTTCCGGGACTGAAAAAAAAAGCTGATTTCAGAAACTGGCTCTCAGCCGTTGCTGTAAGAACCTGCTATGATTTCTGGCGAAAGAAGTACAGAGACCGGGAAGTCCCCATGAGCACCCTCAGTGAGGCCCAGCAGGAACGCATAGAAACCTTCCTTTCAGGTCAGGCCGCTGAGGATTATGAAGAAGCAGGACGCAGAAAAGAGGCCGGAGAACTGCTGGAATGGGCTCTGGCCCAGTTGTCACCCGAAGACAGAATGGTGACGGAACTGGTGCATCTGGAAGGACTTTCCGGCCAGGAGGCGGCACAGATGCTGGGATGGACAGTGGCCAACGTCAAAATCCGCTCCTTCCGTGCCCGGAAAAAACTCCGTACCCTGCTGAGCAGAAAATTCGGGAAAAAGGAAACACAATCATGAAGATCGATGAAGAAAAACTCCTGAAAATAATGGCTGAGGCCGGAAAGCAGAGAGAGATGATCTCAATTCCGGACGGATGGCAGATCAAAGCCATGCGCCGGATTCGGAATCTGGAACCGCTCAATGCAAAGGTCTTTGATCTGGCTCTGTTTAACCGCGTTGTCTGGCGCTTTGCGGCCACAGCCTGTATTCTGGTGATTGTCCTGTCTGTTTATATCTTTCAGT
>CAZDIU010000368.1:0-3153 GCA_964505535.1 uncultured Desulfobacterales bacterium | reverse complement strand
TCCGATTTTCAGACCGAATACGAACTGGCCCGGATGTTTGTCAGTGATCCTTTGGGTTTTGACTTGGTGCAGTCTTTTGGCCTCTTATAGATGGAATATCTGAAAATGAACAAATTCAAAATAATGGCTGGAATACTTCTGGTTTTTCTTCTCGGAGGCATTGCCGGATCCCTGGGTACTTCCATATACATGGGAAAGAGATTCCGGACAATCATGCAGGGACCTCCGGCCTTTCTGATACCCAAATTCATCGGAAAACTGGAAAGGGAACTGAATCTGAGTCCGCAGCAGCAGGAGCAGATCCGGAGAACTTCAGCAGAACTTCGGGAAGAACTCAATGAATTTATGGAAAAGAACCGTCCGATGGCCGAAGAGATTCTGGATCGCCACATCAGCAGCATCAAGTCCGTGCTGGAACCGGGGCAGCAGGAGAAAATGGAAAAAATCCGGGAGAAAATGAAACAGGGCATGATGCGGCATGGACATGGCAGAAACCGGAGAATGGGGAATCCTGACCCGATACTGTCCCGACTCCGGGAAAGACTTGGACTCAGCGAGGAACAGATGCGGCAGATCCGTCCGCTTATTCGGGAAAGCATTCGGAAACAGAGGGATATGTGTCCGGGGGGAAATTCATTGCCGGAAGACAGGCGGATCGCTGATCCGGAACTGGAAAAACACCTGGAGAAAATTTTGACACCGGAACAGATGAGGCGGTTCAGAGAGGATACATAGCAGAACAGGAGCGGGTCTGAACCGCCCCTGCCTTTGTTTTTTTTATTCTCAGATAATTCTTTGGCAAGTCAGCAGAAGTTTTCGGATATGGCGTTTTCAGAAAAACCGGATGTTTCCGAAAGATCCGGTTTTTTGAATGCCCCGAAACTTTCGGTTGCGTACTTATCTGTCCTCAGTCCTTATGGCTCACGCCGTGGGCTGTTCTGAATTCATGCCATTCCTCATGGGAAAGAGAGCCGCTTTTGTCCAAATCTATGGCATTGAACACGGTTTCCTCTCCTTTGGGGAAAAAGGCTTTGAATTCATCCATGCTGATCGCGTCGTCGCTGTTTTTGTCAATATCCGGAAAATGGGCATTGTAGGGAGCCGGGTCCGGCAGATTTGCCTCATGGTATTTTTTGCCATCATGTCCCGGATGGGGGCCTGCCATTCCATGCGCGGCTTTGAAATCATGCCATTCCTCCTGACTGATGGAGCCGTCTTTTCCGGTATCCAGCGTGTCAAACACCTTTTTTTCCGTGTTGGGAAAATGGGCACTGTATTCCTCCCAGTTCAAAGTCCCGTCTCCGTCCTTGTCAATGTCTTTGAAATGAACCCTGTACCCGCTGAGACCGGAGCCTGTTCCCATGCCTTTGTGATAGGAATCCGCTTTTCCCTTTTCCGGAGGACATTCTTCAGCATAGACAACTGCCGCAAAGGCAGCCACCATCATGAGACTCAGAAAAACACATATCTTTTTCATGGACATTTCTCCTTTTTTAAATGGGTTATTAAGATGCGTACAGGCGTTGCGCAGTTGTTTAAAAAATTCTCCCTTATAAACCCTGAGGGTTTTTTTCAGTCAACTGCATAACTCCCGGCGTATGCAACTTTTTCAAATATAGTTCTTTTCCGCCATACGTCAATCATACGGAAATTATTTGTTCAGAACTGATTACCTTTGCATACACAGATGCCAGAGCGGCCATGAAAGCTGCATGGACTTTTGCGGCCTCCACTTTCACGCCCTGAAATTCCATATCCCTGGTCGCGCACGCATCTGTGATTGCCGTACAGGAGAAGCCCAGATCAAAGGCCGCTCTCACAGTGGCATCAATGCACATATGACTCATGGCTCCGCAGATCACAAGATCTTTCACCTCTGCCTTTCTGAGATGATCCAGCAGTCCGGTTTCCCGAAAGCTGTTGGGAAAATGCTTCTGAACCACAATCTCATCCTTTGCGGGCAAAACCGATTCATGAATTTCCGCACCTTTGGTATTGGGCAGGAAGAATGTGGAACCGGGCCGGAGAGAAAGATGCTGCACATGGAAAACCGGCTGCTTCTCCTTTCTGAATCTGTCCAGAAGCAGGGCAGCCTTCTGCGCGGCCTGCTCCATTCCTGCAAGTTCCATCGCTCCGCCGGGGAAATAATCGTTCTGAATATCAATCAGTATCAGTCCTTTTTTCATTACATCCTCCTGTCTTTTTTATTTCAGTAGGGCGGCTTGTATCCTGCCGGTACAGTGAATACTGACTCATCCAAAGGATTGGTTGTCACTCTTCGAAGGGTTACGGTTTTGGTCAGTCCGCCTTCCATGCGCATGACTGTCTGCACAGGAAAACCATCCAGTTTGTCCATCTTTCCCACAATGCCCATCTGGAAAAGGGGATTTTTTCTTACCACGTCATTCAACCTGTCGTTGATGTTTTTCAGTTCCTCATAGCCCTTCACCTCTTTGGAAAGCCACTCCTCGTATTGCCGTTCCATAAAAGACACCTTGTATTTCCGGCAGTTATACCCTGCAATATTCCGGGTTTCATTGGTGGGTGTAACCTGAATCTCCTCCTTGAGCCCCTCGGGAATCTTGCCCACAGCGTTCATCTTCATTTCCATAAACATCCGATCCTGGGTGTTCAGCACATAACCAGTCATGGTTTTGAAATTGGCAATCATGACATTTTCCCCAATATCCATGCGGGAACAGTAGGGAGTGTAATAATTCCGGATGGTTTTTGTCCTGGGTTTTTCATCCGAAGGCCCCTGTACTGACTGCAGGCTTTCCCAGTAAATATCGCCGTAAGCGCATGGCAGAAATGCAAAAACCGCCAGCAGAACCCATAAACTCCGCAACATTCTTTTCTGAAACATAGTGTCCCTCTATTCCTTCCCCTGTTTCTGTTTGAGATTGAAGATGTTTTTTATATCCACCAGGTTGTAATCATCCGGAACTCTGTACAGACTTGCGTCTGTTTTCTTTTCCTCCGCCTGTTTTACTGTGCTTGTCGTGGTGATGCCCATGACTTCCATACGGGTCATTACGGGAAAACCGTCCATTTCCTCTGTCAGTCCGGGAATTTTCATCCGTTCCGCGGCAGGAATTTTCCCCACAGCACTTTTGATCCTTTCTTTCAGTTTTTTATACTGCTCATACACCG
>CAZDIU010000367.1:0-4461 GCA_964505535.1 uncultured Desulfobacterales bacterium | reverse complement strand
TACAGTGCAACATTCGCTTCCATAAAAATCAGCATGTTAAAATTCAACTGCGTAATTCCTAATAACAATAAAGGATTGAAATATGACAGGAAAAACCATCAGCGAAATCAAAATCGGAGATGCAGCCGAATTTGCCAAAACAGTTTCGGAATCGGATGTTTATCTCTATGCAGGCATCACCGGGGATCTGAATCCGGCCCATATCAATCAGGCATATGCGGAGAAAACCTTTTTCAGGGGACGGATTGCCCACGGCATGCTGACAGCGGGCTTTATTTCAGCCATACTGGGGATGAAACTGCCCGGTCCCGGAACCATCTACATGAAGCAGGAACTGAAATTCCTTGCGCCGGTCAAAATCGGTGACACCATTACTGCACGCGCGGAAGTGACAGAGGTGGTTGCGGAAAAAAACCGGATAAAACTGAAAACCACCTGCACCAACCAGGAAGGAACCCTGGTTCTGGACGGCGAGGCTGTGGTGAGTCCGCCCAAAGCCCCGAAAAAGTGAGAATCGGGTTTGGCTGCAGCCCATGCCTTTCCTCCGGGGCTTCCAAAATTATTTCATGCACTTCTCAGGACTCCAAATAAACAGGGGATGGCATTTCTGCCATCCCCTGTTACAAGTTATCCCCCCTTTTGAAAACTGACTACAGGACATTTCCGAAGAAGAAGTTGGAAATTCCATTTCTGATGGTCTCATCCGACACCCTTTCCACCTGGTTATGGCAATCCCTGCACAAATCAGCAATGTCCATATTTTTCTGCTGGATATACTGGCCGCAGTGTCTGCATACTCCTGTAATGAATCTTATTCCGATACCGTAACACGGAATGTCAGAACCGTTATGCTGCTGGCACCATCTGACTTCTCCCAGAAAGCAGCCGGCTGCTTCCGGCCAGTACGGATCCGGTGAAAAATCAGCCACTTTGATATAAACACCTGTTCCGGGCTTCAGGGGTTTCCGGGTTTCCAGACACACGCCTCCCATGCTGCTGTTAATCATTCTGGCCTGGTCATAGTTTTCTGTTCCGCAATCCGAATACATGACAGATGTCACATAACTGTTGCGGGAAAATGCCCTCTGTCTGATAACATTCATTACGCACCTCCTTTTGCGGGGTTGATGGAACAATACAGCTTTCCCCCATGATCTGCGGAAGAAACCGGACAGTAACGGCGCAGCGTCCAAAACTGCTTCCGCAGATCAAAAAGGAATGTTGTATGGATGACATTTGATGTGTTGTAACCCCCAGTGTTTTCCTTTTCGGATGTGCATCCGGTTTCCTGCTGCAGGGTTCAGGAAAATAACAGATTTTTCCTGAAAACCATATGAAAAAGAACCGGTCTGAGCAGGAAAGTTTGATTTGAGATGAAGAAAGTATGTGAAATTTAAACCTGTGCCAACACTTTTGCAGATTATAATTCATCATTGCAACTTCGTCAAGTCATTCTTGGAGGATATGTAAAAAAACTGACATATACCCAATTTTCGACAGCTACAATCAACATATTGATATTATTTGTTTAAAAATTTTGACCTGACAGAATTTCAAAAATTTAAACTCAATAAAATCAAAATATTGGGGAAAAACCATCGAAAGTGCAGACATACTGATCCGATTTTGATTTTTTCGTCATTCCCGCGAAACCCGGAATCCGGTCTTTTCGGTCTCTTTTCATTTCGGCCCCCTGTCTGGATTCCGGCTTTCGCGGGAATGACGGAAGCAAACTTTGTTCCTGAAAAAAACAAAGTTGAGACAATATATCAGGAAAGTTTCTGGATAGTTATTTCAGTCGCACCTCTCTCCCCGATTAAGTGCTGAGAAATTTTTCTGTAATAACAGAGAAGTTTCCCTTTTCTGAATCCCTTTTTCCCACAGGGAGTTATTCTCCATCATCTCTCCACAAGTTTCACCTTTTTGTTGTACCAGTTCATGAAAAGCGATGTGCTCAGGCTGAAAATCAGATACACAGCCATGATCAGAGCAATGCCTTCAATGGCCTGACCGGTCTGGTTGATGCTGGTGTTGGCCACGGACACGAAATCCGGATATCCAATGGCCACAGCCAGTGAACTGTTTTTGATAAGGTTGAGCATCTGGCTGGTCAGCGGGGGAACGATGACCCGCATAGCCTGGGGAAGAATGACGAGATTCAGAACCAGGACGGGTTTGAGTCCCATGGACATGGCTGCCTCAGTCTGACCGTGACTGACGGACAGAATTCCGGCCCGGACAATTTCTGCCACAAATGCCGCAGTGTAAAGCACAAGACCAAGAAGGAGCGCTGCAAATTCAGGGCTGAGATTCATACCTCCCTCAAAGTTGAAGCCTCTGAGATGCGGAACATTCATTTTTGCCGGAGCGCCTCCGGCCAGCCAGGTCATCAGGGGAAAAAAGATCAGAATGAGCAGGGAAACCCGGACAAGGGGGAAAATTCTGCCGGTTCTGTCCTGCCGTTTTTTGGCCCAGCACCGCAGTATCCATACACACACGGATCCTGCCAGGAATGAGAAAAACATCCAATAATGAAGCGGATGAGATTCGGGAACGGCAAATATCATTCCCCGGTTGCTGAGGAAAACGCCTGCAAAAGGATGCAGAGCCTGCCGGGGCGGGGGCAGGACTTCATAAAATATGGCATACCAGAAAAAGAGCTGCAGCAGTACGGGAACATTCTGAAACACCTCAATATACACAGCCGACAGTCTTGACAGCAGCCAGTTTGCTGAAAGCCGGCCAATACCGATAAGGGTTCCCAGCAGAACCGCAAGGACAATTCCGACAAAAGAGACTTTCAGGGTATTGAGTATGCCTGTCATCAGGGCGCGGGCATAGGTATCAGCAGCAGAATAGGAGATCATGGATTCACCGATTTCAAATCCGGCCTCCTTGCCCAGAAAGCCGAAACCGGTGGCAATTTTCTGCCGTTCCAGATTTGCCAGGGTATTGCTGAACAGATAATATCCTGTCAGCAGCACTGCAGTCAGTGCGACAATCTGATAAAAAACAGCTCGTTTGTCCGGGTCATGCCAGAAAGGGGTATTTCCAGCCGCTGTTTTGCTTTCTGCATCCTGTTCTTTCATTTTTTTATCCCCGCATATTTTTATGTCCGCAGCAACTCCTCCGTGTTCTGCCTATACATCATTATACAAAGAATGTCCAAAAAAAAGCAGTGGAGAAAAACCGCTGCTTTGTCCCAAAAATCTGTTTCCTGCACAGGCAAACTGAGCATGTTCCGGAAAATGCGGTATTGGAGATGTATCTGATTGACAGGAGGCAGGCTTTGGTTCATAATTTTTTCATTCATGATGATGAAAGGACATGGAATGCAGCCCGAATCGTATCCCATCAAAGAATTCAGACAATGTCCCTTCTGCGGCAGAATATGGATGTCCCTGGTCTCCTTTCCCGGAAACCGTTTTGCGGTCCGGTGCCTGTGCGGTGCAAACGGCCCCAGGGAGGAAACCAGGGAAAAGGCCATCCGCTCATGGAACATCCGTGACCGGCATCTGCTGTGGAATCCCTTCCGTCTGTCCATCCGCTTTCCCAATGACGCCCTTACCGTGGATTTCAGGGGAAATCTGGATTCTGTTGATCTGGCCACTGTTCTGCAGATGCTGGCTTCAAAGGAAAAGACCGGAATTCTCTGTCTTTCCAGGGCACATCTGAAAAGTGTCATCTGCCTGAAAAACGGAAACATCATTGCTGCCAGCGACAGCAACGGGCTGCGACTGGGTCAGATTTTGTTAAACAAAGGACTCATTACCAATAAAAATTTGCGCGATGCGCTGAGCACCGCCAGAAAATCGGAAAAACTGCTTGGCGAAATCCTGCTTTCCATGAATCTGATTGATGACGGGGTGCTCAGGGATGTGATCTGTCAGCAGGTACAGGAAACCGTGCTGGAACTGTTTTTCTGGCGTGACGGATCTTTTGAATACCGGGATTGCATTATTGACTTTGACCAGCAAAATATCCGGGAGATTCATACAATGGAAATTATAATGGAATCTGCCAGAAAACTGGATGAATGGGATGAAATCAGAAAGAATCCGCCAAACCCGGATTCCTGAATCCGAAGATTTGATAATTAACATGAGTTCGATGAGTTTTTCTATACTGATTCAATTTTGGTTTTATCCGGCACGGAAACTGCCTTTGGTCAGGAACATGCCTTTTCAGTCTCTCTGACGGATTTTTCAAGTCAGAAAGGATGATTTTTTTCCGTCCGGACTGAAATGCAAAAATGATGCCAAAGAAAACCAAAATTGGATCAGTATATTTCCGGAAGTTCAACAACTGTTGGTGTCTTGACTTCTTCTGGAAATTGTGATATAAATCTGCTGATATTCATAAACTGTCTTATATCGCTTTTGTATATGTTTTAAAAGTCTTTACCATATTTTTTTGAGAACTTACGTAATTCTATAAGATAAAATATTATGCACAAATTTA
>CAZDIU010000366.1:0-4473 GCA_964505535.1 uncultured Desulfobacterales bacterium | reverse complement strand
AATGGTGGCCATGAGTCCCAATGTGAGTGTGGAGGGAAAGCTGGAAGGAGGCGTATTGGGCGGGCTGGGACGGATGCTCAGCGGTGAAAAGTTCTTTTTCCAGACCCTGCACGCGCAGCAGGGGCCGGGAGATGTGTATCTTGCCCCTGCTGTTCCCGGAGATATTATGGAAATCGAACTGGACGGCATGACTCCCTATATTCTGCAGAAAGACGGTTTCTTTGCCGGTTCCGAGGGTTTGGAGATTTCCACCAAAATGCAGAATCTTGCCAAAGGGCTTTTTTCCGGCGAAGGTTTTTTCATCATCAAAGTCACCGGCAGAGGAACGCTCTTTGTCAGTTCCTACGGTTCCATTCATCCCCTGGATCTGGCTGCGGGAGAGGAAATCATTGTGGACAACTGCCATCTGGTGGCCTGGCCGGAAACTATGCAGTATAACGTGGAAAAAGCCTCATCCGGCTGGATATCCTCCTTTACTTCCGGAGAAGGTCTGGTCTGCCGCTTCCGGGGACCGGGCCGGGTACTGATCCAGACCCGCAATCCCAGAGGATTCGGTTCCTGGATTCGCCAGTTCATACCTGCAAGATAGAAATTTTGCCTTCCTTACGAGACAATGCTGTTGACGTAAAAAATTCACGGAGTGCCAAACTGAAAGTTTGGCAGAACGCCCGGAGTCCCAAACTTTCAGTTTGGGACTCCTCCGCCCTTATGTCAGCAGCATTGACCTCAATGCAGACGAATTTTTGAGTTAATCAACCCTATGGTACAAAAACAGAATATGTCTGAAAAAAGCGCAGAAGAATTGGGGAAATGGATGATTGCCCTTGCCAAAGAATGCGGGGCAGATTTGGCAGGAACAGCCAATGTGGCGGATCTGAAAAAATCCCCCTCCCATGTTATCAGTGAAAAACTGCCGGAATATGACGGAGAAGGGAGCCGAACGGTTGCCGGACGCAGACGCGGCCGGGTGGAATGGCCGGAACAGGCCCGCTCGGCCCTTGTCATTGCATTGGCCCATCCCCCGGAAAAACCGGAACTGGACTGGTGGATAACCTCCGAGATCGGCGGAAATACAACCGGCAACCGAATGATGATGAATATTGTATCCAGGCTGGCGGATCGGCTGGAAAAAGAGGAAGGACTGCGCTGTTTCCGGCTTCCCTATCATATCGAATACGGCGGAATCTATATGAAAGATGCCGCTGTCCTGGCCGGGCTGGGCTGCATCGGCAAAAACAATCTCCTGCTCACGCGGGAATTCGGCCCCCGCGTGCGCCTGCGGGTGATGCTGACTGATGCGGATCTGCCGTCAGCAGGGAAAAGCGGTTTTGCTCCCTGCATTGGATGTGCCGAACCCTGCCGGAGAGTCTGCCCCCGGAATGCCTTTGCCGAGAAAATATACACAGAAAAAGATTACGGCCTGTCCGAATTGCCGGGACGAACCGGTGTTTTCAGCCGGATGCTCTGCAATCAGGAGATGAATGTCAACAGTGCGGCATTTGAGACAGTGGAGATATACGGACAGGAAAAACCGGTACAAGGGGTGAAGTATTGCCGAAAATGCGAATTTGCCTGTCCGGTGGGCGCAGCATAAGGAATCAGGGAAGGATATGGCAAAAAAAGCAGTGAAAAAACAGGTGGGTTTTGAAGAAGGTCTGTGGGATTCCGCCAATAAACTGAGCGGCAGTGTGGAACCTTCGGAATACAAGCATGTGGTGTTATACCGATTCCCCATTGAAAAGATACCTGCAGGCAGGCAGAAAGAAGTTTCCGTGTGTTCAGAAAACCGGATTTTTTTGAAAAATCAGGTTGTTCTGAAAAAACTGTGTTTCAGATCAATGGCGATTTGGTATTAAGCATCATCTTCCTGAAATTCGCCAGTGACAAATTTGAGGAACGCAGAAAAGAACTGGAGGCCGAAGGCAGAGGAGCCTATGCGGACATGGTGGAATTCTGCACCATGAAAAATCTCTTTTACCTGCCGGAACATGCCCGGTGGAGTTGTATCAGACAACATGCCAGGCAGGATGACATAGCCGTCAGAAAGAGGAAAAAATGGGTGAACTTTCCGCAAAACTCTGTGAGGAGATGCGGGAATCGGTGCGGCTGGATGAGGTCATCCGGAAGAATCTGGAGATGATGGGGTATGGGGAGTGATAAAGTGATAATCTGTCCGGAAAAGAATTTGATAATTTCGGCACAGGCTGTGCCGAAATTGCAAGGTCAATATTCATTATTACGGTGCATTTACAAATTGGTCTCTGGTATAAGTCAGCAGCATTGTGAAAGTCGGCAGAGAATCTGTTTATATATGTTTTCAATGGCGAATCGGTATAAGGATGGAAAGATGCAAAAAGACAACTGTTCCCGCGTCAGTCTGTTCCATTCAGTTCCATCCGGGAGGCGGATGGAAACAGGTCTGCAAATGCGCTGTCGTTTGTGGTGACAATGACCTGGCGTTTCCGTGCCACTTCGCTCAGCAGCCAGGCCAGAGTTTCCTTGCGTTTGTGATCCAGTCCGTCTGCGGGATCGTCAAGCACAAATATGCCCGGATGTCCCAGCGCATCCCCCATAGCCAGCTTGAGCATCAGGTACAGAAAAATCCTTTCGCTTTTGCTCATCTGGCTGAGCTTGTAGCGGTATCCTTTGGCCTGAATCACAGGCAGCAGTTCCGTGCCGGAAATGTCAATCTCAAAACGGTTGAGAAAGGTGAAATGCTCTGACCATTCCCCCACGCTCTCCCGAATCTGCTCCATCACCCTGGATCCCAGATTTGCAATGGCCCCGTCCAATGCCTGCCATGCCACCTGACACAGCAGCACTTTTCTGTCCGCAGCCTGCGCATGTTTTCTGTTTTCCCTGATGCGGCGCAGTGTTTCCTCCTGTCTGCCCATCTGCACCCTGCAGCGGACAATATCTTCCTGGAGCAGTTTCCGGCGGTTTTCCAGTTTTTCGGCAGATTCTCCTTCCCCGGTTTTTCCGTAAAGGGGTTCTTTTTCTTTCACTTCTGCTGCCAGCAGATCCGTCTCCTCCCCCAACTCCTTTATACGGGCCTCCAGAGACCGGATTTCCTTGAGTTGGAAAGGGATCTGCCCCGCCCTTTCCCGGGCACCCGCTATCTCTTTTTTCCGGGCCAGCACAGATTCCAGCGCGGTCTCAGTTTCCTTCTGCTCCCTCAGCAACTGCGCGTTTGTGTGCTCTGCTTTTGCAATGAGATCCGCAATCCTCTCCGCAGCAAGAGACTGCTCGCACACAGGGCAGCAGGATTCTCCCTCCAACTGCATGAATTTCCGGAGTTGGGTCTGCAGATGATTTCTCTGCTGGGACAAAGCTCCGGATCGGCGCAGCAGTTCATCCGCTGACTTGGAAACAGTTTCTGTTTCGGCCATCAGTTTTCTCATCTGCTCCAGTTCCTTTTCCAGATCAGCCGCGCGGGGAGTTTCCCTCTGCTGTTTCAGCAGGTGTTCCAACTCCCTTTTCTTTCCCCTGAAACGGTTTTGCAGCAGGTGATATGCCGTATGATATTCAGATCTCTGATTCCGAAGCTGATCACAGACCGCATCCAGGTTTTTCATTTCCTCCTCAGCCTGGAGCATCTGTCTGCGGACCAGTTCCGCACTCAGGGGATCAGCGGTGTTTTTCGGAGCCGCATTCTGTACAGCCTTGCGATATTCTTTGGCTTTTCCCAGGGATTTTTTGAAGACTGAGCGGAGGATCTGCACCCGGTCTATGCCTGTCATGCTTTGCAGCAGGGTTTTGTCATACCGGGGAACATCCTGCAAAAAATGGATCAGTTCGCTTTCCCGGAAAAAAGAGGTCAGAGAAGCGGTTTCCGGAGCAGTCCGGATGAGTTTCTCCAAAACCCCGGCGGAATCATATCCAAAAGGCTCCCACTGCCCTTCTTCCTCTTTTTTTTGCTCCATCTGCGGCATATGATCCGTGGAACGGCAAAGCCGGAAAAGGTTTCTGTCCTGCTCAAAACTGAGGAGGACGCTGCCGCTCTTTTCCCCTTTCCGGCACAAATCCTGCACCCGGAGCTGGGGATTGAGATGTTTTCCGAAAAGAGCAAAAAACAGCGCATACACCAAAGTGGATTTTCCTGTGCGGTTTTCTCCGTGAATTACAGTCAGATCACTGAATCCTACAGTTTTTTCTGTGAAACATCCTACAGTTTTCAGTTCCATGTTTTGGATTTTCATTTACACAGATTCCCCAGTCAGTTTCAGATAAATCTGCTGATCATCCATGAAGGAACTGGCCATGGCATGGCGGAACACAGTTATAATCCTTTCCTGCTCTTCCGCGGACAGACTGTTGCGCTCTCCGAGTTCCCTGACCTCCCGGCAGAAAAGTTCTGTGATCAGATCGTCTGCGGTCTTTGGTTTCATTTCTCATTCTCTCCTGTGTCTCTCAATGTAATACCAAATCGCCATTGAAGTTATAAAATATTTTCTGCCTGTTCATCAAACAAAC
>CAZDIU010000365.1:0-4528 GCA_964505535.1 uncultured Desulfobacterales bacterium | reverse complement strand
TGCACTCCTCCGGATCATCCCGTGACAGTATCAAATCAATGGAGAATTGGTATTAAACCGATTTTCAGTGGCTTGACATGGACGAAGAAAAACATTCAGAATCGGAACACAGATATTCCCTCCGTTTTCTGGAAGCAGCCTTTCGCACCGATCATATTGAAAGAATGGCGCATCCGGACGGGTATGGGAAAAGAACAGGGGACTGCGGCGATACCATAGAGATTTTTCTCCGTGTTCAGGAAAATCTCATTCGCCGGATTTGTTTTGATGTGAACGGGTGTATGAATACATCTGCCTGCGGCAATGCCATTGTCAGTCTGGCAGAGGGAAAAAGCCCGGATGATGCGTGGCGGGTCACGCCGGAAAAAGTTGCACAGTATCTGGAAACCCTGCCGCCGGATCATTTTCACTGTGCGGAACTGGCAACAGGCGCCCTGTATCTGGCCCTGTCCGATTACCGGAAATTGCAGGGCAACTGCTGGAAGAAAAACTACCGTTAACAAAATGCGGCAGAGTTTCCCTGATCCCTTTGTTTTCTTAAGAAAACGGCATTGGCGTCTGGTGTGTGAGGCAAACTGTCTGAACTCACAGCCTCAGAGGATTGTCAAAAGAATTCTTCCACATTCAAAAAAAACTGGCGGAGGAGTGCCAAACTGAAAGTTTGGCAAAATTCGCAGCATCCAAACTTTCAGTTTGGGCTCCTCAAAATATGAAGAAACTTTTTTGACAGCCCATTCAGTTCCATGAGCCAAAATTTTTTTCCTGAAGCCTGTAAAAAGGCTTTTTCTGATCCCGCCTGCCGTCCCTGTCTTCTTCAGACAGATTCCTTTCTTTTCGCAGAAAGGAGAGCATTTTTTCCACATCCGCTTTCCGGGCCGGATCATCCGAAAGTTTCAGCACCTGGCGGAAGTGAAAGATGGCATTTCTGAAATCCCTTTTGTTCCGGTAGTATTTTCCCAGATAATAATGCGCTTCGGCCATGTTCCCTTCTTTGCCCCAGGCTTCCCCCAGATAATAGATGGCCTGGGAATCCTCCGGCTTTTTTTCCAGGGTTTTCTCCAGAAAGGAGATGGCGTCACGGTACTGCCCCAGTTCAATCGCGCTGCGTCCGAGCAGAAAAAGACATTCATAGTCTTCCGGATCAATGCCGATGCTGCCGGAAAGTGCCTGCATCGCGTTTTCATACTGCCCGTCCATGAAAGAAATTTCCCCCAAATCCTTGAGCATCACCGCGTCAAAGGGTCGTTTCTGCAAAGCCCGGCGCACATGCACAGATCCTTCTTTTGGATTGTCATTCCGGGCCAGGGCAATGCCGTATCCGTGATTGACAAAGGGATCATCCGGATATTTTGCCAGTTGCACTTTCATTTCTTGCAGGGCCCTGTCCTTATCTCCATAGGCAGCAATCAGACGGATACGCACCTGACGAAATTCCTGATTGTCTGCACCCGGTTTTTTCAGTTCTTTCCGATGGGATTCTGTCCAGCTTCCCAGATAGGCTATGCGATCTCCCACGGCCGGATGGGTCATGATATAGGAGGGAACCTGATCCGTTCCGTACCAGTCCGTATCCCGGATTTTTTTAAGAATGGTGAGCATTCCCTCACCGCTGTAGCCTGCCGCGGTCAGATAGCGGATACCGATTTCATCTGCCTGCATTTCATCCTGTCTGCTGTAGGAAAGAGCGGCCGTCTGGCCTGCGGCCATGGATCCCATGGTGACAGCCTGTGCCGCTTCCCCCGCGCCGCCGATGCCCAGAAAAATGCCTGCCACAATACCGGCCAGAGATGCCAGCGTGATTTTGGATGTTCGCTCGATTTTCTGGGAAATATGCCTTGCAGACACATGGGTGATTTCATGGGCCAGAATTGCCGCCAGTTCATCCTCTGTATCCATGGCTGCCATCAGTCCGCTGTTGATGAAGACGTTTCCGGCCGGACCGGCGAAAGCGTTGTAAATATCCTGCCGGATCACATAAAAGTTGTAGGGAAAAGGCTGAACCGGCATGACAGAAAGAATTTTGTTCCCAACTTTTTCAACATAGACCGTAATCATGGGATCTTCAATGAAACGGAAATGCGCCCTGACCGTTTTCATGAATTCATAGCCCAGTTTTTCCTCTTCCCGGATGGTGATGGCAGCGCCCGGCTCGGGAAAAAAAAGATTTCCCAGCACAAGCAGTGTCAGACATACAGCAGTTGTTTTCTGCAAAGATTTCATGACAGACCTCTCTGAAACAGATTTCAGTGTTCAGTTGTCAGTGTGACATGCTCACTGACACCTGATATTTAAATGTAAAACATTTCAGGCATAAATTCAAACAATAAAAAATATTCTCTGTCTTTTCAAACAGGCGCTTTTGTGATACATCAATCCGGACAGGGACACCTGTTTCACACATTTTCCCATAAAGCGGGAGTTTTCATACACAGTTTCTGCCCGTATGGAATCCTGGCGGAAAGGTTTCAGGTTTCAGTCTCCCATCTCTGAGGGGCTGAAACCTGAGGTCCGAAACCTGAGACCTCCTGCAAACAGGATAGCAGATTATGACACAGATTATATGTATTGCCAATCAGAAGGGCGGGGTGGGAAAGACCACGACAGCGGTGAATCTGGCCGCGGGGCTGGCACTTTCGGGAAAAAAGACTCTTCTGGTGGACTGCGATCCCCAGGCCAATGCCACAACCGGCCTGGGAATAGACAAGAATGTCCTGAACCGGACACTCTACCACGGACTCATCGGAGAGGCGAAAGCGGATGAACTGACTGTCAGCATCGAGCCTGAAAACCTGCAGGTGATTCCCTCCCGTGTGGAACTTATCGGTTTTGAGGTGGAAATGATGGCTGAACAGGGCCGGGAGCAGGTGCTGAAGGATCTGCTGAAGGGGCTGAGAGGAAATTTTGACTACATCATTCTTGACTGTCCTCCGTCCCTGAGTCTGCTGACCCTCAATGCCATGACTGCCGCGGATTCTCTGCTGATTCCCCTGCAGTGTGAGTTTTACGCGCTGGAAGGGCTGGGACAGTTGCTCCAGACCCGTGAACTGATTCGCACCAGTTTCAATCCGAATCTGGCTGTGTGCGGAATTCTCCTGACCATGTTTGACCAGCGCACCAACCTGTCCCATCAGGTGGTGGAAGAGGCCAAGCGCTTTTTTGCGGGCAGGGAACGGGTTTTTGACACCGTGATTCCCCGCAATGTCCGTCTGGGCGAGGCCCCAAGTTTCGGAAAACCCATTCTGCTCTATGATCCGGCTTCTGCCGGTGCAAAAAGTTATGCGGCTCTGGCAGAGGAAATCATCAGCGGCCCCAGGGGATAAGAAAATATGCAGGACAGCAGCAAACGCAAAAAAATGGCTTTGGGCAGAGGACTGAGCGCGCTGATTCCGGGTGCGGTTTCTCCGGCAGCAGCGGTTCTGGCAGAAAGTGCCGGAGCGGAACCAAAAGAATACCGAATCTGCCATGTGGAACAGATTCAGCCCAACCGATATCAGCCCCGGCGCAGTTTTTCTCCGGATGAACTCGCGGAACTGAGTCTCTCCATCAAAGAGCAGGGAATCATCCAGCCCCTGATTGTCCGCAAAGATACAGACGGCTATGAACTGGTGGCCGGGGAGCGGCGTCTGCGCGCGGCAAAACTGGCCGGACTGACAGAGGTTCCGGTGATTGTCAAGGATGTTTCCGATGCCCTTATGCTGGAAATCTCCATTGTGGAGAATATCCAGCGCGAGGATTTGAATCCTTTGGAGGAATCTGATGCCTATCACCGGCTCATGGCGGAATTCGGACTGACCCAGGAGCAGGTCGCTGCACGGGTGGGCAAAAGCCGTCCCGCTGTCGCCAATTTTCTGCGTCTGCGCCAGTTGCCGGAAGAGATAAAGAATTCCATTCTGGACAGTTCCCTGAGCATGGGACACGCGAAAGTGCTGCTGGGTGCGGAAAACAGGCTGCAGCAGATGAACCTGTGGCGGCTGGTCATGGAAAAAGAACTTTCCGTGCGGGAAACCGAGCGCATTCTCAGCCGCATGAAAGCGGAAAAGGAAGAGTCGGAAAAATCCCCTCCGGAACCGGATTCGGATGAAATTTATTTCACCGGCATTGCGGAAAATCTTTCCCGCCATTTCGGCACAAAGGTGCAGATCAGACGACAGGGGAAAAAAGGCAGACTGGAAATTGAGTTTTACAATGACGAGGATTTGGATCGCCTGCTGAAAATGTTCCATGAGGAATTTTGACTATCAACCTTCCCAAAAACAGGGAGAGTCATTCAGAAATCTGGAAATCATTCCGGTAACCGCTCAAATATGGACTGAGAATCCTGCATTGGAATGGGAGAATAGCGACCCGGCAGACAGAACGGTTGCTGCAACTGCAAAAATGGCAGGCATACCGATTATGACATGTGACAAACTCATAACGGATTTTTATTCTGATACTATTTGGCAAGCAATTGCAGAAATGGTATAAAAAAGGGACAGTGGGTCAAATCGGTTGATGATGCAGAAAAAAACACTCCCCTCCCTTGAGG
>CAZDIU010000364.1:0-4542 GCA_964505535.1 uncultured Desulfobacterales bacterium | reverse complement strand
GGGGGAGGGGATTTCAGATCAACGGATTTGTCCCACCACCATTTTCTTTGCATACAAATCAGAGGATGCCCTTTATCCTGTTTCAGGAGGAAAAGGCAACGCCGCTGCCCCTCAACCCGGCCCTGTGCTTATACAGATTCCGGATCAATGCCCATTTCCCGAAGTTTTGCAGCCAGACGCGCGGCTTTCCGAGCCTCTTCCTGAGCCCGGTGACTCTCTTCTTCCGCGCGATTTGCCTCTTCCTGAGCCCGTTTTTCAGCTTCTGCTGCCCGGCGGGATTCTTCCTCAGCCATCAAAGCGGCCTCTTCCAAAGAGGGAACCGGGCGGTCTGTTTCCGGGTCAATCAGGCGCAGAAAATATCCTTCCCGTCTGAGTTTGATACCCAGTTCCTCACTGAAAAGTTCTCCGTTTTCATCCGGAGAAATGGGACGGCAGTTTATTATATCCATGCGAAATCCCATAAGACTTTCCTCTATGTATTCCCGCAGGGGATCAAAAAGAAAATATTCCTTTACACCGAGGGAAGTGTAAAGCCCGGT
Organism: uncultured Desulfobacterales bacterium; assembly: GCA_964505535.1. Lineage (GTDB taxonomy): Bacteria > Desulfobacterota > Desulfobacteria > Desulfobacterales > Desulfococcaceae > JAABRU01. The sequence goes on along the minus strand of CAZDIU010000364.1, from coordinate 4,003 downwards.
TTTGGCTATGTCCTCTGACGCTGTGGATTTTGATGTGATTTCAAATATCACGCTCGGAGCGGTTTTCTCCTCCCATATCTTGAAATTCCGGCGAATGTGCTTTTCAACACCTTTGACCACCATCACATCCGGCACTTTCACAGCTTTCGGATTTCCCTTTTCATAATACATCAGCATATCCGCAATGGTGTAAACATCAGGATGATGCCGGAAAAAATGCATCAGCGACTGGTACAGATGCAAAATGACCCTTACATGAATCTCTGTTTCACCCATTGGCTCTCCGTCTCTTTCCGGATAGATAACCCCGGAATCGTCTGTTTCCTTCATCTTCTCCAGCAGTTCCTTATACCGGAACACCGGAAACATGGGACTGTTCATTTCAGGTTCACATGACAGTTGCATAATTCCTCCCGATTTTTGTGCTGTATTTGGGGGCACTGCATTCCATATTGCTTCCATTCCGCCAATTCTTTGCCAATTCTGACAAAGCGGAAATCAATACAGACCGGCTCAGAGAACGCAAAACCTGTTCCCCCTTTACAGATAGGGTTTCACCGCATCATAAAATTTTTTTGCCATGATTTCATATCCGGCATCATTGGGATGGATGGAATCGCTCATCAGTCCGGAATTGCCGATGATTCCTTTGAAGATATTGGGAATCAGCACTGCCCCGGTTTCTTCTGCCAGATGTTCATACGCGTCCCCGAATCCCCTGCCCCAGAAAGGAATGTCAATCCCGCCGATGACCACCAGAGCGCCTTTGTCCTGTATGGACTGCACAATGGTCTTCAGATTTGCAAATGCCTTTTCTCCGGGAACACCGTTTTTCAGATCATTTCCGCCCAGCGTAATGAAAACAATGCGGGGTGACTGGGACAGCACATCCTCTTCCAGCCGGTTCAGAGCGGATTCTGTGGTGTCTCCGGGCACACCTGCGTTGATGACAGGTTTTGACAGCAGCGCGGCCAGGCGGGAGGGATAATCCTTTCCCTCTCCGGCTCCGATTCCGTATGTCAGGCTGTCCCCAAAGCAGATGATGTTTTCCCCGGATGGAGAAGCATTCCGTATCTGGGGAGAACCGGCAAAAAAGCGGATGCCAGCGAAGATGAGTACAGCAGCGATGACAATCAGTGCAATGTTTTTCATTTGCTTATCCCTGTCTGATGGAATTGATGTTGCGCAACCCTCTCAAAAATCAGAAAGCTGATCTCTTTCAGTGTCATTCCGGCGTAAGCCGGAATCCAGCAGTGTCAACCGGTTCCGGATACCGGCTTTTGCCGGTATGTCAAAAATGGTTAATTTTATTTATATAATTCAAAAATATGAATGAATATCCCCACTCGGATTCATACAGACTCCTGTCCGCCGCTGTATATTCCTGCACTGCGGATTCCACTGCTTCAAAGGAAGGAAATTTTTCCTGGTACATCCCTGTGTTCAACAGCAGAGAAAATCTTGCCGGTCTGAAAATCCTGAGCATTTTTCCGAGGAGCTGGTGCCAGTTTTCCGCTATACTGGTTTCAAAACTCACATAGGCGCTGACAGGCTGGGGCGTGACATGAACCGTAAGATAGTCCTTTTCCTTTATGCTGTTCAGGGAATATCCGCAGGGAGAAAAAAGATGATCGTCTGTTCTCATGTCCGGATCACAGAGGGTTTCCAGACCGGACAGGCTGCGCGCCTGAGCAGCACTGCCATTTTCCTTCCGCCAGAAGATCTGCATGGCCCCGGCATCGGGATCGTGCATGAGAACCTGAAAGACAGACTGATGCTCCATTTTTTTTGTAACAGACGAGAAATGAAACCTGTTCACATAATCATGGCCTGCTGTTCCCAGTTGGAAACATTTCCCAGGAAACCATCTGCTGATTTCAGCCACATCCCTTTCAAATTCCGAATGCACTCCGGAAAATACGAAATTTCTCTGCTCATAACACAGAAAAGCCACTGTGTCTTTTCCCGCAATGGCAAGAAGCAGGGGCAGGGCATTGACAGGAGCGGTTTTTCCGCAGGTGATAAGGAGAATCCGGTTCTCCCATACAAAAAGACTGGATTCAGACAGCAGATAGGCATCCATGAAATCAGTGGAGACTTTGCTGATGATTTCCGCCCGGCTTGCCTTTACCACACTTTCCCATCTGCCGTCTGCATCGGATCGCAATCCGGGCAGGGGAGAAGAAAGAATGATTTCCAGTTTTTTTTCCGGGCCTTCATACACAGGCATCAGCACTTCCAATTTTCACAGCCTCCAAGTCAATGTTTAATGCTGAGGAATTATCTTTCCCCCGGTTTCCATCCTGCAGCCCGGTTTCAAATCATCATTCAGCATTTATCATTCAAATTCTTCCAAACGGTGTTTTCCGCAGAAAACATAGCCGCCGCCGCCTCTGGCAAGGCAGGCAAGGCTCATGTTCAGCCGGGAGGCCAGATGCACCGCCAGAGCTGTGGGCCGGGAAACAGACAGCATTACCGGAATTCCCGCGCGTGCGCCCTTTTGCACCAAATCAAAACTGATGCGCGAGGAAAGGAGCAGCACACCTGCCTGAGCAAGTTTCCGATCCAGCAGCACACGGCCTATGGCCTTGTCCATGCCGTTGTGGCGTCCCACATCTTCAGCAAGGGAGAGCATTTCAAAATCCGGGGTGAATATGGCTGTCGCATGGGCGGCATGGGTTTGTCTGCGCAGAGGCTGATGCAGGTTCAGTTCATTGAGACAGGCAAAGCCTTTGCCCAGGGATATTTTTTTTCCTTCCGGCAGGGGCGCAACTGTGCGGGCCAGAAATTCCACTGCCTCTTCCGGGCCTTGTCCGAAGCCGGTTATATTGTTTCCTTTCTCCGCCAGTCTTTTTGACACTTTTTCCCATCGGCCCAAAGTGAGCCGCACCTGCACAAGATTTGTATCAGATTCATCCGCATAAACGATGGATTCAATATCTTCGGCTGTTTCTGCAAGTCCTTCAGCCAGACAGAAACCGGCCGCGTGTGCAATTTCGTCTCCGGGTGTTCGCATTCCGGTGAAAAAGGGCTGCCCCTGCACCAGAATGGAAAGAGGAGCCTCACCCACCAGATACTGGCTTTCTGATACCGATCCTTCCGGTTTCCAGTATGTCACTTCATGGGATACAGATGCTTTCATTTTTCTTTGCTTTCATACCAGTCTTTCAGGCGGTCATAGGCAGCGTTGTAAATCTGCATGATTTTTTTGGAGGTTTCATACTTTGCCGGATCATTGACAAAATGATCCGAATGGTATTTCCGGATTTCCCGGTTGCGGGCGCGTTTCACTTCAGCCAGAGAGGAGGGCGGTTTGAGATCAAACACAGCCAGATCCTCCTTCACCTGCCGGGGAATGCCGGGGTGTTCATCCGTATTGTCCTCCTCCGCCTGCCCGCCAGCACTGTACCTGAAATCCCTTCCGGTACTGGCGCCTGCATCCTCCCAGGGGCCGTATCCGTAAAAATCTTTGAATTTCTGAGAGAATTCTTCATCGGAAATGCCGGGGCCGATGAACCGTTCCAGCCATTTGGGCCGGGGAATTGCGGCTCTGCCAATACGGTACAATCTTTCCAGAATGTCTTTCATGATGCAATCTTCTGCAATTTTTCACAATGGGGTAAGGCACAAACCATGACAAATCTTCTTCTCAGGAAAAATTCCCAAAAATCTTATTATATCAAAGTATTTTAAAAAGTAAACGGAAATTTGCCGCCATTGCATGACCCGATTGAATTTTAAACAGGCCCCTCTTTTTTTCAGATTTTTTTAAAAATGTGCCAGTGATTCAGAACGAAAAAATATAAACTTAATAACTGAGTGAATCCGGTAAGATTCAAAAACAGCCGGAAAAGATTTTTCGTGCTGTTTTTTCATATTTCGGAAAGGACTTTTATGACAAGGTGCGGTTCTGAGCATCATAAACCACCCGTTATGAAAGGAATGAGATAAGGCTATTTATTGAAATGAATATACCAAATAAAACGATTCTGACTGATTTTGA
>CAZDIU010000363.1:0-4560 GCA_964505535.1 uncultured Desulfobacterales bacterium | reverse complement strand
TGTTCAGTGTCAGGTGTTCAGTATTTTTTCTTATACCTGACACCTGACACCTGAAACCTGAAACCTGACACCTGACACCCTAAAAAGGGAGTTTTATTATGGGAATACGAAAACAGGCATTTATGGCAGCCCGGCAGTTCCGGCTCTGTCCGGGGCCGGAAATTGTGAAAAATCCCCTGTTCCGGGAAAAGGTCAGACAGCATCGCAGAATTTGTCCTCTCTGCTGCCCGCATCCGGATGAGGAGGCCACGGCATGGGAAGAACTTGCCGCAGAAATCGCAAAAAGACTGGAGCAGCGGGAGATTCCTGCCGGAAGGGAAAACCCAATGCCCGGAGATTTGCGCTGGATCCGTCCGGAATATTCCCGCTGGCACAGAGGGTTTTATTATTCCCCGCCGCTGGTACTGGTGCTGGAAAAACTCCGGGATCATGTGCGTGTGGCACAGACATTCCATGATGCCCTTCTGGCAGGCCCCGGGGATCTGATACTGGAAAAACAGGACACCGGACTGTCAGAACTGTTTGTGGAAACATGGAACACCTGGCTGATTCCCCTGACCCATGCAGGATCATGGCAGGGAGAAATAAGACCGGAACTGCTGAAAATCATCCGACAGTGCATTGCGCATCCGGATCAGATACCGGATATTTTTCCTTCCCCCCGGCCTGTGGTTCCGGAGGATGTGCGCCGGTATTTCCGGGATATGGAAAAAAAGGTGGGGAAAATCTTTTCATTTCAGGCTGATCTGCCTTTTGGATCAGCGCAGGAGGTCTGCGGGACACTCCGGCATCTGAAACCCGGAATTCACTGGAGACGTATGCCGGAAAGCGCGGCAGAGGCACTGGCCTGCGCATATTTATGCGCAGATGAATATGCTTTGGCAGCACAGGAGGAGGAGGCACAGTGGGGCTGGGCCAATCTGGTGGAACTGTGTCAGGGCCGGGTGGAAAGTTTCCGTCCGGTGCAGGCCGATATTCTGATGTGGGAATATGCAGGGCAGGAACTGAGCATTTCCGGACAAATCCGGGACATTCCCGAATATCTGATCCGCACCCGCATGCTCTGTTTTCTGTCCATTGGGGCAGAAGACATCGCGGTTCCGGATTATGCAGACTGGAATGAAACACAGGCAAGATTTTTTCTCATATTCAGGAACCCGGAACAGACAGACGGACGTCTGTCTCTGGCCATTATCGGAGAAAGGGATGAATCCCAAACATACTGACATTGCCCATCTGGTCTATCTGGCCGGAAAGAGCCAGCAGCACGAGTCCCTGAAACAGTGGCTGTTCCGTCCGAATCTCCTGTTCCGGGATCTGCGCGGGCCAAAGGCATTTTCCGCAGCATTTGAACAGGTGCGCATCTGTCTCCGGGAAAATCCGGATTTGCAGAAAATGGTGGAACTGCATCTGCTGACCGGGTTCCTGCTGTTTGGGGAGCATATGCCGGAATGGACTCCCTCTTGGCTCCGGGATCACATGGATACAGTTTTTTATCTTCCCTTCACTGAACCGGAACAGGGCAGATGGCGTGCGGTTCCGGTTTTCCTGACCGGAGATCAGGACAGTTTTCTGCGCTGTTTTGTCACCGGTTTTGTTCCGGAAATCCAAACCCCTCTGTGGCCGGAATGGGCAGGACCTCTGATGTCAGAGGAAACCCGCAGGGCTGTCAGTGATGCGGCTGCTGCGGTCTCCCGGCTCAGTTGCAGGAATGCAGGGAGTTTGTTCTGCTATCCCCTGACCCTGCCCAATGCCTGTGTGCAGTTCCGGGGACGATCTCTGGGACTGTCCCTGGGACTGGGGTTTCTGGCTGCTCTGCACGGGAATGCCTTTCCTGCGGAAATCGGCCTGACCGGAGATCTCCGGGAGGATGGACGTGTGGAAAAAGTCGCATCTGTGCAGAAAAAAACAGGGCTGGCCATTGCCCGCGGGTTCCGTGTCTTTCTTCATCCTTCCGCGAATCTTGTGCCGAAGCAGCCAAAAGACATTCTCCTGCTGCCGGTAAAAAACCTGAACCAGGCCCGGATGCTGATGCAGTTGTACAGTCCCGGAGAATCCGAAGGTCTGGGACTTTTTTCAGACATGCTGGAAAATCCCCTGCAGTTTATCCGGAATATCCAGTCTGTTCCATCCCAGTGGATTGAATGGGCCTGGCGCCATGACTATGCCCGGCCTGTCATGGAACAGATCTGCTCTTCTCCCTCCCTGTTTTCAGCCCTGACAGATCGGTTTGAAAACACGGTGCGCAGCAGCCATACGGGATCAGCCGAAGTCATTTCCGGCCTGATTTCCTGGGGCCCGGAACTGGAAAAAATTCGGCAGATCGCGCCGCTTTCCGCGTTCCGCTGGGCTGCGCTGAATCTGTGCATGTGCAATCACCGGGGCAGACCGTCCCGTGCAGAGGAATGGGGCAGGATCGCACAGGGACTGCTTGGCGAGGCCCTGCGTGCAGATATCCGCGCAGTCACGGATTATTTCAACTATGTGTTCATTCTTCGGCACAACCGCTATGATTTCCGGACGGAACTGCCCCAGGGGCTTCAGACTGTTTTGGATCTGCTGGAAAAACAGTATGCACCCCAGTGTGCATTCGGCTGTCCCGTGCACATGAGTCTGGGCGCGATTTACGGTTCCATGACCCAGAATTATGCCTTCTGCGGCCCGGATTTTCTGAGGGAAACCCTCAGCTTTTCCGCCAAAGCCCGCAAAGCCCTGGGAGAGCATACGGTTCCGGAATACCGGGAGGAATGGCTGCGCCAGTACAACTATCTGACCTATGCGTATCTGGATGCCGGAAACGCGGATTCTGCACGCGAAACCCTTTCGGTATATCTGGAGTCTCCGGATCTGATTGGAGGATTTTCCGGATTCTCCCAATGGCAGCACGCGCTCACAGCCCGTTTTCTGGCCGATACACAGGCCCCGGAATCCGAATCCTACTACGGCCTGTGCCGGGAGAATCCGGCAATTTCCGCAGCAACGGCCCATCCCTGGCAGATCTGGTGCCTGAATATGGGACGAATTGCATGGTTTCTGAACGAAAAAGCAGACAGTATCCGCTGGTTCCGCCGCAGTCTGGAATACTGCCTGTCCGACTGTTTCGGTTCCACTGTCCGGGTCATGTCCCTGCTTCCCCTGTCCCATTTGCAGGCAACCGGAAACCTGCCGGAACATCTGCCGGAAATCACCTGTCAGATACACAAGGCTGCACAAAAGGTCAACTCCCGGCATTTCCGAATCCTTTCGGAACAAAAATTGGAAAAGGTTCTGGAATCTGTCAGGAATTCTCCCGCGCGGTGGTTTCCTTTTACATATCGGTAATTATCGGGTGTGAGGTGTCAGGTGTGAGGTGTCAGGTTTCAGGTGTCAAGTGTCAGGTTTCAGGTTTCAGGGGGGCAGGAGAAATACCGAACACCGAACACCTGACACTGAACACCTTCATCAACAGGAGAACTATATGAAAAATAAAGACAGTTTTTCCGTAAATGAACTTTTCGGCGATCTGCCGGTGCTCAGGGTGGGGATTGCGGTGAAAACAGATGAAAATGCCATTCTGCCCCCTTATACGGGTTCGGCATGGCGGGGGCTGATGGGATGGGAGGTTCAGCGCATGGTCTGCCCCTTTGACCGCCGCCCGGTATGCACAGAATGCGCAGTACGGGAGCATTGCCCCTATTTTCTGCTGGTGGAAAAAAAGACCCCGGTTTCCGGTCTGCTGGAATCCCCCAGAGGATATATCATTTCCCCCCGTTTTTTGGAAAACCGGGAAAAGCAGGAAATCCGCATCACCCTGATCGGCAACTGCTCCCGGTTTCTGCCGGTCACAGTGCAGGCTTTTCTCAACGGGCAGAAAACCGGCATCGGACGGGAGAATCATCCGTACCGGGTGATTTCCCTTTCAGAAACAATGCCGGACAAAACCGAGAGAGAACTGCCGCTGGAAGGATCGCCCCCGGTCATGGGGCCTTTTCCCCTGCGGGACTGGATCGGGGACGCGGGGAAATCTTTGGAACGCCTCTCTTTCCGCCTCCTTACGCCCGTGCGCCTGCGCCAGAAAGGCAGATACATGGGACAGATGGACTGGTCATTTTATTTCAGTACCTTAGTCCGAAGACTGGAGGCACTTCACTGCCTGTTTTCAGACGGAGAACCCCTGGGACGGGAGCGATGGATGGAGATGCAGCAGCAGTTCACTTTCAACGGCAATGTGCGGGAACACCTGCACTGGGAAGAACTGGAACGCTATTCCGGACGCCAGAAACGAAAAATGCCCATGGGCGGACTGGTGGGAGAAGCCGAAATTTTTTTCCCTTCCCCGCAGGTGACACAATGGCTCCGGGCCGCAGAAGTGCTGCATGTGGGGAAAAATGCGTCTATGGGGTTGGGGAGGGTGGAATTATTCTGAAAATTTCCCGCTTGTTCCCACGCTCCGCGTGGGAACACAGGGCAGACGCTCTGCGTTCACGGGACGCGGAGCGTCCCGGAGGCATTCCCACGCAGAGCGTCAATGCCATTAAGTTAAGGAGAACGCTCTGTCGGAAAGCCCTGAAAGGGCGGAAT
>CAZDIU010000362.1:0-4641 GCA_964505535.1 uncultured Desulfobacterales bacterium | reverse complement strand
TAAAATCCAGGGCCTGAAAAATATGAAAGAGGCCTATGAACCGGGCCTGTTTGAAAAGGATCGGCTCGACAAAAAGATCAATGTGGAAGATGAGGAAGCATTTGAAATGACCCGCCGGCTGGCAAAAGAGGAAGGGCTTTTTGTGGGCATGAGCAGCGGCGCTGCCATGTGCATTGCCGCACGTGAGGCCCAGAATCTTGAAAGCGGAACCATTGTGGTCATCTTCCCGGACAGCGGAGAACGCTATCTCAGCACGCCCCTTTTCACGGTGGAGGAAAAGGTTTTCATGAAACTTTTCAACACCGTGACCCGGAGCAAAGAATCCTTCCGCCCCATGCTGCCCGGCAAGGTTTCTGTCTATTCCTGCGGTCCAACAGCCTATGCCCGTCTGCATCCCGGCGAATGGCGCAGATTTGTGTTTTCGGATCTGCTCTGCCGTTATCTCAGATACCGGGGCTATGATGTGACCCATATCATGAACATCACTGATCTGGATGACAAAACCATCAGGGGGTCACGGAATGCGGGCATGGAACTTGCGGAATTCACCCAGCAGCATATTGACGCCTTTCACCGGGATATGGAAGTGCTGGGAGTGGCGCCCGCGCACAAATATCCCAGAGCCAGTGAGCATGTGTCTGACATGGTGGCTTTGGCTGAAAAACTGGTCATCAAGGGATTTGCCTATGAAAAACTGCGCAGCCTGTATTTTGACATCTCCAAATTCAGTGAATACGGCAGTCTTTCCCGCATTGATCTGGACAAAATCCGGGTCGGGGCAACGGTGGATCTGGATGAGTATGAAAAGGAAAATCCAAGGGATTTCACTCTGTTCAAGCGCTGCACTCTGTCGGAACTCAAACGGGGCATTTACACACCCACGGACTGGGGAAATGTGCGTCCCTCCTGGCATATCCAGTGCGCAGCCATGTCCATGAAATACCTGGGGGAAAGTTTTGACATTCACACAGCAGGCAGGGAACTGGTGTTTCCCCATCATGAAAATGAGATAGCCATCGCCAGAGCTTTGACAGGAAAACCGCTGGCAAAATACTGGCTGCACTGTGACCGGGTCCTGATTGACGGCAAAAAGGTGGATGAAACCGTTCCCCGCATGACGCTCGAGGATCTCGTGGAGGCCGGATATTCCGGCAAGGCAATCCGTTACTGGCTGCTTTCCGCTCATTACCGGAAACCTGTGCGTTTTTCCACCCGGCAGTTGGATTCAGCCAGTCAGTCTCTGCACCGCATCAACACCTGCATCCGGAACCTGCTCCATGTGAAATCCGGAGAATCCTATGGGGAAACCGATCAGCTTCTCTATGATATCCGTCTGGGATTCATCACCGCGATGGATGATGATCTCAATATTTCAGCAGCAGCCGCATCCCTGTTTACCAATATCCGGAAAATCAATCACCTGATTCTGGAGAAAAAAATCAGCGCACAGGATGCGGAAAGAATTCTGGATGCATTCCGCAGTATCGACACGATCCTCAATGTTTTTGATTTCGGGGATATACCTCCTGATCAGGAAATCCGGAAAATGATTGCGGCAAGAGAGGCAGCGCGGAGGGAAAAAAACTGGGAACTTGCAGATCAGTTGCGGAAAGAACTGCTGTCCCGGGGCGTGGAAATCAGAGATGTGCCCATCAGCGGATAAAAAACAAGTTTCAATTATGGCCTATTGATATTACGGAGGAAACATGACACCTGTTTATTTCCCTTTCACCTGCATGAGCCACACGGCTGCCCGAATGCTGCACATCTGTTTTCCCAAAGCAGTGCTGTATCAGCCGTCAGCTTCGGCCATGCCTGAAACAACAGGGCAGGCAGTGAAAGATTTTGCACAAATCCGCATACCTGCAAATGAAGATCAGGAAAAGCTGGCTGCGATTGTAAAGGAATATCAGAACTGGGCTCAACTGCATCAGGGACGGGATATCTCATTTTTCAAAGCCCAGCAGGAAAGCGTGCCTTTTTTTGATGAATTTTCAGTTCATGAGCTTCTGTCTGACATACGCCGCAAAAAAGAGGGAAAGAATCGTGCGGTTCAAAGTCCTGATCCCCTGTTCCAGGCCCGGATATTTCTCAGCATTTCCCAGGAATATGACATGCGCCAGTGGGAAATCGGCAACCATCTGGAATCCCTTTCGGAAATGGAAAATGTTTTGCTGAGGGAAATCAGAGGCGATGAGGAAGAGGATACCGATACCGGCCCTTCCATCCGCTCCCTGATTGCCAAAGATGACCCGGGCGCGCATATGACAGCGGAACGGCTGAAGGCATGGGCAAGGCTGGCCCTGTGTGATCCGGATCTCCCCAATCTTTTCCTTACCACCAGCACCGCCGTGATGGAAATGGTCTGCGAGCAGATACCTGAAGCCCGGAAGGTGCTGCAGGTGGAGGGGATTTCTTTGGCTCCGGAATCTGTGGAACAGTGGCAGGAGGCTCTGGCTGAGTGCCTCCAGAAAATTGCGCTTGCAGAGACCATCAGTGAAACCGAAATCCTCACGGCTTCGGAACATGCTGACCCGGCAAAAGGGTTTTCCATGACGGTTTACCGGATAGCCGGAACCGATTCCCGCGGATTTCTCAACCGTTTTATCCATCCGGAATCAGCACAGATATCAGAGGAAAAAAATGTTCTGATCGCGTGGGTGGGATAAGAAACAGACAGCAGTTCCGTTACTTAAGGGACATGGAAAATGCTGATATACCGTTTATAAAAAAGCTGTCCTTTATGGATAAAGTTAATCTTTAATCAAAAACGGTATATTGGGAAGTTCCGAGTCCCTAAGTACGCAAGCGAAAGTTTTCAGGTATAAAAAAACCGGATTTTTCCGGAAAAATCCGGTTTTTCTGAAAACTTCACACCCGAAAATTTATGGAGCTTTACTTATGTCAGCAATGCAAATCTGGGTGCAGAAAGACTCCCCCGGTTCCTCAAGGCCCGGAGTTCACCTCCGGGCATCAGACTGAAGTTGGCCCCATTGTCATTCGGTTCCGGCAGAGTCCGCCGGAGTTCCGATCCGGTGACAGAAATTCATCATTCATCTTCTTAACCGATGTTACACAGTTTCGTCATACCGGTGAAAGCCGGTATCCGGAATATACTGAAACCACCGGATTCCTGCTCATACCGATTCCCCATTGAAAATATACTTTTTGCAGAACCTCAATTCCGCGGGATTAAGTGGAAAATGGCCGATCCGGAGTCCCTGACTGAAAGTTTGGGACCCTGAATTTTCTGCCAAACTTTCAGTCTGGCACTCCTCTGACCCTCTGTCAGAAAAGGATTACTTGTGCAGCACTGCCAAACCGTCAGATGCTCCGCTTTTCAATTGACAAACCCCTCAGTTTCTTTTAGGAGATAAGTTATTAAAAAAACAAATTAAAGATACGGAAAAACTCCATGAAGGATTCACACAGTCAGGAAATAAACATTGATATTGTTCAGAAAAAAGCTGTGGATGCCATGATTGCCATGAACGCGGCCATCCGCACCCTGCACTTGTATCCCCTTGCCAGTGCAGTGTGCAGCAATTCCATTGACAAGGCATACGGAATATTTCTGCCTGCAGTGGAACAGACAGAGGAACTGGTTTTTGCGGAATCGGAAAAACGGCTGCTTGTCTGCGGACAGCCCCTGAATGCGTCTGAAATGCAGAAACCCCAGGTGTCCGCGTTTCTTGATTTGTTTCTGAATTTCGGAATCAGAGAAATTTCTCTCAAAAAAGGCATGGAAAAAGAGGAGTTCACGAAATTTCTTGTCCTGATCGGGACCGATTCCGGAAAAATCCGTCAGGCCGGGGGCCTGAAAAAACTCTTTTCCGACAACGGATTCCGGCATGTGCGGCTGAATGAAAAAATTTTTGTCCCCCAGGAAAAGGATTCCGGCGCAAAGCAGAAAGTGGAGATCGGACAGATTTACGGCCCGATGGTGGAAACCCTGGACAGCATCCTGGACAGGGAAAACAAAGACCGTGTTTCCAAATGTCTGGCCTGCTCCATTGTCAAAAAGGATGAGGATTTTCTGAGTACGGTGCTGGTGCAGAAAACACAGGGGGATCTGGGGCGTCAGCTTTTTCATCATCTGATTGATGAAATGGATGACAGGCAGTTTGAAAAACTGGTGTTCCGCTTCCGGCAGATGATTGCTGACCAAGCATCTGCTGAAAAAAACAGCACGGACAAGCAGGCCGTCCGGCAGGCCATTCAAAATATGCTCAAAACAGAGAAGGGAGAACATCTCCTGACCCGGGTGAGGGAAAAAAGAACCCTGGAACAGGCCCGGAAAGCCCGTCAGGCTGCACGTCTGCGCGCAGGGCTTGACAGCATTCTCAATGACAGGGATGAGGCATTCAGGGATACGGAACTCATGGAGTTTATACCCGGAGCTGTGAACATCCTGTTTTCGCAGAACCAGAGTGCTGCAGCGGAAAAACTCATTGACCGGATGGGAGACGGTCTTCTCAGCCGGGATATCCAAATCCGTCAGCCTGTGGCACGGGCGTTGTCGCTTATCTTTCAGCAGAGTCCGCGGGAGCGCAGAAGCATGCTTGTGCGCAGACTTTCCTACAATCTTTCTGACTGGGTGAAAAGGGAAAACAGTATGAGCCCGGAATATGAGAGCATCTG
>CAZDIU010000361.1:0-4658 GCA_964505535.1 uncultured Desulfobacterales bacterium | reverse complement strand
GCCAGGAGGAAACATCCAGAATCCAGCCGCCCAGTGCCGGGCCCAGCGTCAGGCCCGAAGCCACGACAGCGCCCAGAGACCCCAGAGATTTGCCCCGCTGGGAAGGGGGAAAGGTTTCCACCACAATGGCCTGGGTGCAGGACATGATCATGGATGCGCCCAGTCCCTGAAATGCACGGGATACAATCAGAGACACCGCGTTCGCAGAAAGTCCGCAGCACAGGGAACCCAGGGAAAAAACAAGCAGGCCGCGGGTATAAACCCATCTGCGTCCCCGGATGTCGCTGAGTCTGCCAAAACTCATGAGAAGAGAGGAAACCGTGAGCAGATAGATCATCATCACCCATTCCACTGTGCTGAGGGTTGAGCCAAATTCATCCATGATGGTGGGCAGCGCGACATTGACAATGCTGCTGTCCAGAGTGGACATGAAAACGCCAATGCCCACTGTGGAAAAAATCAGCCATCTGCGGGAGATGCTTTCATTTGTCATCATCTGTTTTCATTCCGTACATCACTGTTGCCCAATAAGGAAAAGGGGGCAGTTTTTTCAGGTTTAAGGGATTTGGAAATTGCTGATGTGCCGGTTTTGCGTTCTGAGGTTTCAGTGTTCAGGTTTCAGTGTCTGTTTCCTGACACCTGCACCCGGCCATCTGAACCATCCGGTATTTTAAGAGATTCCTCTTCCCTAAAAAGGATACAGACAGCTTTTCCCCCGTATTTCCGGTTTCCGGAATTCAAATTCACACAGACCAAACTGACGAGCGTATGTTTCCGCCCGTTCCCGGACGGAAAAGGCCACTTTTTTCAGCCAGGGTTTTCTGTTGTAAGTTTCCTGATTGAATCCGTTCTGTCCCTCGTGATAGGCCAGATAAAGATTGTACGGGTCGTCTTTGGCCATGCCGCATTTCACAAAACTGACATGGCAGTACCAGCCGATGAAATCAATGGCATCATGAAAGTCCTCACGGTCAGCGTGCAGATTTCCCGTATGCCTCCGGTAAATATTCCATGTGCTGTCAATGGCCTGGGCATATCCATAGGCAGTGGAAAGCCTGGGACCGGGAAAGATAAACAGGCAGAGACGCCTCGGAGGCCGGGCATCGGATCGGAAATCTGATTCATGGTACATAATTGACATCATCACCGGAATGGGGATGCCCCATTTTTCCCGTGATGCGCTCACAGATGCATACCACTCCGGTTTTTCACGGAATATGGCGCACAGATTTTCCGGATTTCGCACACCGCTGCCCGTGCATCCGGAAAAACACAGGGCCAGCAGACACAGGACCACTGCTCCACAAGCGGTGCTTCCGGATGACAAATTTTCTGATTCTGACAATTCTGCAAAAACAGACGGTTTCATTGTTTTTCTGTCCGCGGACGGAGGATTTATGCTCTGTTTTCAGATGATATCCGCTCAGTTCATAGACCATCTCACCAGCACACTGCCCCAGGTGAATCCGGCACCAAAGGCTGAAAGCACCAGCCAGTCTCCTTTGCTGAGCATTTTTTTCTCATATGCCTCGGACATGGCCAAAGGGATGGTGGCAGCGGTGGTGTTTCCGTAATTTTCAATATTGATGATGACCTGTCCGGATGTCAACTCCAGTTTTTTGGCAACCGAATCAATAATCCTGAAATTGGCCTGATGGGGAATCAGATATTTTATATCTGCAGGTCTGAGCCCGTTTCTGTCCAGAATCTGTTTTGACACCTCGCTCATGCCGGTCACCGCGCGTTTGAATACGGCTTTTCCATCCTGAAGCACATAGTGCTTTCTTTTCTCAACCGTTTCAGGTGAGGCAGGCTCCAGACTTCCGCCTGCCGGAATATAAAGATACTGTGCACCCTCTCCATCCAGACGGAGATCAAAATCCCTGATCCCCTGTTCCTCATCATGGGAAGCCTCCAGCAGTACCGCACCGGCAGCATCCCCGAAAATGACACAGGTGTTCCGATCCTGATAGTCAATGATGCTGCTCATTTTATCGGCTCCTATCACCATGACTTTCCGATGCCGTCCGGATTCGATGAACTGGCTGGCTGTAATCAGTGCATAGAGAAAACCGGAACATCCGCCGTTGAGATCAAATCCCCAGCAGTTATCCGCTCCCAGCTCCTTCTGCACCAGGGAAACCGCGCTGGGAACCGGCATATCCGGGGTGACTGTGGCAAGGATGATCAAATCCAGTTCCTTTGCCGTGACCTGACTCTGCTCCAGAACCCTTTGCGCTGCTTTGGCAGCCATGAAGGAAGTTCCCCTGTTTTTCTCCAGAATATGTCTTTGCCTGATCCCTGTCCGGCTGAGAATCCATTCATCACTGGTGTCAACCATTTTTTCCAAATCCTGATTGCTGAGTATCTGTTCCGGGACATAATGTCCGACACCGGTTATGACTGCCCGCATTTTTTATCCTCCTGAATGACTCTTTTTGTCCAATAAGTGTTTTGTGAAATGATTGACATATACCCAATATCCGTATAAATGTCCAACTGTCATTATGAATAATCGCTCTTCATTTTTTGGAGACAGATACATCCGGCATTAAGCAGCAGAGGCTTCAGAGAAAATGGAATGTATTGAACTTATTGAAGGTACAGCAAAAAATATTCTGGAACGCATTCATTGTGTATCTGCAGAAGGCAATCTTGACGATACGGAACATATCAGAAATATAAAATCCGTCATTGAAGGGGCTGAGGCATATATCCGTTCAGACAGGAAATTTTCCCAGGACAGCAGCAGGCTGAAGGAAAATCTGTATCGGTTTGCCCGTGACTTATGGCTGAAACATGCGGAACAGACCCGGAAAAAATTTTCCGAGGGGGAAGATGCAGCTCAGCAGGATGAGGGATATGCAGAATATTATTATGATCATATTTATCATGAGGGGAACTATCCCCGGTAAAACCGTCAGGAACGTTTGGCATGTAATACCGATTCCCCATTGAAAATATACCTGTAAGCAGGCAGAAAGAAGTTTTCGTGTGTTCAGAAAACCTGATTTTTCCGAACAATCCGGTTTTTCTGGATAACTTTATGCCTGAAAAACCTGTGTTTCAGATCAATGGTGAATCGGTATAACACACAATCTTTCAGGCTGCATGAGGTTTGCGGCAGTTCTTTGCGCTTCCGGGCATTTTTTTCCCCTGTTTTTTCAGAAAACCAGCGGAACCGATGCTTTGTAAAAAACCGCATTTCCCCGGATTCGGTACTGTTTTGCAAGAGCTGTTACCAGCACGGACATGCCTTTGCCCACTTCTGTGGTCTGATCTGATCCGCTTTCTGAAAATTCAGCTTTTCCCTGTGTGCAGAGAAGAATCTCCGCGCTCTGATTCCGGAAAACAGCCTTGTCTCTGCCTTCCCGCACAGTAACAAGAGACAGTGAAAATTCCTCTGCCGCACAGGGCCTGATTTCTTCGTATTCACTGATTCTCCGGGGATGAAGAATGTTCACCGGAGCCGGGACAAAGCGGAGAACCTTCATCAGTTCCGGCACATCCACATGCTTGGGCGTGAGACCGCCACGGAGCACATTGTCTGAATTTGCCATCAGTTCAATGCCAGTGCCTTCCAGATAGGAATGGAGTTCACCCGCGGGCAGAAACAGGGCCTGCCCCGGCTCCAGGCAGATCAGATGCAGAAAGATCGGGGCCAGCACACCAATATCCGAGGGATAGAACCGGTGCAGCCGGATGATCCATCTGAGTATTTGGACAAGTTCGGGTTCCGGTTTCTGATCCAGCAGCAGTTGGGCATTGGATACAGCCTCATTGACAACTTTTTCCCGGTCTGCGGGTTTCAGGTTCATCAAATTCCGAAAAAAATCTTTCAGTCCGTCAGAATCTCTGTGTGCAGATTTCAGATTTTCCCTTATTTCTTCAAGTCCTTTGGGACAAAACCGGCCTGTCAGGGAGAGAATGTCGGGAATATCCCGAAATCCTTTCAATGCCCAAAAATGTGTCAGTGCACATATACATTCAGGTTTGTGATTGTCATCCTTATAATTTCTCTCCGCAGCATTCAAAGGGATATTCATCCGGTTTTCCCGTTCAAATCCTTTTCTGGCCTGCTCCCGGTCAGGATGGGCCTGTATGGAAAGGGGTTCGCCTGCTGCAAGCACCTTGAAAAGCCAGGGAAGCCGGGAGCCAAACTTCCCTCTTGCAGCTTTTCCCAGAATTTCATCCGGATGTTCCTCAATGAGTCTGTCCAGAGAGACAGGTTTGTTTTCCCAATGCACCTGAGACGGAGCTTTGGGATGTGCGCCCATCCAAAGCTCTGCCTGCGGTTTGTCTGATGGACTGTTTCCCAAAAGTTCCGCCAGGGCTGTATGGGAACCCCAGGCATATTCCTGTATGGGGTTTTTCAGTATATGGATCATTGCTCTTTTTTCCTGTTAATTTTTTTCCGTTGACGTTTCCGGCAGGAAAGGGTTTAATTCTTTTTTCTGAACATAACATAATGACAATGCCGTTTCCTTAAGACTCCCCTTCCTTGAGGGAGGGGCAGGGGAAGGGTGAAAACAGTCATAAATCACAGACTGTTGCTTCTCATCCTCCCCTGACCCCTCCCACCGGTGGGAGGGGAACTTTCTGCTTAAGGCTATCTATTAAAAAAAATATACCAAATCAGACAGCCTCATACGGACTGA
>CAZDIU010000360.1:0-4685 GCA_964505535.1 uncultured Desulfobacterales bacterium | reverse complement strand
TGCATCCAGAAAAATAAAAGCTGAACGGATCCGCTACGCGTACGAGACAGCTTTGAGGGAAGCCCAAAACCAGCCGGAACCGGAAGGAAAAGAGGTAATTCTCCGCAACTATGTCAAGTATAATCCCAATACGGAATACACAGCGGATGTGGAAAAAAGGATAAGGGAGATTGAACAGGAAATCCGGGACAGGGATTTCCGTCAAAGCGATGAAAACGCCCATAAAATGATAAAAGCCGGAGATTATGAGAAGGCACTGACGGTTTACCGGCAGTATCTTGTTCAGTATCCGAACACGGTGCAGGCAAAGACAGTCAGTCGCAAAATTTCCGAAATTGAGACCATGATGGAGACACAGGATTTTCAGGCATTGAAATCCCTGGCCGGTAAAGACCACGAAACCCGGATTGCGGCCTATAACGCGTATTTTGAAAAACATCCCCGCGGCATTCATACAGCAGAGGTGCAGAAACTGATATCAGGAATGGTGGATGAACACTTCAGGGATCTCAAAAACAGTCTGGCAGAGTGTGAAGCCCGGCAGGATTGGGAAAAATGCATTTCCCTGAGTGAAACCTTTATCCGGAAATTCAAAAACACGGCACAGGCAGATGAGGCAAGGGGCCTGCAGAAGAAATTCCAAAACAAAATCCAGATCCGCTCTGATCTGGGAGACATGAAGCGCAGGGCCGAAGCATTTGGCACGGACTATGAAGGGGCGCGTCTCATTTATCTGGAATATCTGGAGGCCAACCCGGAGCTTCCCTCATATCTCAAAGAACTGATTGTGGGGGAAATCAAAGTGCTGGATCAGAAAATCAGAGATCTGGAACAGGCGGAAAAGGAATGGGAGGAAACCCTTGCTTACAGCCGGAGGGATGCTGCGGATATGGGGGACAGAATCCGGAAAATGGAAGGATATCTCCGGAAATATCCGGATTCCGTTCATGTGAAGGAGGGAACCGCCATTCTGGAGGATCTGAGACAGAGAAAAAGGGCAGATGATGAACGCAGACGTCAGGAACAGGAGGACAAGGCATGGCGAACGCTGGTTTCGGAAGCAGGCAATGTCCGGACAGCCCTTTCAGAAAGGATCCGGCTGACAGAGGAATTTGTCAGCGCCTATTCATCCGGAAAATATATCAAAAATGCCAGACTGCTGCTCAATGATCTCAGAAAACAGAAAGCCCTTGAGGATGAACGTGTCCGGACGGAACAGGCCAGTCTGCTGCGGAGACAGCAGGAAAGACAGCGGATTGCCGCTTTGTTCGGCAAGTCCGGATCCCGTTTTGCGGATAATGGGAACGGCACGGTGACAGACAGGCAGAGCGGTCTGACCTGGACCATGTTTGATTCCTCGTTTGAACTGGGCCGCTGTCTCAATTTTCCGGATGCCCAGCAATATGCGGAAAACCTGAACACCGGCGGTTACAGGGGATGGCGACTGCCGACTGTCGCAGAACTGACAGCTCTTTTCCAGAACCGGCCTGCGTATCCGGCCTCTTCTGCCGCGAAATGGTTCTGGAGTTCGGAAACCTTCTGGCATGGATGGAACAAAGAGGCCCATATTGTCACCACAGGAGGAAGCAAAGAAGCTGTGAGTGTGGAAAAATGCGGGGCAGTCCTTGCTGTCAGAAAATAAAGGGAAGAGCAGCAGGAGGATGGCAGAGTGTTTTTCCGCAGACTGAATATCCGCATAGCCGTCAATCTTTTTTTTGTGATGGGAACCGCTATGGTGCTTGTCAATGCGGTGGTCATACAGTCGGAAAAAAGCCTTGTGCTGAAATCCGAAATTTCAAAAGCGACCATGCTGACTGCAGGGATTGAAAACCTTCTGGTGTCCGCATATGCTTCCGGCACTGTTCTTCCCCCTTCCGGTCTCACCCCTTACCTGGAAGGAATGCTCGCGGATTCGCGTTTTTCGGTTCTGGCTGTCACAGACAGTCAGGGAAAGGATTTCTGGTTTTCAGGAAAACCCAATGCCCCGCAGGAAGAACTGCGGCAGGTGACAGAGGAGATGATCCGGACAGGCACGCGGGTAATCCGTTTTACAGGCATCACCTGGGGAGTGTTCTGGACAGAAAAGCGGGATATGCTTATTGCGTCCCCGGTTCTGCACGGGCAGGAAAGCATCGCGGGGATCGCTCTGATTGTGCCCCTGCATCATATCTACCGGGATCTGCGTCAGTCCCAGATTATCCTCCTCATTTACATCCTCATCAACCTCTTTGTGCTGACATTTGCCGGGGTTTGGCGCTTCTCCAGCATCCTCCGCAACCCACTGAACAGGCTGGTAAAACGGGCTGAAGAATTCAGGGAGGAGGATGACATGCTTTTTCTGAGTGAAAAAGATGGCAGCGAATTCAGTCAGGTCTCAAAGGCATTGAACCGGATGCTGCACCGGATATCAACGGGAAAGGAAGCACTCAGACATACGATCCGCTCCCTTGAAAAAGCCAACACAGAACTGAAAAAAGCCCAGAATGATATCATTCGGGCAGAGAAACTGGCTTCGGTAGGGAGACTGGCCGCAGGCATTGCCCATGAAATCGGCAATCCAATTGCCATTGTCATGGGATATCTGGAGCTTCTCAGACAGCCGGAGATTGCAGAGGAAGAAAAAACAGACTTTATCACCCGA
The DNA here is from genome assembly GCA_964505535.1 of uncultured Desulfobacterales bacterium. Lineage (GTDB taxonomy): Bacteria > Desulfobacterota > Desulfobacteria > Desulfobacterales > Desulfococcaceae > JAABRU01. Next base: position 2,044 of record CAZDIU010000360.1, on the reverse strand, counting down.
ACAGAAAGTGAAGTCAGCAGGATCAATGGCATCATCCGGCAACTGCTGGATTTTTCCAGACCTTCAGACGGAGACCAAAAAGAAGTGCAGGTACATGGGATTCTTGAGGACACTGCGGCCATGTTCCGGTTTCAGCCCCGAATGTCGGATATCAGTCTCAACCTGTCTCTTTGTGCAGACACGGATACGGTGAAAGCGGATCCGGCCCAGCTGCGCCAGATATTTCTGAACCTGATGATGAACGCTGCGGATGCCATTGCCTCCTCCGGAAAAGACATGCCGGGCACAATCATCATCAGCACCTCTGCGGAACTGATTGAAAAACAGGCAGCCCTGCCCCTGCTGCGGATTGAATTTCAGGATAACGGATCCGGAATAGCGGAAAAAGATCTGGGAAACATATTTGAACCTTTTTACACCACCAAGGATCCCGGAAAAGGGACAGGGCTGGGCCTTTCAGTCTGTTACATGATCATTGATGCCCTGGGCGGAACCATACACGCAGAAAGTCTTGAAGGCAAAGGAACTTCCATCATTATCCGGCTTCCTGTTTATACGGAAAAACAGAATATCGGGGACGGAGTATCCGCAGAGAATCATGAATACAGAAAAGACTGAAAAACAGAAACGTCTGCTCATCATTGATGATGAAGACAATATGCGTCATATGCTGACAGCACTGCTTGGCAAATCCGCTTACCGGGTGGATACAGCCGCAGACGGATATCAGGGACTGCAAAAGATCAGTCGCGGCCATTATGACTTTATTCTCTGCGATCTGAAAATGCCCAATATGGGCGGCATGGAATTTCTGCGGGCTGGCAAAGAATATCTGAGCGAAACCACAGTCATTGTCATGTCCGCATACGGCAGCATTGACACGGCCATTGACGCCATGAAAATGGGAGCCTATGATTACATCTCCAAACCCTTTAAGACAGATGAAGTTTTGCTGAGCCTGAAAAAAGCCGAAGAAAGGGAGAGCCTGCGAAGAGAAAATGTGCAACTGAAGCAGCGTCTCCAAACCATGGAATACAAGGGCAGTTTTGCAGGCATGGTGGGAAAAAGCAAAGCCATGCAGGAAGTTTTTCATCTTGCGGAAAAAGCGGCACATTACAGCGCAACAGTCCTGATTACCGGAGAAAGCGGGACAGGCAAGGAACTGATTGCCAGAGCCATTCATTTCAAAGGGGAACGCTGCCAGAAACCTTTTGTGGCCGTCAACTGCGGCAGCATTCCTGAAAATCTGCTGGAAAGTGAATTTTTCGGACACAGAAAAGGTTCTTTCACAGGTGCGGACAGAAACCGGAAGGGACTGTTTGAGGAAGCTGAGGGAGGGACAATTTTTCTGGATGAAATCGGGGAACTTCCTCTTTCCCTGCAGGTGAAATTTCTCCGGGTTCTCCAGGAAAACGAAATGCGTCCTCTTGGAGATTCCAAAACCGTAAAACTGGATGTCCGGGTTCTGGCGGCCACGTCCAGAAATCTGGAGGAAGAAGCAGGGAAGGGCTCCTTCCGGCCTGATCTTTTTTACCGTCTCAATGTGCTTCCCATCCGTCTTCCTCCCCTGCGGGAAAGACCTGAGGACATTCCCCTGCTGGTGCGCCATTTTATTGAGCGGTTCAACCAGTCTTTGGATAAACAGATTGAAGCAATCAGCAGTGAGGGGCTTTCCCTTCTCATGCAGTATGACTGGCCCGGAAATGTCCGGGAACTGGAAAACATCATTGAAAGGGCGGTGATCTTTGCTGAGGGAAGCACCCTGGTTCCGGAAAATCTTCCGGTTCATCCCGGAACAAAAGGGATGAACTTTGAACTTGACAGGGAATTTGAAGGTTATTCCCTGAAAGAAGCGCAGAAAATTCTGGAAAAGCACATGATCATCAAAGCCCTTGCCGCAACAGGCGGAAACCGCACCCGTGCGACACAACTGCTGGAAATCAGTCATCCTTCCCTGCTGAACAAGATGAAAATCTACAATATTCTGATGTAAGGGAAGAGGAAGTTCTTAAAATACCGGATGGTTCAGATGCCGGGTGTCAGG
>CAZDIU010000359.1:0-4692 GCA_964505535.1 uncultured Desulfobacterales bacterium | reverse complement strand
GTTTCACTCCATTTTGGAACTCCGGAATTGGACAGGCATATTTTCAGTGGAGAATTGGTATAAGTCATGGCTCATGGCCGTTTACCTGAAAAATTTCTAACCGGAGAAATTAAGGATGGAAAGCCGGAACGGATCCGACTGCGATCAGAATTACGATGTCATTGTGAAATGGCTGGCCGGCGCATTGCAGGGACAGACGCTGGAGGTTCTGGGACTGGAAACCGGCCGAATTGAGGAGGTTTTCGGGTTTGAGCCTGCGGAGATAAAGGTGACATCAGGTCGTGTGGATGTCATGCTCCGTGATGACCGGGAACACATTTATCACATTGAGGAACAGCGGAATCTGAAAAAATCCGACCTGTACCGCTTTGCGGCCTGTCATTTTCTGGGAGCAAAGCAGTGGGGAACAAAGATCACGGATGTGATTCTTGGCTCCGGCGATGTGTATGCAGGTGAGAAAAAAATTGTCACATCCAGCGGCACATACAGCCCGGCTGTCATTGACTTCAGCCAGAGAGACGGGTTCAGAAGACTGGAGGAAATCCGGCAGGCTGTTGCGGATGGCACATTCGCCAACTGGACAGAACTGGTTTTTCTGCCCCTGTACGGAAAGAAAACCGAAAAGGCGCAGAGTGATCTGGCTGAAAAAGTGATTAAATTTGAGACAGAACTGCACCGCGCACATAAAATGCCCGTGAATCTGCTGGCTGCCACACTGGTCATGTCCAACAGACTCATTGAAAAAGAAAGACTCAGGGAACTCTGGGAGGAGGTAAAAATGCTGGATATTCTTGAAATTGCAAGGGAAAAAGGCATGGAAGAGGGAAAACCCATAGGAATTCAGGAGGGAAAATCCATAGGGATTCAGGAAGGCGAAGTACTTGGAATGCTGAAAAATTCCCGTGAAATGCTTGTGGATGCGCTGATTGCCAGATTCGGCCTGATCCCTCAGCATGTCTCGGAACGGATACGGAACACAGACACCCGGGATGTGCTGAAGGGACTGTTCTACCAGGTTTTCCGGTGCGGAAGTCTGTAGGAGTTTGAGAAAATTCTGAATCAGGCCCAGTAATTTTTTCCCCTCTGTGATCTCTGCGGGAAATCTGAAACCTTGCCATTTTTAAGCCCTGATGTTTTTTCGGTCAACTGTGCAACTTCTAAGTGGATCAAACCGGTTGATACTGTCATCCCTTCCGGGATTCTGATTTGTTTTTCAGATTTTTTCTATAATAATATCAATCCTTGCGGGTTTTTTCACCCCGGTGTGAGATCCGGATGAACGGATTTGATCCATTATCGGATTTGACAACTTCTGAAAAGTTGTCAAATCTGAGGTAAGTAAGGCAACATGAATTTTCGGGTGTAAAGTTTTCAGAAAAACCGGATTTTTCCGGAAAAATCCGGTTTTTTTATACCTGAAAACTTTCGGGTGGGTACTTATGTTCTTTTCCGGAAATCATCTTATGTTTCCCTTTCAAAAATCAGAAGATTGCTGTATCCGCCGTCATTCCGATGAAGATCGGAATGACGGCGTTTTCAAGACCCTGTGGATTCCGGCTTTCTCCGGAATGACGCAAGCACAGAAAACAGGCTCGTCCATAGAATGATAATGCGCATGTGGTCACATTATGAATGAAAACACACATCATCAGGCAGAAATTTTTCAGGTCATGCAGCGGTCTGAATTTTACCCGCATCCTGCAACCGCCATACAGCAGGTGGAAACGCATATTTCCAAAGTGTTTCTGACCGGGGATTATGTCTACAAAATCAAAAAGGCGGTCAAGCTCGGATTTCTTGATTTCAGCACATTGGAAAAGCGCAGGCATTTCTGCAATCAGGAAATACTTCTCAACCGCAGACTCGCTCCCAATGTCTATCTGGACGCGGTTCCCATCTTTTTGCATGACGGGAAATATTCTCTTGATGGCCCCGGCAAAGCAGTTGAATATGCAGTCAGAATGATCCGGCTTTCTGATGAATGCGCCATGCCAAATCTGCTGAAAGAAGCAAAAATTGATGCGGAAAAAATCAAATCCCTTGCTATGGTTCTCACTGAATTTTATAACAAAGCAGACAGAAGTGAATACATCAGCACATTCGGATCATGGGAAGCGGTTTCCAAAAATCTGGAAAACAATTTTGCAGAAATTAAAGCCTTTGCCGGTGAATTTCTGGATGAGCGTCTGTTTCAGATTGTACGCTCGGCAACCCGTTCCTTTCTGCAGACACATAAACCGCTTTTTGCCCGGCGCATGGAAAAGGGAAAGATTCGTGACTGTCACGGAGATCTCAAACCTGAGCATATTTATTTCCCGCAGCAGGGAATCTGCATCGTTGACTGCATTGAATTCAATGAGCAGTTCCGGTATCAGGACCTTGCAGCGGATCTGGCATTTCTGCTGATGGAACTTGATTATGAGGGATTTCCCCAACTGGGACAGACTCTGCTGGATGAATACATCGATCATACAAAAGATTATGAATGTGTTCTCCTGCTCAGTCTGTACAAATGCTACCGGGCAATGGTGAAATGCAAAATCAACTGCCTTCGTCTGCTGGGATGTGATTTCGGAAAAGCCGCAAGTCAGAAACTTCTTTACAATACCCGGCGCTATCTGCACCTTGCCTGCGGATATGCCATGCAGTTCAAGCGTCCGGTCATATGGGTGGTGTGCGGAATGCCTGCCTCAGGCAAAAGCACGGTTTCCAGAGAACTGGCAAAGACACTTGGCATCAGAGCACTGCGTTCGGATGTCATTCGCAAGCAACTCTTCGGCATTGCGCCGGAAACTGCAAGAGACGCTTCCTTTGGGCAGGATATTTATTCAAAGGATGCCACTTCCCTGACCTATGGAAAGATGCTGCTGCTTGCCCAGGAAGAACTTGAAAAAGGACGATCCGTGATTCTGGATGCCACATACGGAACCCGCCATCACCGGCACAATGTTTTGTCTCTTGCAAAAGACAGGGATGCTGGTATAGTCTTTGCTGAATGTCAGGCTTCGGACGGGGTGATAAGGGATCGTCTGATCTGCCGCGAGAATTCTTTGTCTGTTTCAGATGCTCGCATTCATCATTTTGAGGAATTCAAAAAAAGATTTGAACCCCTCAGGGAAATTGGGGAGGATATGCACATCTGTGTGAACACCCAAAAGCCTTTGGAAGAAATCATGGGGGAAATTCTGACACGGGATTATGCGCTGCTGTCTTCTGTGAAAAATGGGGATCAATGGATGAAAGGGGGAAAAATGTTCAAAAAAATACTGGCGGCAACAGATTTGCCAACAGTTTGTGATGCACCGGTTTTGAGTGCCGCGCGAATTGCCGGGCAGAACATGGCAGATTTGCAGATTCTGCATGTGCTGGAATCTGCCTCGGCAGAGAACCGGCATCTGGTCAGACACTTTGAAACCGGAGAAGAAATCATTGCGGATGAGAATTATCAGGCACTGGTCAGACGGGAAATGGAAAAAAGCTGCGCGGATACAGTAACATCACAGACAAACTGCCGTATCACTGTAACCACAGGCTTTCCCTGGGAGGAGATTGTCCGTCTGGCAAGGGAAAGCGCAGCGGATCTGATTGTTCTGGGACCCCATTCCGGAAGGGCAGCGGAAAAAGGGGTTGTCCGGGTGCGCGGAAAAATCGGAAGCACAGTGGAAGGTGTGCTGATGCGCGAATCCTGTCCTGTCCTGATTGTCAATCAGCCCATTTCAGAACACATGCTGCAGTTTCAGCATATCCTGGCCTGCATAGATTTTTCCAAATCATGCGAATGCGCTTTGTATTTTGGCATAAAGATGGCCGCAGAATACGGATCAAAACTTTCCCTGTTTCACATGATTCCGATTCCGCCTTATCCCAAATATTCCTCTGAAAATTATGATGCGGATCTGGAAAATGCAAAGAAAAAAGTCCGGCAGTTCTGCCGGGAGGAAATTCCTGCCGGAACGGCTCATGAATATCATGTCTGGGGCGGCGCCCTGCCGCATCAGGAAATCCTGAAATGCGCGGAAAAAACAAACGCGGATTTGATTATCATGGGTTCCCACACCAAAGAAAGCGCAGGAAAATGGTACGCGGGAAGCGCGGTGGAGCGTGTCAGTTTCCGATCTGCATGCCCTGTAATGGCTGTAACCGATCCCGATGCGCTCATTGAATGGGGAGAGGACAGGGAAGCAAGAATGCAGCGCAGGAAAGATGCAGACAGACGCATCTGTGTTTACACCCAAAAGACCTGAGAACCGGGTATACCGATCCAATTGAAATCAGCCCGGAGTATCAATTCCGGGCTGACCATATATCACAGCATCATACCAATTCGCCATTGATCTGAAACACAGGTTTTTCAGAAAAACCGGTTTTTTCAAAAAAATCCGGTTTTCTGAACACACGGAAACTTCTTTCTGCCTGCCTGGAGGTATGTTTTCAATGGGGAATCCGTATCACATCTTCTCCACAATGCCATACACAGCCGCGAGTGCCTCATCCAGCTTTTCCGGCTGGGTTCCGCCTGCCTGTGCCATGTCCGGACGGCCCCCGCCTCCGCCGCCCACAATGGCAGCCACCTGTTTGACAATATTGCCAGCGTTGAACTTCTTGCAAATGTCTTTGGTGACCACCACAATGAGCATGGCCTTTTCCCCTGCCGCGCTGCCCAGCACCACAATGCCGGAACCGATTTTGTCC
>CAZDIU010000358.1:0-4788 GCA_964505535.1 uncultured Desulfobacterales bacterium | reverse complement strand
TGTCGTCAGGATTGCGCAGAACCCGGACAATCAGATCCGCTATGCGGATCATTTCCGCTGTTTTCATGCCGCGGGAGGTAATGGCCGGGGTTCCGATGCGGATGCCGCTGGTCACACGGGGGCTGAGGGTTTCAAAGGGAATGGAATTTTTGTTGGCTGTGATGCCGGCCTCTTCCAGGACATGCTGGGCATCCTTTCCGGTGATACTGAGACTGGTCAGATCCGCGAGCATCATATGGTTGTCGGTTCCTCCTGAAACCAGCGTGATACCGTTTTCCGTCAGTCTTCCGGCCAGAGCGGCAGCATTTTTCACCACATTTTTCTGATAGGTCCGGAATGTCTCTGTCGCGGCTTCCTTGAATGCCACGGCTTTGGCTGCAATAATATGCATCAGAGGGCCGCCCTGGATTCCCGGAAATATCTGGCTGCTGATTTTTTTCCCGTATTCCGCGCGCGACAGAATCAGGCCGCCTCTGGGACCTCGGAGGGTCTTATGGGTCGTGGATGTCACCACATCCGCAAACGGCACGGGAGAGGGATGCAGACCTGCCGCGACCAGTCCCGCGATATGGGCCATATCCACCATCAGAAAGGCATTCACAGATTTGGCAATCCGTGAGAACGCCTCAAAATCTATGATGCGGGGATACGCGCTGGCTCCGGCCACAATCATGCGGGGCCGGTGGGTTTGGGCCAGCCGGGCCAGTTCCTCATAATCAATGGTTCCGCTTTCCTTTTTCACGCCATAGTGGATGAAATGAAAAAGTTTTCCGGAAAAACTCGCGGGACTGCCGTGGGTCAGATGTCCGCCATGTGCCAGATTCATGCCCAAAATGGTGTCACCCGGCTCCAGCAGGGCAAAATAAACAGCCATATTGGCCTGGGAACCGGAATGGGGCTGCACATTGACATATTCTGCCCCAAAAAGCTCCCGTGCACGGGAAATCGCCAGTTTTTCTGCCACATCCACAAATTCGCATCCGCCGTAGTAGCGCTCATCCGGATACCCTTCCGCGTATTTGTTGGTCAGGACACTGCCCTGGGCTGCCATGACCGCAGGGCTGGCGATATTTTCGGACGCAATCAGTTCCAGGGTATACTGCTGCCGTGTCAGTTCATCGCGTATGGCCCCGGCAATTTCAGGATCAGTATTCTCTATGATTTCCAATCTCACATATCCTCTCTTTTTCTCATATCGCTGGCGTTAGACTGTCCTTTTTACCGTCATTCCCGCGTAAGCCGGAATCCAGTGATTTCAAAAGGATCTGGATACCGGCTTTCGCCGGTATGACAACAGTGCATAACATCAGTCATATCATACAATACATCCGAGTTTGTCAAATTTATCCAGTCTGGTCCGGTGCCTTCCGCGTTCAAAAGGGGTGTGCAGCCAGGTTTTCACGATTTCTGTGGCAAGCACATCGCCGATCACCCTGCCGCCCATGACCAGAATGTTGGCATCATTGTGTTTCCGGCTCATCATTGCGGAAAACAGATCATTGCACAGCGCCGCACGGACAAGGGGATAGCGGTTGGCCACCATGGACATGCCGATTCCGGTTCCGCAGATCAGGATTCCCCTTTCAAATTTTCCCTGGGAAACGGCTATGGCCACTTTGCTCCCGAAATCCGGATAATCCACAGAGGTCTCACTGAATGCGCCCGCGTCCTCCACGCTGATCTTTTCTGTTTCACACAGATAGGTTTTGATTTTCTCTTTCAGTCCAAAGGCCGCATGATCGCAGCCGATAATCACCGGTGATTTGTTCTCGTTCATCTCACATTCCCGGCCCTGCATCCGCAGGGATGTTTCATTTCAGTTGGTTATGCAAACAGACTTCCTGATTTCTGAAAGGCCAGCCTCTCTCCGTCATGTTATCAGACATAACAGACAATTATATATCTGAACGGCCATATCCGCAAGAAAAATATGAATACCGCCTGTGGGCAGGTCCCCTGGGGTATGGGTCTTACCGGGCCGAACGGTCAGCCTTTGCCGAGGGAGTCCTTTCCTGTTTCGTGTCCGGAATCATTTCGTCAATGACCAGGTTGCTCATCACCTTGTCGAATTTCATATGGATGGAATAATCTGTAAACAGATGATTGATCACCCCGGTGATGGTTCCGCTCTGCACAGTTTCGACCTTGGACTGTCCCATGGGAATCCGGAATTTGACATTCATTTTGCGGCCAAGAAGCATCAGCGCGTTTTTCCTGTTGGATGTGGTGATAAAAAATGAAAGGCCGCCTGCGGAGATATCCGAAAGTTCGCCCTTGAATGCCTTGCCGATAGGCTTTCCGGCTGCATTCAGCACCTGGAAAAGAATCGGCCCGCTGATCCGGAGCCGTTTATGAGATCGCCGGTTGATGCCTTTTTCCCGAAGCAGTTCCGCATCCTTGGCCTGTTTGGCGCAGTAGGCCTCGAGCCGGGATGCCAGAGCCGGCTGTTCCTCGCGCAGTTTGCTGAATGTCTCCCTGTCCAGATAATTGACTTCTGCATGAGACATGGCAATCAGGGAAGTGGTGCAGACGGAAATGGAAAAAAAGGTGTCAGAACCTGCAATGGTGGCAGGCCCGATTTTGTTAATCAGTTTTTCTGTTCCATTCTGACCGTAAACCAGTTTCAACTGCCCCCGGTCAACAAACCAGAGCCGGTCATTTTTCTGTCCCTGCTCAAAAACCGCCTCATCTGTGTAAAAGGTTTTCTTTTTGAGGCTGAAATAGAGGATATTGGTCTCCTCGGTGCTCAGCTTGTCATAGAGAGCCTTCCATATCTCCATATGATTGTTGTCTACAGCCTCATTCTTTTCCTCTTCAATGATTTCCGCTGATTTGATGATCTCGGTCAGGGCCATGGAATCAATTTCAAAAAGCTTTTCCCTCAGGGCCTCCGCCTTTGCGAAATCTTTTGCCTTGGCATATTTTACAGTCAGGTCGAACAGGAGTTTGACAGCCTCTTCCGTTCTGTTCTGCGCAACATACTGATCGATCAGTTTTTCCTGTTTGGAAAAATCGTTCATGGTTCAGGGCTCCTTTGCTGAAGACTGAGACATAGTTATATTTGTCGAGGCAATTTCAAAACGCTGCGTCCGTCATTCCGGCGAAATCCGGAATTCACGCCCCTTTCCGAACACCGGTTTTCGCGGGTGTGACGGATTTGGGCAATTTTGAAATCAGCTCTCTCTGTAAACAGATTCTGCTGTCCGCACATCCCCTTGACAAAAGAACTGTACTGGCATATTGAATTCCACAGTTCCACCCCGCACTTGCAGAGCGGATTCCGTGCGGGATACTGTGCACAGACATCCGGCATGCATACCGGACATACAGACTGCCGAAGTTTCGGGAATCTGCTGAGATGCGGTACAGCCCTCTCCGGGAGGAGAAACAGCAAAATTTTTTTCCAAGAGTCTGCAACCTGATAATAACATTCTGTCCTGTGCAGTTCAAACAGATTCGTGCACGGTATGAATTTTTTCAAAAAAACCGTTCTCGGAAAACAGATATATCACTTTTTGCATATTTTGTGCAAAAAATGTGCTGATGCGGATATGATCCCCAAAATATTCTGCTGAAACTGCCTGCATCTGGGGGACAGTGATGCCGGATTGGAAAAGTGCAAAGCAAAAAGGATGCCATTGTTTCAAAAGACTGAAAAAAACGTCTCACAGAAAAATCGGAGCAGAATGGACATGAACGGAACTCTCTCTTACAAAACCGTTTCAGCGGAAACGGCCATATCCGAAATCAGAAGAGGCAGCCGCGTTTTCATCGGATCCGGCTGCGGCGAACCCCGGCATTTGATCCGCAAACTTGCCGCGTGTCCATCCGTACAGGATATCATGATTTACCAGATGCTGTCCTTTACCCTCGCGGAATATATGGAGGACGAATCCTTTCTGGAACGATTTTCCCTCAAACTCTTCTTTATCAGCGCGGGAATGCGCAAAGCCGCATTTGAAGGAAAAATTGATTATGTTCCTGCCTATCTGTCTGAAGTTCCGGAACTTTTCAACAGCCGGCAGATCGGAATAGATGTGGCCCTCATTCAGGTCAGCCCCCCGGATCGTTTTGGTTACTGCAGTCTGGGCATATCTGTGGATGTGACCCGTTCGGCCTGCAAAAACGCGCGCATGATCATAGCACAGGTCAATCCCCGTATGCCCCGGACCTGGGGGGAAACCTTCATTCATCTCAATGAGATTCATCATCTGGTCTTTCATGAAGAGCCTCTGATCGAATCTGTCTGGGACATACAGGACAGGGAAATCGCACGGCGTATTGCCCTATACGTGTCAGAACTCATTGAGGATGGGGCGACGATTCAGGCCGGATTCGGCCAGCTTCCCACCATGGTGCTGGAATGCCTGGATCAGAAAAATGATTTGGGTGTCCATACCCAGATGATCTCCGATGCCTATATCCCGCTGTTTGAAAAAGGGATCATCAGCAACCGGAAAAAAACCTTCATGCCGGACAGGGCTGTGACCTCCATCTGCATGGGAACAGAAAAAATTTATGACTATGTGAACGACAATCCCCAGTTTTATTTCCGATCCTCGGATTTTGTCAATGATCCCAAAATTGTGGCCCTCAATGACAATATGGTTTCCATCAGTTCAGCGCTGGAAGTGGATCTTACGGGACAGGTCTGCGCGGATTCGGTAGGGCATCTGTTTTACAGCGGCATCGGGGAGCAGACCAATTTTATCCGCGGTGCTGCCATGTCCAAAGGCGGTTTTTCGATTAGTGCCCTGCCCTCCACAGCGAAACACGGCACAATCTCCC
>CAZDIU010000357.1:0-4793 GCA_964505535.1 uncultured Desulfobacterales bacterium | reverse complement strand
CCCTGACCCCTCCCGCAGGGGGAGGGGAATTTTATCCTTAAGGAAACGGCATTGGGTGTCAGGTTTCGGGTGTCAGGGACAGGCACTATGACGTAATTTATCTGCGGAGCAGCCAGACACGGCAGTCAAAACGGAAATCCTCTTTGTCCATGCGTATGGTGGACGCCAGCAAAGTTTGCGAAGAAAGATAAAAAACATGTCCTTTTTCTGTAAATCTGTCCAGGTATATTTCCTCTGTCCCAGTGAACAGATTTTTGATGAGCAGTTGATCCCCGTTGCGTGAATCCGGAGGATCGGTGAATACAGCCAGAAAATCCTGCCCGGGGCTGATCGCGGGCGGAGAATTGCCGGTCATGCCGTCAGTCAGCAGTTCTGTGCTGCCATTGATGCTGATGCGCAGAATCTTTTTGAATCCTTCACTGCCTTCAATGGAAATCACTGCCCAAAAAGAAGTGTTCCCCAAGGGATACAGACCGGTTACACTGAATTCCCCACTGCTCAGGCTGTACAGCGTCCGGAATTGGCTGCTTTCCACGTCATAAACCTGTATCTGCCGGAGGTGTTCAATGTAAACAGCAATATTTTTGCTGTCAATCCAGACAATTGCGCCCATTTCTCCGGTGAAATGGGAAGGCAGCACCGCAACCGTTTCTCCGCTCAGTGCATCAAAAATACGCACTGGCTCTGTAATATCTGCTGTGGAAACAGCCAGACACTGCTCATCCGGCGAAAAAATCGCTCCGCTGAATTCCTTTGCCGTGACAATGGTTTTCTGTGAATGTTTTTCCCTGTCAAAAACTGTCAGTTCCCTGTTCCCCTCCCTGTCCGCGGCAGCAGCAGCAATCATCCGGCCTGAGGAAGACCAGGGATTTTTCAACTGATTCAGATAGACGGGCTGGTAATAGGTGCTGTACTGCCGGGCAAACGTCATCCTTTTGCCGGAAATGGCGGAGGAAATCTGGTCCAAAAGGCCGGTATCTGTGTCATACACATAAAGGCTGCTCTGAAATCCGTCTCCCGCATCTTCCAGAATCAGAGCCACGGAAGTGGAACCCGCAAGGGGATACACATCCAGTATGCGTCCCGGAACCGATATTTCCGAAGTCTGAAATTCCTTTGAGGCCAGTTCGCCTCGGTCCGCACGAGCGGAATAATCTTTCAGAAAAGCCTCGTGCATCTGTTTGGGAATGGTTTCACTTTTGCATCCATTGTCCAGGTGAGCGGCTTCATGAACCAAAGTGGCACAGATTTCCGCTTCACTCCGGTTCAGAGTTGCGATTTCAATATAGCATTCACCCGGCTGGCAGATCGCGTAGCCCACCTTTCCCCCGGATGAGGCGGATTTGTCATCATAATAATCAATCCTGCCCACATGATCTTCCACATAGGAAAGCCATCCCGCGTATTCCAGCACTTCCCGATGTTCCTCCCGCAGATTCGGCGCACCGCTTTCACTGCATCCTTCAAAAGCATATTCCACAGCGTCATCTGCGCCGCAGGAAAGGAGACAGAAACTCAGAAATGCAAAAAGGAGAACAGGGAGAGATTTCATATGGCTTTGTATCCTTTTCCTTATCCCCCTTCCCTTCAGGGAAGGGGGGCAGGAGGGGTCAGGTTTTACAGCAGTTTCTGAAAGAAATCATTTCCCTTGTCATCCACCAGGATAAACGCGGGGAAATCCTTTACGGTAATCATGTAAATGGCTTCCATGCCCAGTTCCGGATATTCAATAAGTTCCACATGGGCAATGCACTCTTTCCCCAGCCGCGCGGCAGGGCAGCCGATGGAACCAAGATAGAATCCGCCAAATTTCCTGCACGCATCTGTCACCACTTTGCTGCGGTTGCCTTTGGCCAGCATGATCATGGACCCGCCCCGTTCCTGAAAAATGGGAACATAGGGATCCATCCGCGCCGCTGTTGTCGGCCCGAAAGAACCGGACGCATAGCCTTTGGGGGTTTTGGCAGGCCCCGCGTAATAGATGATATGATCCTTGATATACTGGGGCAGATCCTCCCCTTTGTCCAGCCGTTCTTTCAGCTTGGCATGGGCTATGTCCCGTCCCACAACAATCTTGCCGGTCAGCAGCAGCGGGGTTGCAACCGGATATTTGCTCAGTTCGGCCCGGATTTCATCCATGGGACGGTTGAGATCAATGCGCACGGCATCAGCAGATTTTCCTGTGAATGCAGGCAGGTATTTGGCCGGATTGGTTTCGAGCTGTTCGAGAAAAATGCCGTCTTTGGTGATTTTTGCCTTGATATTTCTGTCCGCACTGCAGCTTACGCCCATGCCGATGGGGCATGATGCTCCATGACGGGGCAGACGCACAACCCGCACATCCAGGCAGAAATATTTGCCGCCAAACTGAGCGCCCAGTCCCAGTTCCCGCGAGGCGGCAAGCAGTTTTTCCTCCAGTTCAATGTCCCGGAATGCCTGCCCTCCGGCATTGCCTTTGGTGGGCAAAGCATCCAGATATTTCGCACTGGCCAGTTTCACGGTTTTCAGATTGAGTTCAGCCGAGGTTCCGCCAATGACAAAAGCCAGATGATAGGGAGGACACGCTGCGGTTCCCAGGGTTTTCATCTTTTCCGTAAGGAATTTCACAAGGGTGCCGGGATTGAGCACTGCCTTGGTTTCCTGATACAGATAGGTTTTGTTGGCTGATCCGCCGCCTTTGGCAATGAAAAGGAATTTGTACGCATCGCCGGGGGTGGCAAAAATGTCAATCTGCGCGGGAAGATTGCACCCCGTGTTTTTTTCCTCATACAGGGTCAAAGGTGCATTCTGGGAATAGCGCAGACTGGTCTGTGTGTAGGCATTGAAAACCCCTTTGGACAATGCCTCCTCCTCATTGAAATCCGCCCAGACCTGCTGGCCTTTTTTGCCCATGATGATGGCTGTTCCCGTGTCCTGACACATGGGAAATTCCATTTCTGCGGAAATCACGGCATTTTTCAGCATTTCAAGGGCAACGAATCTGTCATTGTCCGAGGCCTGGGAATCTTTGAAAATTGCGGCCAGCATTTCCAGATGCTCGGCCCGCAAAAGATGGGAAACATCCCGGAAAGCCTGATCCGCAAGCAAAGTCAGGGCTTCGGGTTTCACACAGAGAATCTCTTTTCCTTCAAAATTTTTGACACTGACATGCTCTTTGCTCAGCAGCCGGTATTGGGTTTTGTCCTCTCCGAGCGGAAACATCTGCTGATAACTGAAGTCCGTCATGGTTTTCTCCTTTTGGGATAAGTGTTCCGTTTTCATTCCCGCGCTTCGGTGCGGGAATGAAAATTGCAGGCAGCAGATCAAACCGGCTGACAGTCTGTTTTTTACCGCAGAGTCACGCAGAGTTGTTTTCAGCAGAGTCGCGCAGAATTTTTTCTGTGCGGAATTCAGATCAAAAAATCAACTGGTCTGCCCCGCTGCCGAATTACATGGACTTAGCGCTGAATCGTGACTTTTTTCATAATCACAGGCTGGGCCGGTTTGTCCATGGGCCCGGTTTTGACAGAGCCGATTTCCATGACCACATCCATGCCTTTGGTCACTTTTCCGAAAGCCGAATGCTTGTTGTCCAGATGGGGCGTGGGAGCCAGGGTGATGAAAAACTGGCTGCCGTTGGTTGCCGGGCCTGCATTGGCCATGGACAGAATGCCTTCACTGTCATGGCGCAGGGAAGGATGGAACTCATCCTTGAATTTGTATCCGGGGCCGCCGTTTCCCAGACCGTAGGGACATCCGCCCTGAATCATGAAGCCCTTGATAATCCGGTGAAAACTGAGTCCGTCATAGTAATTGCCGCCCCGCTGGGTTTCCTGACGCCCTTCCGCAAGATTGACAAAATTCCACACGGTCTCCGGGCATTCTTTGGCATAAAGTTCTGCCTCAAAGGTTCCCATGCTGGTTTCAAACACCGCTGTCAGACGGTCCACTTTTTCCCTGTACGTGCTTTTCTGGCCGATCATAAAAATCCTCCTGATAATGTAATATACTAAATTTAACAGCAAAAAATCCTGAACTGTGAAAATCCTTTCCCGCACACGGTAAACAACAAGCCTGTCCTGATCTGCAATTTTTCACACGGAAAAAGATTTCATAAATTTTCAGAATACGCAAAACCTGGGAATGTGTCAATGATAAAGGAGAGAATCCGGCAATTCCGCTTTTGAATTTTGAACGGAAGAAAAGTCTTTCCTCCTGCAATTCAGAAAAACCGGATTTTTCCGAAAAATCCGGTTTTTTGAACACACGAAAACCTCATTTTTGCCTGCCTGCAGGCATCTTTTCAATGGGGAATCGGCATAAACAGGAAGAAATGTCCAACAGATTGTCATTGAACTGAAAATTCTCCAAGGTTCCATGAAAAAGACTTCTGCACAGGCAGTTCCCCGGTAACTGCGAACAGGATGCCTTGCTGATTATCGGGGATCGGCACTTCAGATCGCTGGCTGGAGGCGTTGCAACTGTTTTTCACCAACTGATGTCACGCAGCTTTTCAAGATTCAGGCATCTGTTTATTGCAATCGTCATTCCGGCGTAAGCCGGAATCCAGTATTTTCAGACAGTTCAGGATACATGGTTTTGCAGGGATGACGGAAGTGCGTAACATCAGTCACCAGTATGCGGCCTGACAGCGGCATACCGTTGTCGCTGTACAGCGGCTGACAGAACACAAAAGAAAAAAAATAGGTTTTTCAAGGATTTTTGCGGGAAAGTTTTCCGGATGCCTGCTTTCGCGGGAATGACGTCATTCCCGCGAAAGCAGGCATCCGGTGTTTCCGCAAAACAGATTGAAG
>CAZDIU010000356.1:0-4809 GCA_964505535.1 uncultured Desulfobacterales bacterium | reverse complement strand
TGCACCCGCCAGCCGGTAATCAAAATGAATATCCGCCATCAGGGGGATGGAAATCTGTTTTTTGATTCCGGCAATGGACTCTGCCGCATCCATATCCGGCACTGCGATCCGGATGATTTCACACCCGGCTTCCTCCAGCCGATGTATCTGCGCCACAGTTGCGGCTGTATCCTGGGTAAAGGTGTTGCACATGGACTGCACAGCCACAGCCGCGCCGCCGCCAACTTCCACTTTGCCCACCGCAATCCGGCGGGTCTGTTTCCGGTTCTGAGCAAATGACATGGGAAATGCCTTATGATGAAATTTATGGTATCCTTTACAATTATCAGAAAAGCCCTGTCATATTCAAGCAAAATCCTTTGTCAGGCAGGTTCATCTCTTTTTCCGAATCCTGATTTTTCCCTTGTGTCCTGCTCCCGCTGAACGGCCGGACTGTCAGTCCATTCCCGAAGAGACCGCACATGACCGCTCAGTCCGGCTGCCGTCGCGGGTGTTCTCTGCCCGTCCTTTTTGTGAGGAGTTCTGACATATGGGAATGGTGTTCGGATTTGGAAACAGAAATAAACGGAGAGAAAAGAACAAGTTTCAGCGGGAGAGAAGGATATTTTTATCTGGAAAATATTCCTCCGGGGAAATGAGTGGTGCGTGTACTCCGTGCGAAAGGTGACTGCAATGCTCGGATTTTGGTACCGGAATCGGATAAAATCGTCAGCAGACTTGGGGAAGTGCTTTGCGAGTTGCATTGGCAGAATCATTTATAATGTGAATTAAAAATCAGATTCCGAATAAGATTTGACAACTTTAAAAAACTTGTCAAATCTCCGCCGGGGTTCCCTCTTTGCAAAAGGGGAAAACAGGGCTTGACTTAATGGCATTGACGCGGAGCATGGGAATGAGATTAACGTATATTTTCAATGGCGATTCGGTATAAAATCATCCGGCATACTTCCATCTTTTCCCATATCATCCTCCAATTCATGCCTTCAGGATCAGGAAGAACCTGTCTTCATCTGTGTTCACATATCCTGTCAGACAGTATGTTTTTTGGGGGAACTCCCAAGGCTATCAATGAGTTGAGAAGCATATCGGCAGACACGGAAGGGTCCCCTTTTTCCATTCTGGAAATCCGGGACAGATCTGTTTTCAGTCTCTTTGCCAGTTGAACCTGTGACACGTTGCGTTTTCTGCGTTCTTCCGCAACTCTCTGACGCAGGGCAATCTTCAGATCAATGCAGTCGGATTCCTCTTTGCTGAGTCCGAGAAAATCTTCCGCATTTTCCGCTTTCCATCCTCTGGTTTCCAGCCCTGGCCTCCAGCCGTTTTCTCTTTTCTTTATCCATAAGCATATCCTCTTTTCTATTGTCTCAGTCCATGGCCGCCTCAATTTCATCAATGAACCGGCTTTTGCGGTTGAAATTTCCCTTTCGCATCTGGGCATGGGTCAGGTACAGATACTTTTCGCTCCGGGTCATGGAAACATACATCAGACGGCGTTCCTCCTCCAGATCACTTTCCTTTTCCAAAGACCGCCAGTGGGGAAACAACTGCTCCTCACACGCGGCCACAAAAACCACCTGATATTCCAGCCCTTTGGAAGCATGAACAGTGGAAAGATTCACAGCCGAGGAATTCTGGCCGTCCTCTTCTTTGTCTTCGCGCACCAGATTGGCTTCTTCCAGATAATCGGGAACAGTTGTATGCGCGGCAGCAGACCAGAGCAACTGTTTCATGTTTTCCTCACCGGAGATCAGATCATTCTCATTGTCCGAATATGTTTTCATATATTCCCGGTATCCGGTGCGCCGGATCACTTCCTGCAGGGCTTTTTCCGGCTTCATTTTGCGTATGTCATCCAGCAGATCAAGCAGATTCTTTATGGCTGCATAAAGTTTCGGGGTCAGAATTTTCTCGCCCAGAGCCTTGCGCGCAGCCATCTGCAGACTCATGTCCCCGGTTCGGATTGCATTGATTTTCTTCACTGTGCCGGGACCGATGCCCCGCTTGGGAACATTGATGACCCGGTCAAAGGCCGCATCATCACGGGGAAACACGGCTGCTGTGAGGTAACAGTTGAGATCCAGAATTTCCCTGCGCTCAAAAAATCCCCTGCCTCCAAGCATACGGTAGGGAATGCCAAAATGACGGAAAGCCTGCTCAAAGGCCAGAGAGCAGAATTTGGTGCGGTACAGCACAGCCATGCGGGAAAGGGGAATGCCGGTCTGACTCAGGGATTTGATTTTTCTGCCCACCCACCGGGCCTCGTCCTCATCACTGAAAAAATCATGGATTTCAATCAGTCCGCCCCGGAGTTCGGAATAACATTCCTTTTCCATCCTGTGCCGGTTGTGGGAAATCAGATCATTGGCAAGCCGCACAATTTCATTGGCAGAACGGAAATTGCGCTCCAGCCGGAAGATTTTGGCTTTCCTGTATTTTTTTTCAAAAGAGAGAAAATGATCCACATTGCTCATGCGGAAGGAATACACGCTCTGCCAGTCATCCCCTACTGCAAACAGGTTGCCGTTGGACAGAAGCAGCCGGGTGATTTCCTCATTGATATTGTTGGTGTCCTGATATTCATCACAGAGGATGTACTGAAACCACTCCCGATAGTGTTTCCTCACCTCCGGGAAATCCCGCAGCAGATTCCGGGTCAGGAGCAGAATATTGTCAAAATCCACAGCATTTCCCATTTTCAGCGCGTTTTCATAAAGTTTGTAAACCTCGCTGAGCCGTATGCGGGAAAAATAGGGTTTCTGCTGAAAATATTCATCCGGATTCCCGAAATTCTTGGCATTGGAGATTTGCGACTGCACGCCCCGGACATTCTTTTTGTCAAAATTCAGGCGTCCCACAACAATTTCCGTCAGGAGTTTGAGCTGCTGGTAATCTCCGTAAATCTGAATGGGATAGGCAAACCCCAGCAGATGTCCGTGGGATTTGAGGATTCTCAGGCAGGCTGAATGATAGGTGCGCACCCAGGGAAACTGATCTTCGGGCAGGCCGGTCATGGACAGAAGGCGGCGTTTCATCTCATCCGCGGCCTTGTTGGTGAAGGTGATGGCCAGAATGCGCTTGGGATCATATCCCTTGCGGATGAGATGTGCAATCTTGGCTGTCAGGGTGCGGGTTTTGCCCGATCCCGCGCCTGCCACGACAAGTGTGGGGGTTCCGATGTATTCCACAGCGGCCTGCTGCTGGGCTGATAATTCCATAGTCTTCTGCATTCCTTTGATAATGATGATGTTAATCTGAAAAAAAATGCTTCTTCTGGGATTTTTGCGGAAATGCAGTTTTCAGCCACGAATTGCACGAATAAACACGAATGATGAAAATTCGTGTTTATTCGCGGCTGAAACAATATCTGCTCCGCAAAAAATTTGAAGAAGGATCTGATGAAACAAAAAAATTCTTTATTATATAAATCCAAACAGTTATGACGAAAATCACAATTCAGAACGATCATTTCCCGTTCTCACGCTCCGGCAGATGAAATTGCAGCATGAATTTACTTGTACACATCGCCTCTTGTATCCGCTTTATAAAAGTAAATCAGAATCTGTTCTTCTGTAATTGTGTAAAGAAATCTGTACTTGCCAAGCCTGAGCCTGTATTTGTCATTGCTGCCTTTCAGTTTTTTTATGTCCGGATTATTTGCAAAGGGATTGTTCCCCAATTCAGAAAGAGCTTCTGCAATATGGATTCGCTCTTTGGGTGTGCGGGTGTTTATGAATTTGGAAACCTGTTTCTGAAATATGATTTTATACATTCGCAGGCTCTCCCCGCAGCCATGCGTGTTTCAGCATGTCAAAATCTGAAACATCTCCGCTTTTCAAATCCTGAATTGCTTCGGCATAAGCCCTGCGATCTTCCTCTGTTTCATAAACTTCCGTTTCATCTTCTATGATTTCAACGGATTTTGTCAGACACAGTTCCTGAATAAGTGCTGAAAATTCATGATCGGGAATCAGAATATAATTTCCTTTTCTGACAGGGTGAATAACCAGCATTCCGACCTCCTTTGGATATATTTATTTAATGAATATCATTAATTTTTATCATTTTTTATGCCGCATGCGCTTACGCGCACGTTCTGCGAAAAAAAGTGCCTTCTCTCTGCTCCGCACCTGCCTGCCTGCTGATCTGGGGAGAGTCTGTGAAATCAGACTGATTTATCAGGGCATTCCCGATGATAATTGAGCGCAATCCAGGCATTTGTGTCTGCAAAGATATTCTTTACCTGGGACAATCTCCCTTTCCGTAAAGACACCGGTCAATATTTTCGGAGAAATTTTCTTTTGTTTCTTCGGGTTCCTCTCCTTCACCCAGCCTGTATATCGGATCCGAGGTCACATCGTATTTTCCCGAAGGGTTTTTTCTGCAGTCGTATTTGTAAAGCAGATACTGATAAAATGCGAAAAGCTCGCTTTGGGCTTTTGGTGGCAAAAAATCAATTTCCATCATCTGCATATCCTGTCTCCTTTTCAAATGTTCAAAATTTTGATCAGATAAATCAGACAAATCAGAGTTCAGACAGTCAAACAATCCTTTCTTAAAAAATCCATGCGGTTATGAACTACAAGGATTTTTTATAAGCAGGGATTTTATTGTAATCCTTTCTTATAGAAAATCCTTGTAGTTATAAGAACAATCCCTGATTATAAAAAATTCCTGCACTTTCAGGAAACAATCCTTTCTTAAAAAAATCCTTGTAGTTATGACATTTATTTTACCATTTTACGCAGCGCGTGCGCTTACGCGCACGTTCTGCAAAAAAAATCCGCGCGCCGAAGGCACTGCCGCCTGCGC
>CAZDIU010000355.1:0-4814 GCA_964505535.1 uncultured Desulfobacterales bacterium | reverse complement strand
CCATTTCCGCACCATTTCATACAACTCATCCGGTTCAATGGGTTTGCTGATATAGTCATCCATTCCCGCTTCCCTGCATCTTTCCCTTTCTCCGGACATGGCGTGCGCGGTCATCGCGATGATGGGGATTCTTGGAACAGGAGGCAGGGAACAGGGGACAGGGAGGTCATCTCCATGATGGGAGGCATCGGAAAGCAGGAAGACCGGTTTTTCAGATTTCAGATTTCCATCTTCCGAATCCCCGGCCCCCAGTCCCAAGTCCCCGGTTTCCGTTTCCCATTTCCGGATTTCCCCTGCTGCCTCGTATCCGTCCATTACCGGCATCTGAATATCCATGAAAATGGCATCGAAATCTGATGCTGTCACAGCCTGCAAAGCCTCTTTTCCGTTTGTCACTGTTTCCACCTGCAGGCCAGCGTGTTCCAGAAGCTCACGGCCCACCTGCCGGTTGATGTCATTGTCTTCCACCAGCAGCACCTTGGCATTGCGCATCCTTTTCACAGATTGAGAACAGCTCGGCAATCCGGCCCCCTGCGCTTCCCCGGTTTCATCATTGTGCAGTCCGAATACGGCGGTAAAGGAGAAAAGGCTTCCTCTGCCAGGTTCACTTTCCACCCGGATTTCTCCGCCCATCATCTCGGCAAGTCGCCTGCAGATGGCCAGTCCCAGACCGCTTCCGCCAAATTTCCGGGTCATGGACCCGTCTGCCTGACGGAAGGACTGAAACAGAAAAGGAATATGCTCCGGTGCAATGCCTGTGCCGGTATCCTGAACAGCAAATCCGATTTTCACTCTTTTTCCGGGCAGATCAGCCAGATGTTCCGCAGATACGGTGATTTTCCCTCTGTCTGTGAATTTCACCGCATTGTTGATCAGGTTGATGAGGACCTGACGCAGACGGAGGGAGTCGCCTTTCAGCCCGCGCGGCACTTCCTCTCCCATGCGGAAAACCAGTTCAAGTCCTTTTTCTTCTGCCCCTGTTCCCAGAAGATCAGAAACCTCCCTCCACACTCCGTCCAGATCAAACGCTCCGTTTTCCATTTTCATTTTTCCGGCCTCAATTTTGGAAAAATCCAGAATGTCATTGAGCAGACCGAGCAGCGCGTGGGCTGAGTGATGGATTTTGATCAGATAATCCCGCAGCCTGGGATTGAGTTCTGTCTGCAGGGCCAGATGACTCATGCCGATAATTGCATTCATGGGCGTCCGGATTTCATGACTCATTCTGGCAAGAAACTCGCTTTTGGCCCGGTTTGCGGCTTCCGCACTTTCCTTTGCCTGCTGTATTTTTTCTTCCGCTCTCTTGCGTTCGCTGATGTCACGGGCAATCATCACCACGCAGTTTTTGCCCTCTATCTGTATGCCCAGGGGATTCATTCTGCCTTCAAACCAGCGGAATCCGCTGAGGGTTTGCAGCGGATATTCAATGATCTGAATCTGTTTTTCCGATATGCTTTTTCTGATGCTTTCCAGAATTCTGTCGGCTGTGTCCCGCGGGAGAATATTCTGCATCAGGCTGCCTTTCAGTTCGCTGAAGGAAGCATACAGCAGGGTCTCATCCTGTGTCATGATCTCCATATACCGGCCATCCTCATCCAGAACAAAGAGTTTGTCCGGCAGCACGTCCATAATGGCCTTCAGATGCGCACTGCTTTTGCAAAGGGCCTGTTCTGTCTGTCGCCGTTCAGCAATCTCCCGGCAGAACATGGCGTTGCGCTCTTCAAGTTCCCTGCGCATCTTCCGCAGATTCAGATGGGTTCTGACCCGGGCCAGCACTTCCTCCCTGTGAAAGGGTTTGGTGACAAAATCCACACCGCCTGCGGAAAATGCTCTGACCTTGTCAAGGGGGTCCCGCAGTGCAGTGACAAAAATCACCGGCACATCCCGGGTGCGATCATCTGCCTTCAATGCCTCGCAGACCTGATATCCGTTCATCTCCGGCATGCGGATATCCAGCAGAATCAGATCAGGCGGTCTTGATCGTGCATAATTGAGTGCAAATTCACCGTCCGGAGCAGCCCGCACAGTATATCCCTGTTCGCTGAGGATTGACTTCAGCAGATGCAGGTTGGCAGGCGTGTCATCCACAATCAGAACAGTTGCATCAGACGGGGCTGTGCAAATATCGTCCATTTGTTTCTCCCATGTTACGGATGTCAGGTTTGAGGTCTCAGGAAAACAAAGACTGAACACCGAACTTTGAACACCTGAAATCCGAATCCTATCTCCTGTACAGTTGCGGATATTCACTGGGCGGATAGAGCCTCAGTTTGCACTCCGGACAGATGCCATGAGTGAAACTGACGTCCGCATGTTCCCGGATATACACTTCAATCTGCTCCCAGTAGCCCTCATCATTGCGGATTTTTTTGCACCCCGCGCAGATGGGAAGAAGACCGCTGAGGGTTTTTATTTCTGCCATTGCATTTTTCAGTTCCGCAATCAGGCGATCCCTTTCCGCAATATTTTCCCTGAGTTCATGGGACTGGCGGTGAAGGGCTTCCTCAGCCTGTTTCCTTTGGGCAATTTCCCTTTCCAACTGCAAATTTTTTTCCCGGAGTTCCCTGTGCATCCGCTGCAGGTTCAGATGGGTGCGAATCCGTGACAGCACCTCATCGGACTGAAAGGGTTTGGTGATATAATCCACTCCTCCCAGAGAAAACGCCCTGACCTTGTCCAAAGTGTCATTGAGTGCACTGATGAAAATGACTGGAATGTCACGGGTGCGCTCCTCATTCTTGAGCACCCCGCAGACTTCATATCCGTCCGGCCGCGGCATACGGATGTCAAGCAGAATCAAATCCGGCAGTTCACAGGATTTGTCCATCAGATAGTTCAGGGCATGATTGCCGCCCGGAGCGGACTGCACCGTATATCCCTGAACTGACAGAAGCGTTTTCAGCAGATGCAGATTCACCGGTGTGTCATCCACAGCAAGAATCCGTGCTTCCGTACATTTTGTAACAGAATCCTTCATTCCTTTCCCCCCTTGGCAGCAGGATGTTCACTGTCCAGAGTCTTCGCCAGCAGCAAATCCTCTGACACCGAACACCGAAAACTGAACACCTGGCACCCTGACTATAACCTCCATCCCCTGAAAATGACAATAAAAGAAAACAGCCCGGAACACACAGGAAAAAAATGATCCCTGAATTCGCTTGCAAAATCCTTTTATTTCCTGTAATTAAAAAAATATTTTCCTGCATGGGCGGTAAAAAAATTTTTTCGATCGGATTGGACGGGTTTTGAAAATTTGTGAAATCCCGGCATGGAAATGAACTGTCACAGGAGTCACAATGAATTCAGGCCAGAATATTTTTGTCATCCTGGCGGTTGCCGCCATGTTTTCTCTTTTCGGATTTATTGTTTACGGAGATAAAGGTCTTGCGGAACTGAACATGATGAAAGAGACACGCGAGACCCTGATCCGGAAAAATCAGTATATGATCCAAAGAAACCTTTCTCTGTACCATACCATCGAACGCCTGCGCAATGACCTTGATTTTATCGAAAGTGTCGCAAGGCATGAATTCGGTCTTGTGGGCAAAGATGAAATTATCTTTAAACTGGAAGAAACAGGGCAGGGAGAAATCCAGCAGACAGAACAGGGAGAAACGCAACAGCAATGAACCTACGAATCCGGTGCGGTTTTTCACGGGAGAAACATTCTGGATCGCCGGAAAATTTTTCAGTTGGGATTCAACATGTTTCCCATTGGCAAAGCGCGGTTGACCCATCTTCAGGATGCAACTGTGCTTTAATGCCATTAAGGGTTTGTAAAAAAATAACCTGTACAATTTTTTCGTACTAAATCCTGAGGGTTTTCAAAATCCTCAGGGTTTGCAGCAAGTTATTTTTATACAGACCCTAATTTGGGCAGAGGAGTGCCAAACTGAAAGTTTGGCTTTGCTGCAAGATGAAATATATGTTTATTGAGATGAAATAAGCTGATTCCGGCTCATGTCAGAATGAGACAGCCGAAGAATCAGTGATATTCAACCCGCATTATTAAGGATTTTTTATGCAGTTTATTGATTTGAAGACACAGCAGCAGCGGATTCGCAAAGAGATTGAAGACCGTATCCGCAACATTCTGGATCACGGAAAATACATCATGGGACCGGAAATCACGGAACTGGAGGAAAAACTGGCCGATTTTGTCCGTGTTCCCCATGCCATTGGATGCGCTTCGGGAACCGATGCGCTGCTCATGGGTCTCATGGCCTGCGGCATTGGCCCGGGAGATGCGGTTTTCACTACGCCTTTCACCTTCATCGCAACGGCAGAAGTCATCCGGCTGCTGGGTGCAATCCCGGTATTTGCGGATATTGATTCCGCGACCTTCAATCTGGATCCGGAGAAACTGGATACCGCAATTACGGCCTTAAAAGCCGGAAATTCGCAGAATCATCCGCTGCCGCGCGGGGCGGAACTGCTGAAACCCAAAGGCATTATTGCAGTGGATCTGTTCGGACTTCCGGCCGATTATGATGGGATAAACGCTGTTGCACGGAAACACGGTCTGTTTGTGATTGAGGACGCTGCCCAGTCCTTTGGTGCGGAATATCATGGCAGGAAAGCCGGTTCACTGGCGACCATTGCCTGCACCTCCTTTTTTCCGGCCAAACCTTTGGGATGCTATGGAGACGGCGGTGCGGTTTTTACAGATGACCGGGATCTGGCAGAGAAAATGCTCTCCATCCGGGTTCACGGTTCCGGCCCCCATAAATACGACAATGTCCGCATCGGCATCAACGGTCGGCTGGATTCCATGCAGGCAGCGGTTCTGCTGGCCAAACTCGGTATTTTCCGTG
>CAZDIU010000354.1:0-4846 GCA_964505535.1 uncultured Desulfobacterales bacterium | reverse complement strand
ACAGAATCATCCAGATGATCAGCCCGGAAACCAGAAGCAGGGAAAGAAAGGTGAAGGTGCGGAAAAAAACAAAGGGATCGCATTTTTCTGAGAATGTTCTGAGTATTTTTCCGGTGTCTTTGAAAAAATCAGCAGAATCTGCGCGCAGAATTTCCTTTTTTCTGTGTCTGAATATCAGTTCCCTGCCATTGCCGGAAATTTCCATGTCCGCAGGCTCATCTTCAATATGCAGCCAGTCATACCGGGCCAGTTGCTGCACCAGTCTGTCTTTTTCCGGTATTTCCCCAATAATCCGGCAGGTTCGCAACTGATCCTGATACAGATTCTTGAAAACCTGTGCTGCATACAGGGTGTAGCGGTAATAGGCATTGTTGAAATGAATGCCCACAGGATTGGACAGCAGCACTTTGTCCCGAATCAGAGAAAAAGTTTCTGTGTTCATTTGTTTGACACCCATGAAAGCCAGCAGAATCAGGCAGAGGACATGAAAAAGCAGGATGCGCCCGGTTTGCGGATCTGCTGTCCGCAGGGAAAGACATTTGAGACTCAGAAGAAACAGTGCCGGGGGAATGAGCAGAAAATGAAGCGTCACCATTGGCAGAAATCCCTGCACATTGACAAGAATCAGGCAGGCAATCCAGAAAAACAGGAAAGGAAGCAGAGCTGTTTTATTGTGTGAAAAAACACGATCCCACAGCCATGCTGCACCAAAAGAAAGAAGGCTCAGGCAAAGTCCGACTGTCAAAGTGAAAAACAGTCCGCCCATAAATGCGGTTTCAAAGGATTTGAGACTTTCCATCACCTGAAGATGGGGAATCGTCAGATACCCGGCTGCATGGAGCAGGGAAAGTTTCTGATAATAATCCGTGTTTGACAGACACACCTGAAAGGTGAATACAATCTGCGAAAGACTCAGACCTGCTGAGATCATGGCAGGTATGGAACAAAGGTATCGGTTCATAAAGGAATGAGTTGTGCGCTCCTGTTGAAGTTAAGTACCCAACCGAAAGTTTATGTTGCCTTACTTATCATACCGATTCCCCATTGAAAAGATACCTGCAGGCAGACAAAAAGAAGTTTTCATGTGTTCAAAAAACCGGATTTTTCGGAAAAATCCGGTTTTTCTGAAAAACTTTATGCCTGAAAAACTTGTGTTTCAGATCAATGGAGAATTGGTATAACACTCTTTATCATTCGTTTTCCCAGGATGCAAGATTTGCATGAACAAAATAATTTTCCGGTTTGACATTTCAGGAAAATAAGTATAAACCCCTGTATCTGAGAAATTCAGATGAAATTCATAATTTATTTCCGGAGTTCAAACTGAAAGATTTGCACTCCGGAAAATCTTTAACAATGCAGAAAAATTGTGCAACTCAAATCAAAGGAGATGTTGACTGATGACAGAGAAAAAAGCCTTTCAGGATTATTACCCGGATATTCTGAGCCATTGCTATGGATGCGGAAGACTCAATGATCACGGTCTGCAAATCAAAAGTTACTGGGATGGAGAGGAAAGCGTGGCCGTATTCACCCCCCGGCCCTCGCATACTGCCATTCCCGGTTTTGTATACGGCGGTCTGATTGCCTCCCTGATTGACTGCCATTCCACAGGCACTGCAGCGGCCGCTGCATACAAAGCTGAAGGCAGAGAAATGGACACAGAACCGGCTTTCCGTTATGTGACAGCTTCCCTGCATGTGAATTATCTCCGTCCCACCCCCATTGACGGGCCGCTGGAAATCAGGGGAAAGGTGAAAGAAATCAAGGGGAAAAAAGTGGTTATAGAGTCAACCCTGTCTGCAAAGGGGCTAATCTGCGCAACCGGTGAGGTGGTGGCTGTGCAGATGCCGGATTCCATGCTTCCCAAATCTGCATAAGACATGATTTTAGGGAAGAGGAAGTTCTCAGGGATGTGAAACTTTTTAAAATACCGGACGGTTCAGACTGCAGGTGTCAGTATGCGGTCAGGACTGAAACCTGAACACTGAAATCTCAAAACCGGTACATCAGGAATTTTCAAATCCCTTGCAATATGTTGGGTTAGTACATGACCAAGTTGAGTTTTATACCGATTCGCCATTGATCTGAAACATATTTTTTTCGGAACAACCGGATTTTTCAAAAAATCCGGTTGTTTTTTTAAATACACGAAAACTTCTTTTTGCCTTTTTATAAGCATCTTTTCAATGGGGAATGGGTATAATACCAAATCGCCATTGAAAAGATGCAATACATAACCTTATGTTAAGGGCAAAGAAGTCCCGAACTGAAAGTTTGGGACACTGAAATGATTCCGAAATCAGGCCAAAATTCCGTTTCACTTCATTTTGGCACTCCGGAATTGGATAAGCATAAAATTAACAGAGAATCGGTATAACATCAATGCCGTTTCCTTAAGTAAAAATCCCCCTCCCCCGGCGGGAGGCGAGCCTTAAGGAAACGGCATTGGATATAACATTGTCAACTGCTTTGATCACCGCCAAAAATTAAATGCCGTACAGTTTTCTTCTCCGCCACAGTGTGGCCTGATCAATCCCCAGAATATTCGCTGCTTCCTGAAGTGAAGCAGTCCGGGCAATGACTCTTCTGATGTGCAGTTCCTCTATTCTGGCCAGCGTCACCAGTTCACCGATGGCCGGACTGCCTTCCGCGGGAGCAATATGCAGGGGAAGATCCTTTCTGCCAATCTGTTCCCCATTGCCCAGAATCACAGCGTGTTCAATTGTGTTTCGAAGCTCCCGCACATTTCCGGGCCATGCATAAGACTCAAGAACCTGTTCTGCATCCCGCGTAAAACTGAGAACGGTTTTGTGATTGATCCGGCAGAAAGAAAGAAGAAAATCTCTGGCAAGAGGAATAATGTCCTGGGGACGTTCCCGAAGCGGGGGAATGGTCAGGCTGATCACATTGAGCCGGTAGAACAGATCTTCCCGGAAACGGCCTTCTGCCAAGCGTTTTGCCAAGTCAGCGTTGGTGGCCGCAATGATACGCACATCCGCTTTCCGCGGCTTTGTCTCTCCCAGCCGTTCATATTCCCTGTCCTGAATAAAACGGAGCAGTTTGGCCTGCACCGATGGAGCTATCTCTCCGATTTCATCCAGAAAAAGACTTCCGCCTTCACAGGCTGAAATACGCCCGGGATAATCCTGCACAGCGCCTGTAAACGCTCCTTTTGCATGACCGAAGAATTCACTTTCCAGAAGATCAGGCGGCATTGCAGGACAGGCCACCACTGACATGGGGCGGGCCGATCTTGGACTCCACTGATGAATGGCCCTGGCAAATACCGACTTTCCCGTGCCGCTTTCCCCCTGCAGGAGAACAATGGCCTCTGAATTCGCCACCTTTTTTGCAGTTTCAATAATTCTCTGCATACCCGGATTCAGGCTTTGGAGCCGATTCTCCGGCATTTGCTGTATATCCTCTCTGAGTGCAGCAAGTTCGCTTTCCAGTTCCCTGATCCGGCTGATGCGCCGTGTCATAAACCTGACCTGATCCGGTGTGAAGGGTTTTGCAATGTAATCCTCAGCACCGCGGCGCATGGCCTCCACAGCACTTCCGACCGAGGCATAGGCAGTGATGACAACGATTTTGATCCAGGGGGACTCTGACAGCAGAACAGAAATCAGTTCCATGCCGTCTTCCTCCCCCAGTCTCAGATCCACAAAAGCCATATCAAAGGTCCGCCTTCCTGCCTCATCAAGAGCATCCGCGGGATTGCCCACAGCAATCACAGCATGTCCTTCAGCCGCAAGACAGTAGGAAAGTGTTTTACGAATATTGGTCTCATCATCCACCACAAGGATGGTGAGAGGAAGAATTTTTTTTTCTTCAGCTAATGTCATTTGGGATCCTGCTGTTTTTACTGGTCTGGAATATCCTGCTGAACATACAGAAAACTGTCATATTTTATTGCAGGTGATACCGGTCATGGCTGTTCTCAGCACAGCTTCTGTTTTGTCAACCATCCCCTGGAGAATACTCCGGTGTATTCCGGAAAATGGAAAACCCGAATCGAAATATGATATAATACTGTACAATATAAGATAAATTTTGTATAGTGGAATTGCTGGCCAGGTCTTGTCTGTTCTGTCAGAATCCGGAACCGTGCACCCTCTGCGATCAATGATACCGCCATCTCAGACACAGATTCTCATGGGAAATTATACAACACAAAAAACAGAGAAAAATTTTTCTGCGGAAATTCTGCATTTTGATACGCAGCAGCTTCGGCTTGTGGAAGAGGCGGTTTCCATGGCTGAGGAACTGGTTTCCGATGCCTATAAAATGTCGTCAGGTCAGTGGCTTCGGTCAAGATATGACATCAAAACGCTGAGCGATCTGCACGAGGATGAAATTGTGCATGGCCGTCTCGCACAGGTAATCCGGTATGAGGCAAAACGCAAAGATGCCTCGCTGGGGTCAGCAACCTTTGATGTGTACAAAATATGTCTTCAGGATCATGCCATCCTTGAAAGAATGAAACAGAATCCGGAACTGGATTTACTGCCTTTGTGCCTCTACATTGTAACCCATGAACTGATTCATGTGGTGAGATTCTGCAAATTTCTCCAAAATTTTGACGCTTCTCCCGAAGAAAAAGAGGCCGAGGAAATCCGGGTGGACACACGCACCCACGAAATCCTCGATCCTGTCCGGTTTCCCGGAATCCGCAGGGTGCTCAGATTTTTCCGTGAATGCCGGGAGCCTGTGGATGCTCTGTGGTGAATCCGCGGGTAGTGGGTCAAAAAGGTTGATTTATGTTTTTAAATATGTATAATCAATGCCGTTTCCTTAAGGCTCCCCTCCCCTGAGGGAGCAGGGCTGTTAAGTTCTCCGTCCG
>CAZDIU010000353.1:0-4941 GCA_964505535.1 uncultured Desulfobacterales bacterium | reverse complement strand
ATTTTCAGAAAAACCGGATTTTTACGGAAAAATCCGGTTTTTTTTATACCTGAAAACTTTCGGTTGGGTACTTATCATAAATTTTCGGGTATGACGTTTTCAGAACAACCGAATTTTTTCTGCAAAAATCAGGTTGTTATACCTGAAAATTTTCGCTTGGGCACTTATAACTTGCGTTACACCAGATCGTCATACTGATGAAAATCATCCGGAATGCGCTGAAAACACCGGATTCCGGCTTTTAGGGGGAATGACGGAGTTAGGCAGCAGACTGCCGGATTTCGAAAGGCTGGCGCAACATCAGCCATCTAACTGAAACATATAAATAAAAAAAAACAGAACAGGTTGACAAAAACGGGTTCTGACCTTTGGGAGAGATGCGGATGAAAACAGGAAAAATTCTGATGTGGTGGATGATGCTTTTCCTCTCAGGTTTCGGAAATATGGGCGCAATCGCGGCCAAACCGGACACGGATGATTTCACAAAACTGAGTCTTGAGGAACTCATGGAGGTTGAACTTACCTCGGCTGCGAGAAAATCCCAGAAACTGTCCCAGACTGCTGCGGCAGCGTTTGTGATCTCAGGCGAGGACATCCGGCGTTCCGGTGCAGCAACCATTCCCGAAGCCCTGCGCCTGGTTCCGGGCATTCATGTGGCCAGAATCAACAGCACCCAGTGGGCAGTCAGCGCCAGAGGATTCAACGGACGTTTTTCCAACAAACTTCTGGTACTGATGGACGGCAGAAGCGTGTATTCTCCCCTGTTTTCCGGTGTATTCTGGGACACGCAGGACACATTGATTGAAGATATAGAGCAGATCGAGGTGATCCGCGGACCTGGAGCCAGTCTGTGGGGGGCCAATGCTGTCAACGGAATCATCAACATCATCACGAAAAATGCCAAAGATACGCAGGGAAGCCTTGTGAGCGCGGGCATTGGAACTGAGGAAGTTTCCGGCGGTGTACGTTACGGGGGCAGAACGGAAAATGCGGATTACCGGATTTATGCCAAATATGTGAACAGGGATGAATCTGAGGATGCACAGGGAAAGGGAACCTCAGACACCCTGAACCTGTACCGTGCAGGTTTCCGCATGGATAAAGAAGGGCAAAATCCGGGAAACAGCATAAGGCTTCAGGGCGATGTTTACACAGGAAATTCGGATCAGACTGTGCCGATCCCCTCTGCAAATCCGGCAGATTATGATCCTGCATCCCAAACCTTTGTCCGAAATCAGAAAACAGACATTTCCCTCAACGGTTTCAATCTGCTGGGAAAATGGGAGCATTCTTTTTCCAAAAATTCCTCTGCTGTGCTGCAGATATATGCGGATCATGACAGACGCGATGAGGCTGCGGGTGAAATCATTCAGAACAATTTTGATGCGGATTTTCAGCACAGATTCACCGCGGGTTCCCGCACAGAAATCATCTGGGGACTGGGATACCGGCTTTATCAGGATGATCTTCCGTGCAATCACTGGCTGTGCGTTGAACCTGATTCACAGACGGATCATTTGTACAGCGGCTTTTTCCAGGTGGAACAGGTTTTGATTCCGGATAAAGTAAGAGCAACACTGGGCGCAAAACTGGAACACAACGATTACACAGGATTTGAGATTCAGCCCAGTCTCCGCGTTTTGTGGACACCTGCGGCAGAGCATTCCCTGTGGGCATCTGTGTCCCGTGCAGTCCGAACCCCATCCCGGTATCAGTATGATGTGCAGTTCTGGGCAGCATCCATGCCCAGCGATCCCCGTCTGACCGCAGCCGCGCCCTTTCCCATCACAGCCATTTATTATTTCGGAAATCAGGAGACAGAATCAGAAGACGTGACAGCCGCGGAACTGGGATACCGGGTTCAGCCGACCGAGCATTTTTCCGCGGATCTTGCCCTGTTCTATAATTTTTACAAAAATCTGAGCTATTCCGGAAGAGACATGCCGTATCCGGATCCGCCTGTGTGGAGAGTCAATCTGCACAGTGGCAGCAGTCTGTCTGCGGATACTTACGGTGCTGAACTCTCTGTCGGATGGCAGGTGTTTCAGGCCCTGAAACTTGCTGCGGCCTATACCCTGTTCGGATCAGATTTTGAAAAAGGCACCCTTTTCCGCAATGCGCTTGCAAATGAGGATGATGATCCCAGACATCAGGTTTCTGTGAGGGCCTCGCTGAATCTGCCGAAAAATCTCGAACTGGATCTGTGGTTCCGTTACACGGATGATATTCTCGGCGGCACAGTGAAGGCCTATTCCGCGCTGGATGCCAGACTGGGATGGAATCTTTCGAAAAATATGGAAATTTCCATGGGGGGCCGCAATCTCCTGGATCCCCGTCATCCCGAATTTGTCAATTCTTTTTACAAAAGCATTGATTCGGAAATTGAACGGGAAATTTACGGAAAAATCCTATGGAGATTCTGAGAAAAAGGAATGCGCGGCTGCTCATCGTGCTGATGGAAATATGGATTGTTTTCCTTCCCTTCAAAGGCAGATGTTCGGAGGATGAAAGGGAATATGCGGTGAAGGCCGCTTTTTTGTACAATTTTGCGAAATTCGTCCACTGGCCGGACACTGCCTTCAGCAGCCCGGATTCACCTGTGAATCTCTGCATTCTGGGTACCAATTCTTTCGGAAACGCGCTTGGAACCATTGAGAACCGGGAAGTGATACCCCAAAGAAATCTCTCTGTAAAAAGGTGCAGAAACCTCACAGAAATTCCCGGCTGCCATATCCTGTTCATCAGTTCCTCGGAAGCGGAAAATCTGTCTTCCATCCTGTCTGCAACAAAAAAGATGCCGATGCTGACCGTTTCTGACAGTGAAGGCTTTGCCCGCCGCGGAGTGATGATCAATCTGGTAAAAATTGACAACAAACTGAGATTTGAAATCAACACGGAGGCAATAAAGGAAATGCCGTTCACACTCAGTTCCAATCTGCTGAAACTGGCAATTCTTGTCAATCCGGCTTCTTCAGGGGAATAAACATGAATTTTTTTCGGAGTCTGTCTCTCAGACGAAAAATCATTGCGCTGATGCTGGTCAGCAATGTCAGCCTTATGAGCATTATTCTGAGTGTTTTCATTGTCAATGAACTGATTTCCTCGCGCAGCAGCATCCTTTATGAGCTGTCGGCCATTGCCAAAGTGATTGGACTCAGCACGGCCTCCTCCCTTGTCTTCAATGATCAGAGTGCTGCAGCAGAAATGCTTTCCGTCATCAATGCCCAGCCGGACATTGTATCAGTCGGTGTGTATTCGGCAAAAGGCGATCTGTTTGCCGAATACCACAAAAAAGACGGGCATCCGGCTTTGGAGAAAAAACTTGCTGATATGAAAGAAGCCTCAGATCATGGGCTGTTGGAAGGGTATCCTTTTTTTGACGATGCGTATGAGACATTTGAAAACATCCTCTTCCAAAATTCTGTGATCGGAACGATCTATGTCAAAAGCGGGATGGAAAGGTTCAACAGAAAATTTCTGGTGTATCTCAGTGTGTGTGCGCTGGTCTTTCTGCTTTCCTGCATGGTGGCCTTTCTGATTGCGTCAGGGCTTCAGAAAATTATTTCAGGTCCCATTCTCAGCCTTGCCAGCAGGATGAAACAGGTTTCCGGAACAAAGGATTACAGTCTGCGGGCAGAAAAAAGCACCGAGGATGAACTGGGCATTCTCATTGACGGATTCAATGAAATGCTTTCCCATATTCAGATGCGGGATCGGGAACTTGAAAATCACCGGATGAATCTTGAACACGAGGTAAGGCAGAGAACCTCGGAACTGGCTGACACCAATGCTGTTTTAACGGAAACAGTGAAAAAACTGGAAATTGCCAAAGAGGCCGCAGAGGCGGCCAGCCGCGCGAAATCCGAATTTCTGGCAAACATGAGCCATGAAATTCGCACCCCCATGAATGCCATCATGGGCTTTGCCGGACTGCTTTCCTCTCAGGATGAACATCAGAAAAGCCATATCCGGACCATTCTGTCAGCCAGCAGAAACCTGCTCACTCTGCTCAATGACATTCTTGATCTCTCCAAAATTGAGGCCGGAAAACTGGAAATTACGTACCGGCCCTTTGATCTGCACCATCTTTTTGAGGAAATCCGGCAGTTTTTTGCTTTGAAAACAGCGGAAAAGCATCTGGATTTCATTACGGAGATTTCAGAGGAGCTTCCCCGGAGCCTGCTTCTGGATGGCATCCGGCTCAGGCAGGTTCTGTTCAATCTGGTGGGCAATGCGCTGAAATTCACGCACAGGGGATATGTGAAAATTTCCGCATACCGGATTTACAGAACTGCGGATCGCGGCCGACTGGATCTGATTATTGCAGTGGAAGACACTGGTATCGGCATCACACCGGATTACATGGGAAAAATCTTTGAGGCATTTACCCAGCAGGATGGACACAGCACAAGGAAATACGGGGGAACAGGGCTTGGGCTGGCCATCAGCAGACGCCTGACCGAAATGATGAACGGCGAAATTTCCCTCAGAAGCGAACCCGGAAAGGGGAGCACTTTTGAGGTGCGGCTCCATGATGTGGCTGTGGCCGGGACAGTTGCTGAAGATGAAACAAAAAAACAGAAACCTGAAAAAAACATCCTTCCGGAAAACAAATGCGTGCTGATTGTGGATGATGTCAGTGTCAACCGTCTGATTCTGAAAACCGTTTTTACAAATGAAAAATTCCGTGTTCTTGAAGCGGAAAACGGTCTGGAGGCTGTCAGTGCTGCCCGGGAGTTTCTGCCGGATATTATTCTGATGGACATCAGCATGCCGGTGATGGACGGATTTGAGGCCACAAAACAGATAAAGAAAAATGTCAAAACAAAGCATATTCCTGTGATTGCCGTGACAGCGCACGCTCTGCCCGAGGACAGGCAGAAGATTCTGGCCTCCGGGTTTGACGCCCATATACCAAAGCCTTTTCTGCCTTCGGAACTG
>CAZDIU010000352.1:0-4946 GCA_964505535.1 uncultured Desulfobacterales bacterium | reverse complement strand
GTCACAGAACTTAACAGCCCTGCCCCCCGGGAGGGGTCAGGGGAGGGGTGTCAGTTCAGCGGCATTGGGAAAAAACTGTCTGCCGATCACTGAATGCCTCTCCTTTCCGCATTTTTTGGCAGCATTCCGGGCCACACGCAGACATCTCTTTCCGATCCGTCAAGGAGAAGACGGCCTGCATCCCCTTTTCGCAGGGGTTTGGAAAAGAGAAAACCCTGGCCGTATTCGCATCCGTGGGCCAGCAACTGATGAAACTGGGGAATGGTTTCCACTCCCTCAGCCACCACATCCATTTTCATGCTGTGCGCAATGGAAATGATAATCGGAACCAGGTCTTTTTCTCCGTTTTTTCCCATCCGGAAAACAAAGGAACGGTCAATTTTGAGCACATCAATGGGGAATTTGTACAGATAGGAAAGCGAGGAATAGCCGGTTCCGAAATCATCGAGCGCAACTTTCACATTCATTTTCCGAAGCCGGGAAAGAACATCCACCAGATAATCCACATTTTCAATCAGAGCGCTTTCAGTCAGTTCCACTTTCAGATACTCTCCGGGAATTTCCATCTTATCCAGTATCTCTCTGAATTCATCAATAAAATCCGGCTGCAGAAACTGTTTTCCGGAAATGTTGATATTGACGAAAAAATGCCGTCCCGGTTCTGTCTGTCTGATCCATTCCCTGACCTGTGTGCAGGCATCCGAGATGATCCATCGTCCCAGTTCCAGAATATATCCGGTCCGTTCCGCAAGGGGAATAAAAATATCCGGTGAAACCACACCCCGTTCCGGATGAATCCAGCGCACCAAAGTTTCAAAACCGGACAGCTCACAGTTTTTCATGCGAATGATGGGCTGATATTCCAGAAGAAACTCCCCTCTTTCCACTGCGCCTTTCATATCAGTTTCCAGACGCAGGAGATCCATGGTCTTTTCATGAAGGGCAGCATCATAGGTCTGAACCTCGGCAATTCCCTTTGCCTTTGCCCCGTACATGGCAATATCCGCATCCCGGAGGATTTCCACTGTGGAATTGTATTTCTCACCGCCCGGAACAATGCCGGTGCAGACTGTGATGTACATCTCTTTTCCATTGACAGTAAAAGGGGGTTTGAGTTCCTCCCGAATCCGCTGTGCAATGTGTACAGGGTTTTCAGCCTCATCGGTTCCCTCCAGCAGCACAGCGAACTCATCTCCGCTGAAACGGGCCAGAATTTCCGAACGGCGAAGACAGTTTCGGAGCCTTTCAGCGATTCTGATGAGCAGTTGATCTCCGGTAAGATGTCCGAACCTGTCATTAATTGCGTTGAAGCGATCCACATCCATATACAGAATGGAATAATTGTAGGCTTTTGTCTGCCGTGCCTCCTTCAGCACTTCCTGCAGCCGGTTGAGGAAAAGAGCCCGGTTGGGAAGACCGGTCAGGTTGTCGTGAAAAGCCTGATGATGCAGACGTTTTTCTGCGCGACGCCGGTCTTCAATTTCCCTTTTCAGACGGGCATAGGCTCTTTCCAGGTTCCGGTTTCTCTCTTTCAGCTCCTCAATGAAGTTTTCGGTTCTTTCCCGTATGAGCGCTGTCAGGGTTTTGAGAATGGAAAAAGATATGGTGGCTGATTCCTGCACCACTTTCTGAAAATCATCCCGGCTGATGCGCAGCAGTTCCGAGGGTTCTGCGGTCAGCACTGTGGCACTGCGCGGAAAGTCGTCAATCAGGGCCAGTTCACCGAAACACTGCCCCTTTTTGTATATGGCAATCCTGTCCTGTTCCGGTTCCCCCCGGTTTTTCACGATTTCCACAGCGCCTTTGAGGATGATGTAAAAATGCTGGCCCCGTGTTCCCTCGGAAAACACCACTTTCCCGGCATCCATAGCTGTCCTGTCGCAGACTGCGCCGATTCTCGAAATATCCGCATCCGGCAGGTCTGAGAAAAAACTGACATTTTTCAGAAAATGCAGGTAATTTTCCATTGTTATATTTTTTCCAGCAGATCGCAGAGCAGACGCACCCCGAATCCGGTTCCTCCGGGATTGCAGTAAGCATTTCCTTTTTCACTGTAAGAAGGCCCGGCAATGTCAATATGCGCCCAGCGGGTGTCTTTTACAAAGGCTGAAAGAAACAGAGAGGCTGTGATGGCCCCTCCCCATTTGGAATGGCTCATATTGCTGATATCTGCAATATCGCTTTTGAGAAATTCTCTGTAATCTTCAGGCATGGGCATCGGCCAGCAGCGCTCATGGATTTTCTTTCCCGAAGCCGCAATGGTTTCAGCCAGTTGGCTGTCAGGGGAGAAAACACCTGCAATTCTCTCTCCCAGAGCCACCACGCACGCACCTGTAAGGGTGGCCAGATCAATAAGGGTATCGGGTTTGCAATTCCGGATTGCGTAGGACATCGCGTCAATGAGAATCAGACGGCCTTCCGCGTCTGTATTGCCGATTTCCACGGTTTTTCCGTCATAACTTCTGACCACATCTCCAGGCCGGGAGGCCGTTCCCGATGGCATGTTTTCCACAATGGGAATGAACGCGGTCAGACGGACTTTGGGTTTGAGCTTTGCTGCGGCAATCAGGGTTGCGGCAACTGCAGCGGAACCGGCCATGTCTGTTTTCATTCCGGACATGTTCCCGCTGATCTTGAGATTGAGTCCGCCGGAATCAAATGTAACCCCCTTGCCCACCAGCGCAATGTGTTTTTTTGCTTTCGGGGCTTTGTATTCCAGAATGACCATACGGGGTTTGGCTTCACTGCCCTGTGAAACAGACAGCAGGGAACCGAATTTCTGATCTTCCAGTTCCTTCTCATCCATGACTGTGACAGCAAGTCCGGCTTTTTCCGCAGCCTGGGCTATCATGGCTGCATACTGTTCCGGTTTTTTGTCATTGGACGGCATGGAAACCCATTCCCGTGCCATCACGGTTCCCGCGCAGATATGTTCCACCCGTTCTGCAAGTCCGGCAAATTTTGCCGCTGTCTGCGGTTTGGCAAAGATCGAAATTTTTTTCAGGGGGCTTTGTTTCTTTTCCTCTTTGTAGTGATCATAAATATGGTTTCCCAGACAGGCCCCTTCCATAACAGATTCCAGCAGGTCTGCCATGTCTGCTCCGTACTTTTTGTCCGAAGGAACGGCAATGAGAATCTCTTCCAGATTTTTTTTGATGCAGGCTTTCACGGCTTTTCCGGCAAAGGAGCGCAGAGATTCGGTATTCAGTTTCTCCTTTTTCCCAATGCCCATGCAGATCACACGGGAAGCACTGATTTCCGGGGGATCAAAGAAAACCACTTCCGCGTCATTGCCGCGTTTGAATTCCTCCATTTTCTTTGCTCTCCCGGCAAGCGCGGAAAGCGCACGGTTATCGTGAATGTCCGCGTCCTCACAGACGGGTATGACCAATGTTCCGATTTTTTCTGTTTTCAAATCAGGTGATTTCAGTTCCAGCAATGTGTTGTTCTCCTTTGATGCTATTTTGATAAATGATGTTGTGCAGGATCGTCATACCAACGAAAGTCGGTATGCAGAATATCTTGAATCCGGCTTATGCCGGAATGACAGTTGCAGAGGATAACTCCTGATGGTAAATGGTTCACCCTGCCAAACTTTCAGTTTGGCACTCCTTGCCTTTAATTAAAGGCATTGGAATTGCTCTAGGAACGCAGGGTGGCTGTCATCCGCAGGGGCTGCTGCAGAAAATCCAGCGCGGACACAATATCCGTGAAAACTGCATCTGCTGCCATCAGCGTTTCTGCTGCTGCACCTTCCCCCAGAATCACAGCCAGTCCCAGAGCAGATTCTTTGAGCATCAGCCGGTCATTGCGTCCGTTTCCAATGCAGGCCGTATGTTCAGCCCCGAGTTTTTTCACAAACTCCAGCTTGGCTTTATCCTGGTTTCCCGGGGGGAGAATGGACAGTCTGCACTGCACGCCCTCCAACTGGGCTGCGGATTTTCCGAATGTGTCTGCTGTGATGACATGGATTTCCAGCACCTGGGACAGTGCGTTCAGGGCATTTTTTACACCCGGAAGAAGATTGCCGTCAACAGCCAGTGTGCCGTTGAAATCCAGCACCAGATAACGGAGGTGTATCTTTCTGTATCCCGGAATGTCGGTTTCGATCATGGTTTTTTCCTTTTTATATTAAATAATTCCGGTATGACAACTGTTGCAGTGCCAGATTTGATTTTGGAGAATTCAGCCTGGTCCAATCACAAAGCCAACTTCAGCAAGAGTCCCTTGTCAGTTCGAGGGAGGTCAGATCAGGAAGTTCCGTGATTTCCCCAAGCAGACAGTTGCTCAGAAAATCCCTGCTGACCTCAGGCCGGGAAAACAGTTGTTTGAAAAATCTGTCATGGGGATGATGGTTTTCTGTCATTTTGCAGCGTGAGTCCTTTGGCTGACGACAGCAGAACACCATAAATTTTCAGGTGCAGAATTTTCAGAAAAACCGGATTTTTCCGGAAAAATCCGGTTTTTTTTACTGTTTCAGCGTTCCGCATTCCGAGTTCTTAATAAATTATAAACATAACATGTTATCCCTGCATATTCAACAGGAATTATCTGCAGATGGGGAATGCCGGACTGAATATTTGAGTCCTCTCCCGTTCCCTGATTTTCCGGAATGCCAAACTTTCGGTTCGGCACTCATGGGGCTGTCCAACATTCCGTTTCACTTCATTTTGGCACTCCGGAAATTCCTTAACGTAATGGCAATGCCGTTTCCTTAAGACTCCCCCTGAGGGCAGGGATGTTAAGTTCTCCGTCCGGTTTCCCCCTTCTTTTAAAGGGGGATTATCGGACAGTTGAAAGAGAAATCCCCCCTGCCCCCCTTTAAAAAAGGGGGGGAAATGTGACGATGTGATTTCAGTCAGTTATCACAGAACTTAACAGACCTGGTGGACAGGGGGAGGGTGAAAACGTC
Source organism: uncultured Desulfobacterales bacterium (assembly GCA_964505535.1). Classification (GTDB taxonomy): domain Bacteria; phylum Desulfobacterota; class Desulfobacteria; order Desulfobacterales; family Desulfococcaceae; genus JAABRU01. Next base: position 34 of record CAZDIU010000352.1, on the reverse strand, counting down.
ATTGAATTGCAGACTGTCATTTTCCCCCTCCCCT
>CAZDIU010000351.1:0-4947 GCA_964505535.1 uncultured Desulfobacterales bacterium | reverse complement strand
TAGTTTTGAAGAGGTATAATATTTTTGACCCATCTATGGTGTCACCAACAATATAAAGAATGGAACACGGACAGGGTGTATCTCGGAGAACTGCGCGTCACGGCCACGCTGAGCGGTGTGTGGAAACGTCTGCGTGAAAGGGTGCTGGTGATTCTGGGAACCCAGGCGTTCAAAACCTTTGCGGTTTCGCTTTTCATTCTCTTTATTGTTGACCGGCTCATTACCCGGCATCTGATGGAGATGGTGGATTATGCCCAGCATCTGGATTTGAACCATCTGGACAGTCCTCTGATTCTGAGCCGCAGGGAAAAGGGAAACAGAAAAGACGAACTTGGCCATGTGGTTTCGGCCATCAATCAGATGCGGCTCAAACTGGTTGCGGATATTGCTGAACAGGAACGCATCAAAGAACAGCTCCTCAAGGCCGAGAAACTTTCGGTTCTTGGCAGACTGACAGCCGCTGTCAGTCATGATCTGCGCAATCCTCTGGGGGTCATCCGCTCTTCCGCATACATTCTCAGCAAAATGCTCAAAGGAAAAGATCCGAAAATTGACAAACATCTTGCCCGCATTGACGGGCAGGTGGAAATGTGTGATGTCATTGTGGAGGATCTGCTGGAATATACACGGGGGCGGCACAGCAATGCGGTTGTGGGGGACATCAGCCCGTTTTTGGAAGAAGTGCTCAGACAGATGCCTTCATCTGAAGGAATGCACACGGTGCATGAAACGGATCCGGAACTCCCGCGGGTTTCTTTTGACAGGGAGAAGCTGCGGCGTGCCATGATCAATCTGCTGCAGAACGCTGTCCAGTCTGTAAATGAGCGGAAAAAAGAAATGGCGGAACAGGACAGGGCCTATCAGCCCATGATAAAAGTGTCTGCATCTGTTACAGAAGAGGGACTGTGCATCAGCGTCTCGGACAATGGGCCGGGAATGAGCCGGGAGACTGCGGACCGGGCATTTGAGCCTCTGTTCACCACACGGGCAAGGGGAACCGGGCTGGGACTTGCCATTGTCAAAAAAATTGTGGAGGAGCATGGCGGAACCGTTTCCCTGGTCAGTGAAATGCACCGGGGAACGACTGTTTCCCTTGTGCTTCCTGTTCCGGAACCGGAGCAGCGCCCAATGTAGAGCGGGCATCCTGTCTGTGCCGGGATGGGGGAAAATCTGGGGTTTTGCTGTTTTTGCAGGACATTCATGCTGGCAATCCTCTGACGCAATGACAGCAGAGGAGGCAGGTAAAAAAATTCTCCCGAAAACAAAGGGGAAAAACAGATCATGAAAAAAAAGGCTGTCCTGATTGTGGATGATGAGTCCGCACAGTGTGACAATCTGGAAGATATTCTCACAGAAGAAGGGTATGCTGCATATTCTGCCGGAACCTGCGCGGAGGCTCTGGCGCTGGCACGGGAAAAACAGCCTGCGGTGGCCATTCTGGATCTGAAACTTCCGGACGGACACGGAATCCGGTTGCTGGCTGATCTCAAAGTTCTGCTTCCGGATATTCTGTGCATCATGGCCACGGCTTATGCAGATACAGATTCGGCCATCCATGCGGTTCAGCATGGGGCTTTCCATTATCTGCACAAACCGCTCCGGCCTGATGAACTGCTGCAGGTTCTGGAACAGGCCTTTGATCTGGTCCGCCTGCGGGAGGAAAAAGAGGAGGCAGAAAATGAACGCAAACGCCTGCTCGCGGAACTGCTTCTGCGGAACAGGGAACTGGAATCAGCCAGAAATTATGTGAAAAACATCATTGATTCCCTTTCCTCTGTGCTGCTGAGTGTGGACAGGGACGGCCGGATCATCGAGTGGAACACCGAAGCGGAAAAAGAGGCCGGGATTACATGGGAAAATGTCCGGGGCCGCCTTGCACAGGATTTTTTTCCCTATCTGTCCAGACAGTTCGAGTATCTTCGGAACGCGGTGGAGAAAGGACAGCCTTTCCGATGGGAAAAACTGCGGGTTGAAGTGAAGGGGGAAAAACGGTATAAGGATGTGGGCATTTTTCCCCTGACCGCGGAAGGACAGGAGGGGGCGGTTATACAGATTGAGGACATTACCATACGGGTGCGGATTGAGGAAATGATGGTGCAGGCCGAAAAAATGATGTCCGTGGGCGGTCTGGCAGCAGGCATGGCCCATGAGATCAACAATCCTCTGGGCGGCATTCTCCAGAGTGTGCAGAATGTTCTCCGCCGCACTTCCCCGGAACTGCCCAAAAATGAGGAGATTGCACAGGAATGCGGCACAAATCTGCAGACCATCCGCTGTTATCTGGAAAAGCGCAATATTCTGAATTTTCTGGAAAGCATACGGGAATCCGGCAACAGGGCCTCGGAAATCATTCACAAGGTGATCCGCTTCAGCCGATCCGGAGAATCCCGTATGAGTCCCCATGATCTGGCTGAACTGGCTGAGCGGGCTCTGGAACTGGCCGATCATGATTATGATCTGAGAAAAAAATATGATTTCCGGAATATTGAAATTATCCGGGAAGTTGACCCGGAAATGCCCCAGGTTCCCTGTATAGAGACAGAGATTGAACAGGTGCTGCTGAATCTGCTCCGCAACGCAGCCCAGGCCATGGCATCCAACGCTTCCGCGTCTGAATCTCCGGCCGGAAAATCCAGGATCATCCTGCGGGTGCTCAAAGAGGAAAAAATGGCACGGATCGAGGTGGAGGATAACGGCCCGGGCATGGAACCGATCCTCATCAAACGCATTTTCGAGCCTTTTTTCACCACAAGACAGGTGGGAACCGGCCCGGGTCTGGGCCTGTCCGTATCTTACTACATTATTGCCAATAATCACAAGGGAACGCTGTCCGTGGAATCTGAACCCGGAAAGGGAACCAGATGCATCGTCCGTCTGCCCCTGTTCAGGAGTCTGTCATGAATTCTCCGAATCCCTGCATTCTGATTGTTGACGATGAAGACACCATCCGTCTGAATCTGGAGGCATTTCTGGAAGATGAAAACTGTTTGGTGATCAGCGCAGCAACTGTGAGGGATGCACTGGACAAACTGGCTTCCCATCCCTTTGATGCCGGGATTATTGACATCCGTCTGCCGGACATGGACGGGAATTTCCTGATTCTGGAAGCCCACCGCCTGCAGCCGGAAATGAAATTCATTATACATACCGGTTCAGCCAGTTACACTCTGCCTGAACCGCTGACAGCCATTGGCATCACTTCCGAACAGATATTTGTCAAACCGGTGGGGGATATGGGTATGCTGTTGCAGGCCATACGCAGGTTTTTGCAGGTGACAGGTACTGAACCCTGAAAGCGGAAAACTGAATACCGAACACCTGACACCGAACACCTGACACCTGTACATGAGAAAGGATACTTCATGATAACAGAGAAATCCGGCGTAAGGGTTCTGATCATTGATGATGATCGGGTAATCCGCGAAAGCATCAGTGTTTTTCTGGAAGACAGCGGTTTCAGTATCCTGGAAGCGGAGAACGGACGGGTGGGACTGGAAATCTTCCGACAGGACAAACGGCCGGATATTGTGCTCGTGGATCTCCGTATGCCCGAAGTTGACGGTCTGGATGTGCTGGCCGCTGTAACCAAAGAATCTCCGGAAACGCCCATCATCGTGGTGTCCGGGACAGGGGTGATGCAGGATGCCATTGAGGCCCTGCGTCTGGGGGCCTGGGATTATGTCACCAAACCCATACAGGATATGGAAGTGCTGGAACATGCTGTCCGCAAGGCTCTTGAACGGGCCGGACTGCTGGTGGAAAACCGGAAATACCGGGAACATCTGGAAAGTGAAATCCGAAAGCGCACTGCGGAACTGGAAGAGCGCACAAAACAGTTGGAAATTGCCAATGAGCGGCTGAAGGAGGAAATGGAGGAACATCAGCGCAGCGAGGCCCGGTTCCGTCATGCCCAGAAAATGGAGGCACTGGGTACGCTTGCCGGTGGAATTGCTCATGATTTCAACAATATTCTTTTTCCTGTCATTGGCTACACCGAACTGGTGATGGATGATGTGCCGGAAAACAGCCCCATGTACCGGAATCTGGAACAGGTTCTCAAGGCCGCTTTCCGGGCAAGGGATCTGGTCAGCCAGATTCTGGCCTTCAGCCGCCGCAGTGATACGGAACGCAGACTTGTGAACATCCGGATGATTGTCAGGGAGGTGCTGAAACTGCTCCGGGCCACTTTGCCCGCCACCATTGAGATTCAGCAGGATGTCGGATCAGAGTGCAGGGCAGTGCTGGGAGATCCCACGCAGATTCACCAGGTGATGATGAATCTGTGCACCAACGCGTATCATGCCATGCGGGAAAAAGGGGGGATTCTGTCCATCAGGGTCAGGGAAACAGACATCGGGCATGACAATCCCGGATTTCCGCCGTCTGCGGCATCCGGAACCTGTGTGAAAATTTCTGTCAGTGATACAGGCCACGGTATGACAGATGAGATACGGGAACACATCTTTGATCCCTATTTTACCACCAAGGAACCGGGGGAGGGAACCGGGCTGGGGCTTTCCGTGGTGCACGGCATTGTGAGAAACCATAACGGGCATATTGCCGTGCAGAGCAGTCCGGGACATGGAACCACCTTTGAGATTTGGCTGCCTGTCGCGGAAAAACTGTCTGAGCCGTCCCGGGGTGAGGAAAATCATCCCGCACCCGGGGGAAATGAAAGAATACTGCTGGTGGATGATGAACTCCAGATCGTGCAGATGGAAAAGCAGATGCTGGAACGGCTTGGGTATCAGGTGACAGAAGTGACTGACAGTTCATCTGCCCTGCGTCTGTTCCGAAATGCACCGGATGATTTTGATCTGGTCATTACGGACATGACCATGCCCCACCTTACCGGCATCGAGCTTTCCAGAGAACTGATGCAGATACGGCCGGAGATTCCCGTTATTCTCTGCACAGGATTCAGCGAACTTGTCACCAGGGAAAACG
>CAZDIU010000350.1:0-4968 GCA_964505535.1 uncultured Desulfobacterales bacterium | reverse complement strand
CGGTCGCCCCTACGGATACCTCATAAAAAATGGATATTTTATTTTCTGGGAGTTCCCTAAGATGAGTTCGATATAAAAATTTGACAGGGTGTTTTTGAAAAGGGGGCAGGGGGCATTGCCGTCAGGTTAAGACTGTCCGGGAGTGCCAAACTGAAAGTCTGGCTCTGTTTTTATGAATAATTGCAGTCTTCCGAACTTTCAGTCCGGACTCCGCCGCGCTTAACCTGACGGCAATGGAGCAAGGCGATTTCTTCTCAACCATCCGGAAATCCCCCCTCAATTCTCCTTTATAAAAGGGAGAAGCCCGGCGGAGAACTTGACAACTCCTCGTTTACAAAGGGGAAATCCGAACACATGTCAATACAAACCCCGGAGGCAATCTATGAGCATCCGCATGAAATTCTTCATGCCGGTCATCATCCTGGCTGCTGTATCCATCCTCGCGATCAGTTTGCTGTACGCGGCAGGTTCATGGACAGTGAATGATCTTGGCATGAAAATATGCACTTCCTCTGACATGGCAGCCCCCCCCACCGGGCAGGCCGTGATGTCGGATGATATAAAACAGGCCGGCGGACTCATCCGCAATGCGGCTTTTCTGGCAGGAGGTCTGATCCTGCTGACATTCTGCCTCAGTCTTTTGAGCATCCGCAGAACAGTCGGCCCCATCCGCATGATCAATGAGGGACTTTCCGACATTGCCACCCAGGTCAAAAGTGCGGCCAATACCGTACTCATTACCAGCCAGTCCCTTGCCGAAGGTTCTTCCCGTCAGGCCGCATCCATAGAGGAATCCTTTGCCAGTCTGGAAATCATGTCCGGCACTGCCCGGACAAATGCCCAAAATGCGGGAAAGGCAAAAGTTCTGACAGAAAGCGGAGGGGACATTGTTCAGAAAGCCGGAGAAAATATCCGGGAACTGGGCACAGCAATGCACGAAATACGGGAGGTGAGCAGAAAAACTTCTGAAATCATAAAAAATATTGACAACATAGCCTTCCAGACCAATCTGCTGGCTCTGAATGCGGCCATTGAATCCGCAAGGGCGGGAAAGGCCGGGGCCGGTTTTTCTGTGGTGGCCGGGGCAGTCCGAAGTCTTGCGGTTCAGTGCGCAGCAGCCACAAAAAACACAGCCGAACTCATTCAGCTCATGTCGGAAAAAATTGGAAAAGGCGCAGGAATCTCAGAAAAAACTTTCACATCCTTTGAACAGGTGAGCGAACACAGCGAAAAATTCAAAAACATACTGGCTGCCATTGTCACGGCCTCGGATGAGCAGGCGCGGGGAATTCAGGAAATCACGACCGGCATAGCAGATATTGAAAAAATCGTTCAGCAGAACATGACCAGCGCGGAAGAAACCTCAGCGGCTGCCAGACGTCTGAATGTCCTGACAGAAAGAATGAACAGTTTTGTCAAGGTGCTCACGGGGCTGTCGGAAAACCGGAAACATATCCGTATGCCCCTGCGGCTGGAGGGAATTCTGATTTCTGAGGAATCAGAGGATTTCATCCATTTTGTGACAAAAGACATCGGCACAGGCGGGTCCCTGATCACCACAACGGTTCCGGTTGAGGAAAACAGAATATGGAACATGAACGTCCATCATCATAAATTCCATTTTCCGGAACTGCGTGTCAGAGCCGTCAGCAAACACTATAAAAAAGAAGAGGAAAGATATATCACCGGCATTGAATTTATTGATTTGGAACCGCAAACCCGGCAGAAACTGGATCAAATCCTTTATCAGTAAGCGGGGCTGGACAACCTAACCCCCGGCCCCTTCCCTGAAGGGAAGGGGCGCCGTCCGGTGTCCCGCTCTGATCCCCATACGCATCAAGCTAAGCCCCGAAGCAGGATTTTCAGGCATCCGGAAATGCCCGTCCTGCCGGAGTTTCAGCTTTGCACAGAAAACAGAGAATTTTCTGTACCACCGGATTGGGACAAATAAAAACAGATGGTTATATCTTAGCTTGATGCGTATGCTCTGATCCCCCCTTCCCTTCAGGGAAGGGGGGCAGGGGGGTTAGGTTTTGTCAGCATGAAAATACGGTGTACTGTTTGTTGTCAACCCCGAATCCACAGTAACTAAGGAGAAAATATGAAATCCGAACGCAATGTGTATCTGAAAATGAAACCCCTGACCGAGGCGCGGCAGATTCTTTTTGATGCGTTTGGGCAGTTTGCCACCATGCAAAGCGAAACCGTGCCGTCTCCCGATGCAGTGGGCCGTGTGCTGGCTGAACCTGTGTATGCCAGCGTATCCTCCCCCAATTTCCACGCGGCTGCAATGGACGGGGTGGCGGTAAAGGCGGAAATCACCTTCGGGGCTGCGGAAACCCGGCCAAAGGAACTGATCATCGGCAAAGATGCCTTTTATGTGAATACCGGTCATGTGATGCCCGAAGGCACGGATGCGGTCATCATGATCGAAAATCTGAACATGCTTGATGAAAACCGGGCCCAGATTGAAGCCCCGGCCTTTCCCTGGCAGTATGTGCGCAAAACAGGTGAAGACATTGTGGCAACGGAACTGCTGTTTCCCCGCAATCATCTGGTTACCCCCTACTGTCTGGGCGCACTGCTGGGCGGCGGAGTGTTTTCGGTTCCAGTGCGCAGAAAACCCAAAGTGATGATCATTCCCACAGGCTCGGAAGTGGTTGACTGGCGCCAGGTTCCGCTGGAATCCGTAAAACCGGGGCAGGTCATAGAATCCAACTCTTATGTGCTGGGAAAAATGATCGAAGCCTGCGGCGGGGAATCTGTGAAACATGAGGTCATGCCGGATGATCCCGAAACCATCATGCTGGTCATCAAAACAGCAGTGGAGGGGGATTTCGACCTTGTGCTGACCGTGGGCGGATCATCAGCCGGTTCCGAGGATTACACAAAAAGCGTGATTGCCTCTCTGGGTGAAGTGCTGGTTCACGGTGTCACCATCATGCCCGGCAAACCCGTGCTGCTGGGGAAAATCGGACAAAAACCGGTGATCGGCATTCCCGGTTATCCGGTTTCCATGATCATGGCTTTTGAGCAGTTTGTCCGGCCCCTGATCTGCTGTTTTCTCGGTGTGCCGGAACCGGAAAGGCAGACTGTTCCGGTGGAAACCGCGCGCAAGATTCCGTCCAAACTGGGGGTGGAGGAATTTCTGCGCGTGAAACTCGGACAGGTGGGAAGCCGTGTGGTGGCCAATGTGCTGCCCAGAGGCGCGGGAAGCATCACGTCCATCACCCAGGCAGACGGCATCATCCGCATTCCAGCAAACAGCGAAGGCATCCGGGAAAATGAAACCGTGACAGCCGAGCTTCTCAAACCCCTTTCCCATATCCGCAATACCCTGGTCATCGTGGGCAGCCATGACAACACCCTGGATCTGCTGGCCGATCATCTCCGTATCAATGACACCCGGCTCAGTCTTTCCTCCAGCCATGTGGGCAGTATGGGCGGACTCATGGCCATCCGAAGAGGCGTGTGCCATCTGGCCGGTTCCCATCTGCTGGATACCCAGGACGGGTCTTACAATATTTCCTATGTGAAACGCTTTCTGCCTGAAATTCCGGTGCGCATTGTGAATCTGGTCTTCCGGGATCAGGGACTGATTCTGCCGCGGGGAAATCCAAAACAGATCAGAGGAATTGAAGACCTTGCCAGAAAAGACATCCGTTTCATCAACCGCCAGCCCGGAGCAGGAACCCGTATTCTGCTGGATTACCGTCTGCGGCAGTTGGGACTTGATCCGGCAGAGATTCAGGGGTATGAAAATGAGGAATTCACCCATATGTCCGTGGCCGTGGCTGTGCTCAGCGGAGCAGCGGATACGGGACTGGGCATTTACGCGGCAGCCAAAGCCCTGAACCTGGATTTCATTCCGGTTGTCACCGAGCAGTATGATCTGATTATTCCGGAAGATCATTTTGAAACAGAAAACATGCAGATGCTTCTGGATACAATCCGATCCGCTGAATTTCAGAAACGGGTGCGGGAACTGGGCGGATACAGTACGGAAAAAACAGGGGAGATCATTGTCTGATGTTTCGGGAGAACAGGCACATACTGATCAGCGATGGAAATCCTGAAGACCGGGATTATTGCCAATCGCTGTTCAGACAGAGGGAGAAAACTGAACAGGCTTTTGAAACTGACATATTTCCGGATACCCTTTCCCTGCTTGGGTTCTTCAGATCCCAGTACCGGCAGGGAAAACAGATTCCGCTTTCCCTTTTGAACATCGGCAGAGATTTCGGAGATGGATCCCGCACTGCCCAGGCTCTGCTGGAAACCGATCCGGAAACCATGATCATCATCATTTCGGATATGAAGGAACTCAGTCCGTCCCAGCAGAAATGCCTCCGGCCCCATGTGTATTTTTTCCGCAAACCGGGTCCTGCCGAATCTCTGCATTCTCTGGTCAGGACCCTGCTCCGAAACTGGAATGCGCGTATGCAGCTCCGCAAGGATGCAAAACTGCCAAACAGGGAAAAAATCATATTTGATGAAAACGGTGTGGCTGAACGCATGGGCAATAACCGGCACCTGATCTGCATGATGATGAAAATCTTCACTGCCAATATCCCAAACCAACTGATGCAGCTTCAGGAAAAGGTGAAAGAGGGGGATACCGGAGAAATCAGGAGAATAGGACACACCATCAAAGGTTCTTCCGCAACGGCCGGCGCGATTTCCATGCAGGAGATTGCCTTTGGGATAGAAACAGCCGGAAAAAACGGAAATTCAGACGAGGCAGCCCGGCTGACGGGAGAACTGGAAACCGCTTTTGAGGAAATGAAACAGACTGTTGCAGCAAAGGGGCTGATATAGCAGTTCTTTGACCCATGAGAAATGGAAATGACCGTACAGTGACATTTCAAAAACAAATTCTGCATGAATCCGCAGCGCATTCATTCTGATGCTCAACGGGCATGAACCTGCTGATATCTCACCAAAACCGTTTTCTGGGTCTGTCCCTTC
>CAZDIU010000349.1:0-4972 GCA_964505535.1 uncultured Desulfobacterales bacterium | reverse complement strand
AATGCTGCTTCTCCCCCTCCCCTGACCCCTCCCACCGGTGGGAGGGGAATTTTCAACTTAAGGAAACGGCATTGATATCAATATAACAGCGGCCCTGTCCTGCAGATGATAAAAACTTACTGTTTTCCAAATTGGAAAAAAGAATATTGTCAAGCCATTTTCAAAATTGTCTTGATGCAGAAAACTGAAACATCCGTTCATCCCTTATTCCGCCGCAGGTGCAGTTCAAAACGCTCCACAATCAGGGAACAGGAAAGGGTCAGCACCAGATACAGGACAGTGACAGTAATCCAGATTTCAAAGGCAAGGTAAGTGGATGCCACCAGTTCCATGCCCTGAAAGGTCAGTTCCTGAATGGAAATCACGGAAACAATGGAGGAATCCTTGATAACAGAAATGAACTGACCGGCAAGAGCCGGAAGAATGCGCTGGATGGCCTGGGGCACAATGATATGCCGCATCTGCTGCCACCGGGTAAATCCCAACGCAGCGGATGCCTCCCACTGGCCTTTTTCCACAGACTGAATTCCGGCCCGCACAATCTCGGTGATATATGCTCCCTCGAACACAGCCAGACTGATGACCCCTGAAAAAAAGGCTGCAAACTGTGCGGGAGGTGCAAAAAGAATGCCCAGAATGTTCTGCACATTTCCGGATTGGCTGCGGATGAAATCTTCCACACCCAAAGCCGGAATGATCCGGTCACTGACAAAAAAATAAAAAATGAAAACCAGGACCAGCGGAGGAAGATTGCGGATGAATTCCACATAGGCTGTGCCCAGCAGACGTCTGAACAGGCTTGGCCCTGTCCGGAAAAAACCCATGACTGTGCCCAAAAGCATGGCCACAGCAGTGGCCCAGATGCTGAGGCGCAGGGTCATGAAAAAACCCTGCATGATCAGATTGGCCACCCACTGTTTTTTTTCCGGATCATAGCGGAACAGATAGCGGGGAATCAGTTCCCATTTCCACTGATAATGAAGTCCGACACGGATTCGGTAAAAAATGTATATCGCGGCACTGAGGACAAGCAGCCCCAGAAAAATATCCAGGGCTGAGATGCGGGGCCTGCGGTGTTTCACGGAAATTACTGCGCTTCTTCCGAAACCTGAGCTTCCCATTCTTTGGTTTCAAACCAGTAATGTTTGCGTTCCTTCAGCCAGCCGTCGGCCTGCCGTACCGTAATCCAGTTGCTGAAAAAATTCAGGGTGTCCGGATCCCCTTTCTGCACGGCAAAACCAATGGGTTCTTTGGTAAAGGTTTCGGCAAGGGGCAGAAAAAGTTTCTCCGGATTCTTAATTGCGTGAAAAGCCGGAGTGGGAGCCGAACCGACCACAGCATGGGCCTTGCCGTTGAGCAGCTCCTGATAGGCCTGGGCCTCATCATCAAACATGCGGTGTGTGGCATTGGGCATGAACTGCTTAGCTGCTGTCGCGGCTGTGGAACCCAGACGGGAAGCGATGGAGACATCCGGTTTGTTGAAATCTTCCAGACTGCTGAAACCTTTGGCCAGTTCTTTGTGAGCGACAAGGGACATGCCGGAATAATCATAGGGAATGGTGAAATTGACCTTGAGATTCCGCTGGGGAACTATGCCCATGCCGCCGATGATCACATCAAATTTTCCTGTGAGCAGCGCGGGAATGATACCAGCCCATTTGGTGGGAACAAATTCCACCTTCACGCCCATATCCTCTGCCAGTTTTTTTGCCACATCAATTTCAAATCCGATGAGTTCACCGTTTTTGTCCTTCATGGCCCAGGGAACAAAGGTGGACATGCCCACTTTCAGCACTCCGCGTCTGAGCACCTGCTCCACTGTGCTTTCCGCGGTCAAATCCTGCTGCACTTTTCCGGCAGCGCAGATTCCGTTCAGACTCAGAAGCAGTGTGATGACAAGAGCCGGGGATAAAAGCAAAAACCGTTTTTTCAAGATCAGCCTCCTTTTGTGAGAGTTTCGGGTTACAGATGATATACACTTACTGCGGACAACGCTGTGAGATTTGATCTCACCCCGGATGATAGATATAATCTTTTATCATCTTTTTCCCATTTGCTCAAGCAATATCCCTCTGCTTGGGGAAAAAGTTGATAAGTCCTCAATAAGTTAGAAAAATCAGGCAAAGCCCCCTGCCATTGCACCTGCTGGCGAATTGTTGGGGCAGACCCTGCGATTGGCGGGAGAATCAGATGGCCAGTCTGAAATTTCTGACCGAAAAACCCTGAGGGTTTTGAAACCCCTCAGGGTTTAAGGGGGAATCTTTAAAGCAACTGCGTAACGCCCAGTCTGTCTGAAAATATTACGGATGGATGCTTATTCTGACTGAAGCGTCATGATCAGTCAAACAAAGGAAAATCCCTGTAAACAAAAGTGTCAAACACCGGGGTCATGCTGAAGAAATGCGGATCAAAAGCCGGAGTTCCGTCCGCGTTCATTCCGATGAACCCGGATTCTCCCAGAGGGAACATGCTTTCAATGCGCACCGGGCCTTTGGGTCCCATTTCCACGCAGTGTGCATAGGTGGAACGGGAGGAGAAGGGCATGACATGGACTTTGCCGATCATATCATGCCTGTAAACGGTTTCTCCCCGTTTGCCTGTTCCCCAGGGCTGTGTTCCCAGTTCTGCCAAAGCATTGTCCAACGCAGTGACAATGATGGCAGAAGCGGTCTGTGGCGCATTTTCATCTGCCACATTCTGAAACCAGTTGTATCTGTTCACAATGGAAGAGGAGTCAACATCCAGTCCGTGCAGCAGGGTGTTGAAAAGAACCACAGCAGGCTGTTTTTCATAGGTTTCCTGCCCCAGTTCATCCGCAAAGGTAAGACGGAGAACTTCCTGAATCCACGCATCGGAAAGCATCCAGGCATCTGCGCGATCCGTTCCTGCTGCCCATTGGGATGATCCGCCATCCACAAAATGCCCGTCCCAGTTGTTCATGACAGCCAGAACAGCCTGTCTTTCCTCTGTGAAATTGGCCTGCACTGCTGCGGAAAATGCCGCAGAAACAAAAGCCCAGGGATTTCCCCCCTCACCAAAGGAATCGGTAGTGCCTATATTCAGCGCCAGATCCCTGAGTTCTTCAAAATTCAGTTTTTCATGGGAGGCAAAATATTCCTCCAGCACATGCCCTCTGTGAAAGGGGCCGAAAGAATAGAAAAGATTGTTGTAGGAACTGACATATTCCGCACTGGTTTTGTTGTTCCAGCCCGTGTAATATCCTTTGGAAGTGTTCCGATCCGAAGATCTGGCACCAACATTGGCTCCATCCCATTCCGCAATCGGCACGCCCGGCAGAAATCCCTGGGGAAAACGGTATTCCCCGGCAGGACGGATGGGATCGCGTCCGGACATCCAGTACGCGATATTCCCGTCTTTGTCTGCATAGCAGAAATGCTGACTTACACCGATTCTGTCAATCGCGCTGCCGAACTCATTCATGGTTTCCGCGCGTGCTATATCCAAATACGCGCCAATGGTTTCAAATTCATATCCCCGGTTGGCATATTTCCATGTGATAATGGGATTGTCAGCCGATGCCGTGTAGGTTTGGGGGTTGTAGGGCATGGGATTGATGACCGGACCGTGAACAGTTCTGAAAACCGGAACTGTCACATCCGCGCTGCCCGCGACTTTGATGGTTTCCATGCGATCCAGTGTCACATCAGCCGCATTTTCAATATAGTAGTCTGTACTGTGCGCATGTCCCACCTGCATGGACCAGGCATGATGGGGTGTCCGTCCGATGACAATGCCGGGCAGACCCGCGATGGCCATGCCGGAAATGTTCAGTCCTCCGGCCTGTATGGAGCCTTCCAGAATGATGGATGGCGTGGAAAAACCCATCTGGGGACCGGAATAGAGAATGGGATTGCCGGATTCTGTCCGGTTTCCTGCCACCACCCAGGCATAACTGCCCATGCGCACATCCGCATTGATTTTCTTCAGGCTTTGGGCAATCATGCTGTCCATTTCCGCAAGTTGAGCGGAAACCTGTTTCAAATCGGCTGTGAATTTCTCCCCGGCTGTTTTTCTTTCCCCGGTTCCGGATTTGGCTGTCAGCACTTCACTTCCGTGAATATAGGTCAGTGCCTCGGAATCATTGACCCAGCGCAGATCATTGAACATGGCCATGCCCTGAACCGTTCCGAATACTGCCATAAGCTGACCGGCCAGTGCTGCATTGTCTATCTGGGCAGTGCCTCTGGAAGGCCCGCCTTCAGGATCAAAATTCCGCAGCATGGTGGCTGTCCATGCCAGAACATCCGTAACTTTCCAGTCTTCAGGTGAAAAGCCCAGAGCCCTGAACTCAAAAGGCAGCAGAGCGGAATCTGCCCGCACTTCCGCAATTCTGCGGTTGAAACCTGCCACATAGGCTTCGATTATGGTGCGGGTGTTTTCATTCAGCGCGGCAAATCCGGCATCCAGTTCTGCCTGGGAATAACCGGTAATGCGCATATACACATCGGACTGCAGAAAATCTGTGCCAAGCACCTCTGCCAGTCTTCCCTGCGCTCTGCGCCGGAAGGTTTCCGCCTGCCAAAGCCGATCCGCTGCCACAGCATATCCCTGTGCCTCAAAGATATTGTAAAGTGTGGCATCCTCAGTTCCGGTGATGAACCATACCCCTTTGTCATCACGGGAAGTCTCCACCGTTGTCACGGGTTCATAACTGCTGTCACTCGAGCATCCTGCCAGAAAAGACAGAAGAACAAGAGCTGCCATTGCCGAATAAACCTGTTTTCCCCCCAGTCCCTTCCATTTCCTGAAAAACATCTTTTTTTCCCTTTCTGTTGAATGAAATTCATTCAGGAGTTACGCGGTTGATTTTTCAACTGTCTGATTTTTAAAGAACCGGCTATATACAGTGCAACATTCGCTTCCAAAGATGATGAAGTAAAAATTCAACTGTGCAACTCCGGGTGTGTCCCACCTTTTACACAATACATTGACTTGACTATTGACGAAAAGT
>CAZDIU010000348.1:0-4981 GCA_964505535.1 uncultured Desulfobacterales bacterium | reverse complement strand
CAGGCAAAAAGAAGTTTTGGTGTGTTCAAAAAACCGGATTTTTTGGAAAAATCCGGTTTTTCTGAAAAATCTGTGTTTCAGATCAATGGCGAATTGGTATAATGCCGATTCTCCATTGAAAAGATACTTATAAACAGGCAAAAAGAAGTTTTGGTGTGTTCAAAAAACCGGATTTTTTGGAAAAATCCGGTTTTTCTGAAAAATCTGTGTTTCAGATCAATGGCGAATTGGTATAAAGTCAATGCCGTTTCCTTAAGTAAAAAATTCCCCTCCCCCGGCGGGAGAGCCTTAAGGAAACGGCATTGGGTATAACCTATGAATATTATAACAGCATTGCCTGTGCAGCACTGCCAAATCCTGTATAATTGGATTTTTCTGCCATTCCCGCGAAAGTCGGAATCCGGATGTTAAACAGAAATCAGGAGAGACTGAAAAAACTGGATACCGGCTTTCGCCGGTATGACGGAACTGCGCAACATCAGCTATGAAATTGTCTTCCGGAACCGGGTGATTGCCATTGTCAGGAACAGTACCGCAAGAAGGATCTGACCTGTCACAGGATACCATAAAGATTCCAGTCCCACGCCTTTCTGCAGAATTCCCCTCAGGATTTCCAGAAACCAGCGCATGGGATTCAAATAAGTGATATACTGAATGGATTCGGGCATACTGCCAATGGGAAAGATGAATCCGCTGAGCAGAACCCCGGGCATGAGAACAAAAAAAGCCGTCAGAAGCGCCTGCTGCTGGGTGACAGATATGGCACTGACAAAGAGGGCAATTCCCAGATTTCCGGCAATGTAAATTCCCGCAAGACCGTACAGCAGCAGTATACTCCCTTTAACCTGAATGCCGAACACCAGAATGGCAACAGCCAGCATCAATGTCATGACAATATATCCGGTAATCATAAACGGAATGGTTTTTCCCAGAATGAATTCTGTTTTCCGGATGGGTGTAACCATTACCTGCTCAATGGTTCCGATTTCCTTTTCACGGACAATGGCAATGCTGGTCATGAGAATGCCGATCAGCATCAGCATGATGGCAATGAGACCGGGCACAAAAAAATATTTGCTTTCCATATTGGGATTATACCAGGCCCGTGCCGCAATCTGAACCGGTTCTGATTTCCCTGCGATCAGCCCGGTTTTTTCCTGAATCCGGTTCTGATTTGTCCGTTCAATGATTTCATTGGCATATCCGAAAATCACTGCGGTTGTGTTACTGTCTGTTCCATCGGCAACCAACTGAATCACTGCGGTTTTTCCGGAAATCAGATCCTTTTCAAATCCATTGGGGAAATGGATAATGGCCCGCACTTTCCCTTCATCCAGAAGCAGATTCGCTTTTTCATGGGAATCAGGATACTCCGTGATCCGGAAATACCGGCCTGCCGTAAATGCCATTGCGATTTCGCGCGTTGACAGGGTTCTGTCCTCATCCAGTATGGCCGTGTTGATATCTGTCACATCCGTTGTGAGCGCAAATGCCAGTACCGTCATCTGCACAACAGGCGCAATGAACAGAATTCCCCTCATCCGGGGATCCCGCAGCATCTGCAGAAATTCTTTGATCAGCATGCATTTCAGCCTTTTTATCATAGATTACTCCAGTTTCAGCTTTATCTTTTTATTGGAAGCAATGATCATGACCAGTGCGTACAGGGTGAGCAGAAACGCATTTAATCCAAGGATCTCCAGGCCGATGCCTTTCAGATAGATTCCCCGGAGAATCGCAATGAAATAACGGGCAGGCACGATATAGGTCAGATATTGTATCAGTTCAGGCATATTTTCAATGGCAAAGGCAAACCCGCTCAGGAGCATGGTGGGGAGATAACTGGCAAGAAGGGCGGCCTGATTGGCAAGCAGTTGTTTTTTAAAAACAATGCTGAGTGTAATCCCGAAAAACAGTGCTCCGGTCAGAAATACGGAAGCCATTACAAAAAGCAATGCCGGACTGCCGCGCAGCGGCACATCAAACAGCAGTTTCCCGGACAGTACCGCAATGGCCACATCTGTTATTCCGATGACATAATAGGGGATGATCTTTCCGAACACCAGTTCCGGCCCCCGAATCGGTGTGCTGATCAACTGTTCCATTGTCCCCATTTCCCATTCTTTTGCAACCGTAATGCTGGTCAGCATCGCTGCAATGACAATCATCACAATGGCAATAATGCCGGGGATGATATTGTTCTGACTCCTGAGATCCGAGTTGTAAAAGGCTCTTTGCCGCAATTCAACGGGAACCGGCTGATTTCGGACTGTTTTGTCAATCTGCTGCGCGGACACCTGCTGAGAGAACATTTTACCGATTGCCCCTGCATAACCCAATGCAAGTCTCGCGCTGTTCGGGTCGCTTCCGTCTGCAATCACCTGTATCTGAACCGGCTGGTTACGGGCGATTTTATCGGCAAAATCTCCGGGAATGACAATCGCAATCAGGGCGTTGCCTGCATCCAGATCACGTCTGACGGATTCGTAATTGTCAACACAGTCTCTGATGGAAAAATACGGAGACCCCTGAAGCAGACTGATGAAATCACGGCTTTTGACGGTTCGGGACTGATCCATGACCAGTGTCGGAATGTTTTTCAGATCCATGCTCAAAGCATATCCGAACACCAGGATCAGAAAAAGCGGAATGGCAATGGACAGATACAGACTTCGCCAGTCCCGGATCACATGGATGAATTCCTTTCGTGCCACAGCCATCAGACGGCGTGTGTTCATGCAGTCCCTCCTCTTTCTTCTCAAAAAGACCGGTATTCTGTCACCCTTGAATCTGTGAGTTGCAAAAACCGGATTTTTTTGTAAAATCCGGTTTTTTAAATACACGAAAACTTCTTTTTGTCTGTTTAAGTATCTTTTCAATGGGGAATCGGTATCATGTCCAATCCGGTCTGTGCAGTCACAGCGGTTGAGAAACTGTCTTCTCTCTCAGGGTCTGCAACAAAATAACCTGTTCCAAACCCGGATGGTTTTCAAAAACCTCAGGGTTTTCCGGACAGAAAAATTGTACACGTTATTTTTTTGCAAGCACTTAATCCCCCTTTAAAAAAGGGGGAAAATGATAACCGGGGGACTTTTCAAACACCCTCTGAACAGCAGTATTTATCCTTCCACTCAGAACGCGGCGGTTTCATCAAGTTCAGCAAGCCGGGCATCAAACACTGCGCCTTCCCTTTCCAGTTTTTCCGTGAGCTGCTCCAGTTCCTCAAACCATTGCTCAATGGACTGCTGACAGGCATGGATGGTCTGGCCGATGTCCGCTATTTTCCTGCCTTCGCCTTTCTGACTGGCTTCCATCATTTCCGCGTTGAGCGTTTCCAGTTTTTTCTCATTCGCGTCAATATCATTTTCAATCCGCCTGATCCGGTCTTCCACCGGTTTGAGAATTTTTGACCGCTCCGTGACCACTTCAGAGCGCAGTTTGCGCAGTTCCTTTCTGCTGATCTTCGGACGGGTTTCTGTTTCCTGATGGAAAACCGGGGACTCGGACTTTGCAGCAGACATATCCTCATCCTGCCATCCGCCCTTTTCCAGAAAACGCTGATAG
Organism: uncultured Desulfobacterales bacterium; assembly: GCA_964505535.1. Lineage (GTDB taxonomy): Bacteria > Desulfobacterota > Desulfobacteria > Desulfobacterales > Desulfococcaceae > JAABRU01. The sequence goes on along the minus strand of CAZDIU010000348.1, from coordinate 1,417 downwards.
CTTCCTTCAAAAACCTCAATGCCTTCATCCCGGAATACAATCAGTCTCTGCGCAATGGCATGGAGAAACATTTCATTGTGCGTAACCATGATCACAGTGCCATCAAAATTGTCAATCGCGGCAAGAAGTGCATCACAGGATTCCATGTCCAGATGATTGGTGGGTTCATCCAGCAGCAGCATGTTCACAGGTGTGGCAAGCAGCTTGCCCAGCATCACCCGGCTTTTTTCCCCGCCGGACAGCACACTGACCTTTTTCAGAGCCGCATCCCCTTCAAACATCATGGCCCCTGCGATATTCCGGGCCTTCTGCTGATCCACGCCTGCATCAGAATACAGAATTTCCTCCGCAACGCTGCGGGTATCCACCAGGGTTTTGATATTGGTCTGCTCATACACACCTTTGACAATATTGGGATTGAACACAATCTCGCCGGTCTGGGGTGTCAGGGAACCGGCTATCAGCCGAAGCAGGGTGGTTTTTCCCCTGCCGTTTTTGCCCACAATGCAGATGCGCTCTCCATGCCCGACACTGACGGAAAAATTCTCAATCAGATCTGCCTGGCCTTCATAGCCAAAGGAAAGACTGCGCGCGTTCATGACATTTTTGCCCTTGAAGGGTTTGGAGCGGAAGGAGAAATCCAGATTCTTCAGTTCCTCCAGTTTGTCTTTTTTATCCATTTTTCCCAAGGTTTTGATGCGGGACTGCACCATATTGGCCAGCCGGGCCTTGGCCCGGAAACGGGTGATGAAAAGCTCGATCTCTTTGCGTCTGCGTTCATCATTGACCCTTGTTTTTTCATAGATTTCCTCATCCTGGGCAATCTGGGCGTAGAGTTTGCCGGTATCGCCCTCGATCTTGCGCATTTTTTTTCTGTGGATTGCGACCGTATGGGTGACAACTTTGTCCATGAATCCGCGATCATGGGTAATCAGCATAACCTCACGGGGCCAGGCATTGAGAAAACCCTGTATCCATCGGATCGATGTAATATCCAGATAATTGGTGGGTTCGTCCAGCAGCAGCAGATCCGGATCTGAAACCAGCATCTTGGCCAGATTCAGACGCACCTGAAAACCGCCGGAAAATTCCAGGGGACTGCGATCCATGTCTGCCTGTGAAAATCCCAGACCGAAAAGAATCTTCTCCACTTTCCAGGAATGGTCGCTTTCCTCTGCCTGCAGTCCCCTCATGCCTTCTTTCAGAACTGTGTTTTCCGTAAATTCAATGTTCTGGCGCACATAACCGATCCGGTAATTTTTGGGAATAATCACTGCGCCCGTGTCCGGGGATTCCTCACCGGTAATGATTCGGAACAGGGTGGTCTTGCCATGCCCGTTGCGTCCCACCAGTCCCACCCGTTCCCGGCGGTTGAGCCGGAACCCTGTATCCTCAAAGAGGGTGTGTCCACCATAAC
>CAZDIU010000347.1:0-5016 GCA_964505535.1 uncultured Desulfobacterales bacterium | reverse complement strand
CCCAAACTTTCAGTCAGGGACTCCGGATCAGTATCTTTTCCCACCCGGTCTGACGGCACTGACGCTCTGGGCCGGAACGGAATGAAAGTATGTTTTCAATGGTGATTTGGCATGAGAATTTTCCGATGGCAAGACAGCAAAATCCTGAAATCTGTTTTCGGAGAAGATTTCAGGTTCTGTTGACATTTCTGCAACCTTATGATTTTATTGTAAGCAGCATCTCCGGCCTGAATCCATCGGATTTTCACAGCGTCTGTCCGGAATGAGTTGCTGCACTGTGCACGGCTCAGACCTGAAACCGGAACCGGCAGTCTGATCCGAAATGTCAGCAGAACACAGTCCCTGCCCTGAGGGGAAAGAAAATATTTTTCACGCGGTATAAACAAATAAAATTGTATTTTTTCTGTTGGTTTGGTATCAGAAACAAAGCAGGGGGAAAAGAGGCAAAGGGATTGGGATATGAAATAACCGTTGACCATTTCCTGTATTTTTTGCAAAATCATCCTTTTCGTTTACCATAATTGCCGGATACCGCATAACTGAGTCCGCTGTTTCAGTTATGTAAGGAGGAAAAATGAAAGGCAAGGTTCTCATCGTTGATGATGATCCCAAAATCGGAAGACTGCTGAAATTCAAACTGTCCAAGGCTGATTATGAAGCTGAATACTTCAGAAGCGGTCAGGACGCGCTGAACAGCATTCCCCGGATCAAACCGCATATCATCGTGTCAGATATAGAAATGCCGCAGATGACGGGCTATGAATTCTGTGAAAAGGTGCGTCAGGATTCCAGAACAGCCAATATCCCCTTTATCTTTCTGTCCGGAAAAACCGAGGCCACGGATCAGTTGGAGGGCTTCCGTCTGGGAGCGGATGATTATATATGCAAACCGGTGAAAACCGATTTTCTTCTGGAACGCATGGAAAAGGTGCTGGAGCGGGCGGCAAAGGCCAAATCTTTCCAGTCCAAGGCCGACTTCAGCGGAAATCTTTCCCAGATGAATCTCAATGATGTCATCCAGATTGTGGAGTCCAATCAGAAAAGCGGAGAACTGGAATTCACAAACGGCGAAGGCAAATCCCTGGGCAGAATTCTGTTCAAGAAAGGCAACTTGGTGAAAGCCCAGTTCGGGACCCTGGAGGGAACCGAGGCATTTTACAGCCTGATGGATGAGGAAGAGGGTTATTTTGAATTTTATGGAAGAACTGTTGATGAACCTGAACAGATCAGAATGACCAATATGGCCGCCCTTCTCCAGGGAAGCCGTCTGATTGACGAAGCAAAGGGCCTGTATTCCCGTCTGCCGGATCTGGATATTCGGCTGCGCCTTCTTTCCACCGATCCCCTGCCCGAAGTGGAGGATCGTTTCGGAAAGGAGCGGGTTCAGAATATCATAAGAATGATAGACAAAGGTTCCACTGTAAGCAATATCCTCAACAATGGCAAAATGAGCCGTCCCAGGGCAGCAGCAATTGTAAACGAAATGCTCAATGCAAAAGTAGCGGGTCTTATGGACGAAAAAACGGAATCAGAAAAAAAAGTCAGAAAGGCCAGGCCGGAACTGATGATAGAAGAATGGTTGCTGAAAGTGCTGAGGAATGTGGAAAGCAGGCAGCTGACCGGAACACTGGAGATCGGCAGGCGTCAGGAAAAACAGATGATTTTTTTCCAGGAAGGCCGTGTGGTTCATGCCTTTCACGGCAGGGCAACAGGCAAAAAGGCACTTTACCGGATATTTGCCGACAGAGGAGGGGCTCCGAAGTTCGAACCCCAGCCGGTTGTTGTGGTCCAGACCATCCACGAGGACATGGACGAACTTATTGAGGACGGAAACAGGGAGGTTGTCACGCTCAGAGATTTGCGGAAGGCCTCTTTCAACAACCGGATCACGATCAACCATGAGGGACTTGAAAAGATCTCGCGGATCAAATCCCGTCCCGGGCTCAGGGATGTGCTCACCCTTGTCCTGCAGCATGCGGGGGTCAGGGATGTGATTGATGCAAGTTCCCTGACCGATATGCGCACCTACAACCACCTGCTGACCATGGTGAAACTGGGTGTGATCTCCATTGAAAAGGCAGGTCAGGAATAAGCATCATTTGTCCACATAAACGATTTCAACATTGTTCACATAGTTGATGTATGCCCTGACCAGTTCCTTGATTTCATTCAGGCTCTTTTTCTCTTTGGCCGCAGCTTCTATGGCTATCCCGATATTGCTCATTTCCTGAAAGCCTTCGCTGCAGGTTACGGAAGAACCTTTGATTTTGTGACCAAAGTCTTTCAAAGCCCTGTAATCCCCATTTTTCAGAGCCTCCACGAGCTGGCGGACTTCCTCTTTGCTTTCTTCCAGAAAAAAGGGGATAAATTCTTCCATCTCTCTTTCCACATACGCCACGATTTTTTTTTCGCTCATCCGAATCTCTCCCTTGGTATAGGTGTCGAAAAATCTGTTTCAGGGCTGTACCGGGCTTCAAAAATATACCTGATATTCATAACATCTCTGTATACGAAAGTCCAGAGGAGAACATATGGCCAGTGATTCAGAACGAAAAAATATAAACTTAATAACTGAGTGAATCCGGTAAGATTCAAAAACAGCCGGAAAAGATTTTTCGTGCTGTTTTTTCATATTTCGGAAAGGACTTTTATGACAAGGTGCGGTTCTGAGCATCATAAACCACCCGTTATGAAAGGAATGAGATATGAAAACCGCACCCGGAAACGGAGACAGCAGAAGGATTCAAAAAAAACAGGCAGAAAGAATCTGATTTTCAGACTGTGTAAGACAATTTTTCATTATTTTCCCGATCTGTATGATAAAATCAGAGAGATTGAAGATTGCCGGAAAAAGAAAGTTTATGAACCGGCGGAACTGATTATGGCTGTTTCATAATGTTGTCGAAGCGAGGCATGTAACGGAAAACGGTTTCAGTGTTTTCCCTGCTGCGGAATGGGTGGAAAACCCCGGAGGAAAATATGACAGGCAGGATTGCGGGCTGAAAGCTTCTGTGCGGCCTGCGGAGAAGTTGAAAAAGGATTTTCCCCGTCTTCCGATATGCATATGCGGAGACGGGCTGTATCCGAATCAGACTTTTTTCGGGATATGCGGAGAAAATGAATGGGAGTCCGTCATCAGTCTGAGAGACGGGAATCTGCCTTCGGTATGGGAAGAAGTAAGGATATTGAAAGAACTTTCGGAGGAAAACAGGCGTCAGATCACGATCTGCAAAGGAGAAAAGAAAACTGTCCGCACATATAAATGGGTTAATGACATTGATTATAAGGGTTTTATGCTGAAGTGGTCAGAATGTACTGAAGAAACAGCCGGTAAGTCGGCAAGGTTCGTGTCTGTCAGCAGTCTGAGAGCGAGAAGAATCACGGGTACGGATTGGGACATAAATATTCAGGGATTTCTGCAACAGCAGCAAAAAATTATTATCAGTGTTTACAGATTGCCCATATTATAAATCAGTTATTCGAATTCAGTTCATTGTCTGATCCTCTGCCTGAAGGAAATATGACGGTAAAACATCTTTGGGAATGTATGCTCGGAGAAATACGACATATCATATTGAATTCAGAAATACTTAAGGAATTACTGAAACGCAGAATTCAGTTCCGTTGCGACTGACAGAAAGGGAGACGCCCGCTCCGGAATACGGGATAATCTTCTCACATTTTTCAGATAAAGAAAGGAGTGAAACGTAAACAGGAAAATACCGGATACGGAAATCCCGTTCAGACAATCAGATCGGGAAACAGGAGAGGTGTTTCCCTGTAAAAATCGTTCCTCTTTCTGTCCGTTACGTTTATTTTCATTCTGAATCACTGAAATGTGCAATAGTGTTTGACAAAGACATCCGCAGATGATAAAAATTCTGATTCATTTTTCTGGAAAAAACGAAACCATCGTGAGCCCCGGAATTTTTCCGGGGCTTTTTTATACATTAAAAAGTAAGGAAATTATGTCTTTTCAATCTTTTGATTTTCATCCCCATGTTGCTTCCGGCATCACTGCTGCCGGTTTTTCCGAACCCACACCCATTCAGACCAAAGCCATTCCTCTGGCAATGCAGGGAAATGATCTGATGGGACTGGCCCAGACAGGCACGGGCAAAACAGCGGCTTTTGCTTTGCCCATGCTGCACAGACTGATTAAAGGCGAGCGCGGCCGGATCCGCGGACTGATCATTGCTCCGACCCGTGAACTGGCTGAGCAGATCCGTGAAACATTTGACATTCTTGGCAGACAGACCAAACTGCGCTGCCTTGCCGTGTATGGCGGGGTAAACATAAACACGCAGATGCAGAAACTTAAGCGGGGCGCGGATATTGTGGTCGCCTGTCCCGGACGTCTTCTGGATCATCTTAACCGGGGAACCGCTGATCTTTCCCATCTGGAAATGCTGGTGCTGGACGAAGCCGATCATATGTTTGACATGGGTTTTCTTCCTGACATCCGGCGAATTATGAAACAAGTCCCCAAAAAACGGCAGACCCTGCTGTTTTCAGCCACCATGCCCCAGGAAATCCGAAGTCTGGCCGCTGAGGTTCTCAGCAAACCCCTTACGGTTCAGATAGGGATGACAGCACCCGCGGACACAGTCAGCCATGCGCTTTATCCGGTGGCACAGCATCTGAAAACACCTCTGCTGCTGGAACTGCTGAGCCATACCCATACCGGTTCGGTGCTGGTTTTCACCCGTACAAAACACCGCGCCAAAAAGCTGGGAGAAGTGCTGACCCATGCGGGTTACAGTTCCGCGTCCCTGCAGGGAAATCTTTCACAGCCCAGAAGACAGGCCGCGCTGGACGGTTTCCGCACCGGCAAATACCGCATACTGGTGGCAACCGATATTGCCGCACGCGGCATTGATGTGTCCGGCATATCCCATGTTATCAATTTTGACATACCGGATACACCGGATGCCTATATCCACCGCATCGGACGTACCGGCAGGGCAGCCTGCACAGGCGATGCCTTCACCCTGATCACCGGAGAGGATGCTGCGG
>CAZDIU010000346.1:0-5069 GCA_964505535.1 uncultured Desulfobacterales bacterium | reverse complement strand
TCCCCTGCCCCTCCCGCCGGGGGAGGGGATTTCAGATCAACGGATTTGACCCACTATCCTTAATGGCATTGGGGCGTTGCCATGGGCCTTACTTGCGGATGGGATTTATGATCTGCCTCTCATCAGCATTTCCAGTTCGCATACGGATTCTTTCATCTGTCCCGCCTGATCTGTCAGGGCAACGGACGCTGAGGTATATTCTTCCACACTGGCCGCATTCTGCCGGGCCACCATTTCCATTTTGTCCGCTGCCTCACGCACCCGGGTGATTTCCTCTGTCTGGTTCCCGAAAGCCGAAGCGATTTCCCTGATCAGCCCGGAGACCGTCCGGTTCTGTTCCAGGGCAGTGTGAAAGGCCGCGTCAGCCTTTTCCACCAGCATGGTTCCCTGCGCAATTCCCGATACCGTATCCTGAATCAGGTTTTGGGTGTTTTTCGCTTCCTGTGCAGTCCGCAGCGCCAGATTTCTCACCTCTTCAGACACAACTGCAAAACCGGTTCCGGCTTTGCCCGCACGGGCTGATTCTATGGCTGCATTCAAAGCCAGGAGATTGGTCTGAAATGCAATTTCATCAATGATCCGGATGATCTTTCCGGTCTCCTCCCCTTTGTTTTTCACCTGTTCCATGGCTGAAACAGCGGTTTTCATGGTTCCGGCTGCGGTGTGAAGTGATTTTTCTGTTTCATTTCCGAAATCAATTGACAGACGGGCCTTATCTGCATTGTCAGCATTCAGGGCCGAGATGTTTTCCAGAGAACTGACAATTTCCCGGATGGTTTGAGTCTGAGCCGAGGCCCGTCCGGCCAGTCCCTGCCCGGCAGACAGAACTTTGGATGCAACCAAATCCAGTTCCTGTCCGCATTCTGACATGATCCGGCAAATCCGGTCTATCGGCCGCAGAATATTTTTCCGGTTGAAAAAAAAGCCCATGATCAGCACTGCCGCAGTTACGGAACATATGCCCAGCCCTAATGCACCCATCTGTCTGAAAAACATCTCCCGGATTTCTTTTTCTTTCACACAGACTGCCTGTTCAATGTCATCCATATAAACCCCTGTGGCCACCACCCAGTTCCAGGGTTTGAAATGTTTCACAAAGGTCAGTTTGGAAAAGGGTTTCGCATGTCCGGGTTTGAACCAGTGATAGGAGGAAAAACCTTCACCATATTTTTCTATAATTTCAACCTGATCTACCAGAATATCCTTACCGTTCGTATCTTTGTAAATCGGATCCGCAATATCGCTTCCGATCAGATCTGCTCTGGGATGCTGCACCATTTTTTTCGTCCCCAGACTGAATATGTAAAAATAGTCTGTGCCTTCATTGCCATATCTCATGGAATTGACAGTGGACAGCGCGTTTCTTTTCAGATTCTCCTCAGCCGTTTCCATATACACGCCGGTTCCGATAATCCAGTTCCAGGGTTTGAACAGTTTCACATAGGAGAGTTTGGGGACAGGCTTCTCTTTTCCGGGTTTGGGCCACATGTAAGCCACCGAACCCTCTCCGCTGGCCAGACAGACCCCCACCATCTCAGCAAACAGCTTTTTGCCCACAGGATCCTGAAAATCTGATATATCTTTTCCTGTCATTTCCGGTTGGAAGGGATGCATGATCATGACCGGGCCTGTATCATTGATCCAGAAGTAATCTTCATCCCCGTAGCGCAGTTCCCGGATGACAGACAGGGCCATCCTTTTTTTCTCTGCTTCCGTAAGATGATCAGTCTGATACAGGGCATCTGCCACACTGTAGGCCACATTGACAAGGTCTCTGAGCTTTTCCTCATAAATGACAGCGATTTTATGGGGATCAGTGGCATCCGCATAGGTTTTTTCCAGAAAAACATAGACATTGCTCACAAGATTTTTCAAAGACTGTTTCCTGTCCGCGATCAGCGCGTTCTGATAGGTCAAAATCTCCTTTTCTCCGTTTTCCCTTATGGAATATGCCGATATGACAAGGGACAGTCCTGAGGATACAAGAATTCCTCCGACAAGCAGCATATTGATCTTTTTGCAGATATTCAGTCTCATGATGGCTCCTCCGAAGAACTGGGTGGACAAATGATCCCGCTTTCTGAACCCGGACAGTCAGGATGAATGAATCAGCAGAATGGCCGGATGTCCTCAGGCAGAATATTGTTCTGAAAATTCTGTCATCACGGCTGTTCCGGTTGTGACCCGGTTGTGACACATGATCCCCCTGCCTCAAACTGAATGCTCATGAATTACATGATTAGCAGGACAGTTGAGCATTTGCAAGCAGAAAAAATGTATCAAATCCCAAAAACATATCACCATTCAAGGAGGAAAAAGCACGCTGATTTCACAGACTGAATTTTTATGTCGAACTCACACTGCTGAGCATATTCGGATCACAGATATAATTCCCTGTGTGAAAGCATTCGGCCAGGGCAGAAATGCAGCCATCACTGTGCATGAGCATATCCATCTGCCGGGTGAAAATGAGCAGTCTTCCTATGATATCCAGTTTTTCCGATATTTCCTCGGCAGTGTGTTTGGTATAGCGCGCCGTGACCCGATCTCCCACTGTCTCCACCCAGAAACCGCTTTCCGACAGGATTTTTTCAATCAGCCGCGCACGGCGGTTCCGGCGCACATCATCTGCCGCACCGCCCTTGAATTCAAAATTGACATAGTTTTTGGTGGGCGTCAGACCGGAGTAGCAGTCCAGAATGCTGTAATGGTACCCCACCCGTGAACTGAAATTCAGATATCTGTCCGAGACAATGGCATAACTTCTGTCACCGAACCGTTCCTCCCCGATGTTTGGCGGAGAAAGCATCTGACGGCTCATCACAGAGAAAAATCCCCGCAGTTCCAGCGGTCTGGGCTCCCGCAGATGCAAATCCCCGTGAAGCATTCCGGTAAGCAGCGCGCGGAAGGGAACAGATGTAACCTGTTCCGGCCTCACTTTTCTCCGCTTTTCCGCGTCCTCCAGCCCACCGCCCAGATCAATGATATGGAGATCAATGGGCAGCCGCGCATCCAACTGCACGGAGATTTTGCCCCGGTCTGTGACAAAATCCCCAAGCTGGAAAATTTCTTTGTAGGAGGTTTCATGGATCAGGCGCATGATGTCATGCACGGTACGGCAGTTCTGCGCGGAAAACGCAGGGGATTTGGGATTGGTCAGATTCAGGGGCAGAATCAGATCGGCCCGTTCCCGCAGAGTCTGCCAGACCGGGCTGTTTTTCATAAACCCTCCGGCAGAAACGCGGATATTGATAAGTTCCGCAACCTTTCCCATATAAACCCTGCCATTGTAAGCATCCACCGTGACTTCGGCTTCCCGGGGAATCAGCCGGGTGGCACCGGACGCATTCAGAATGGTGGGAACCATGTATTCCCTGGCCAGCGAGGCCATATGACCGGTCACATTTCCGGCATCCGTGACGATCGCGCTGACCTTTGGCATGACCATGACAAACTGGGGAGAGGTATGCGGCGCCACCAGTACGCATCTGTCCGGAACCTCCCGCAGATCCGCATCTGAGCGCACATGGAAAACCCTGCCAAAACCCACACCTGCGCATCCGGTTTCCCCGCCATCAACCAGAAGAGGATATTCGGAAATCTTTTCCAAAGGCACAGGCTGATCTGCACCCGGGCCTTCCAGACGCAGGGGCCGGGTTTGCAGCACGACCATGCGCCCCTGCCGGTCCAATGCCCATTCCACATCCTGGGGCGTTCCAAAATGATTTTCCAGTCCCATGCCCCAGACCGCAAGTTCCTGCGCCTGTTCTTCCGTAAGACACGCGGCCTGCCGCTCTTCCGGTTTTACACGCTCCTCTGTGAGATAGCCTTCCACCCCGGCAATGATACGCGCGGATTTGTCTGAAATCCTTTTCTTCAGCACGGCATGGGGCGCTTTGCGATCCAGAACAAAGGTGTCCGGCGGAATCACCCCGTCCACCGCATAGGGGCCAAGACCCCAGACCGCTGTGATGAGGATTTTTTCCTCATGGGGACGCACCGGGTTCCGGGTGTACATGACACCGCTCACCTTTGCGTCAACCATTTCCAGACAGGCAACGCACATGGCAGATTCCTCAAAGGGAATGCCCATATGCAGCCGATAGGAAAGGGCGCGGGGAGTAAACAGACTTGCCACAACCCGTTTGTATTCCTCAAACAGTCTTCCCTTCGGCACATTGAGAACCGTGAGATACTGGCCTGCAAAGGAAAGAAAAGAGTCCTCTCCGATGGCGCTGCTGCGCAGCGCGATCATCAGTTCCCTTCCCTCGGCTGCGCAAAGTCTGCCAAGCTCTCCGTATGCCCGCAGAATGTCCGCTTTCATGTCTTCGGGAATCTGCGCGTCCGGAAAGAGCTGCTGTATTTTTTCGCTTGCCTCAATGATGGTGTCCGGCATCAGCAGGTCGGTCTTTGCCTTGAGGTTCCGGATTCTGTCTCCCAAATCATTACAGAGGATGAAGTTTTTGAAAGCCGCAGCAGTAATGGCAAATCCTCTGGGCACGGAAAGACCGACCCGGTTCATCACCTCTCCAAGATTTGCATTTTTCTCTCCCACGGATTCAGCCATGTCCCGGTGAATTTCCCTGTAGGGCAGAACATTGGCCCCGGTTCCGGAAACCGGAAGTGCTCCATGCTGCTGTTTCACCGCTGCCTGTATCTGTTCCAGAGTTTTGTACAGAAGCGGATACTCGCGGCCGGAGAGTTTTTCCAGTGCGCTGATCATCCTGCCGGTGTGAAACAGGGCGCGGGTGGTCTGCGCCTCAATATATGCCTGGCCGAAAATGACCTCTCCCCGGAGTTTTTCCTCAATGTCAGAAATAATCTTCAGCAGTTCCGAGTTGGATTGAATCAAATCCCGGAAACTGACATATTTCAGTTGAAATGCCTTCATCAGTTCCTCCCGTGAGGGAGAAGCCGGTTTTCGGAAAGAGAGCCATTTGTGCAAAAACATAAGCGTTCCTTTGCTGAAATGTTCCTAAGGGAAGAGGAAGTTGTCAAAATACCGGATTGTCCGGATGCCGGATGTCAGGTTTCAGGTGTCAGGAAACAGACACTGAAACCTGAACACT
>CAZDIU010000345.1:0-5106 GCA_964505535.1 uncultured Desulfobacterales bacterium | reverse complement strand
CAATATAATAATCTGATATTTAAACAGAATATGATTAATGTAAAGAAACTTTAGTAAAATATGATGACGGAGAAACCGCAGGTATCCGTTTTGAACACGGGCTGGAAGAATGCGCGAAAACCGATATTGAGCCGATTATTTCCATTTCCGATGCAATTGCACGGTATGAACTGGCCTCACCATTGGAAGTGATTGCAAAGATACAGGCAGAAGCCATTCAGTCCATAAATGACACATGGGGCGTATTTTTCCTGTCCCGGATTGATCTTCTTCCCCATCAGCTTTGGGTTTGCAAAAGAGTTACGGAAAAAATTCCCGCAAGATGGCTGGTTGCCGATGATGTGGGATTGGGAAAAACCATAGAAGCCGGATTGATTCTCTGGCCCCTGCTGTCCCGAAAAATTGTGCAGCGGCTTTTGGTTATATGCCCGGCTTCCCTTGTGGAGCAATGGCAACTGCGCCTTCGCACCATGTTTGACATTCGCCTGAGCATCTATGCAGCAGAAACAGATACCCGGAAATCCGATTTCTGGAATACACATCCCTATGTCATTGCCTCTGTTCATACATTGCGTATGGACAGCAAAGGCAGGCATGAACGGATGCTGGAAAGCGAACCCTGGGATTTGGTGATAGTGGATGAAGCCCACCATCTGAACAATGATGAGCATTCGGGGCAGACGTTGGGTTACAAACTCATTGACACACTCCAGAAAAACAGCCGTATCCGTTCCATGATATTTTTCACCGGCACACCCCACCGGGGAAAGGATTTCGGTTTTCTTTCTCTTTTGCATCTTCTGCGTCCCGATCTTTTTTCACCGGACAAATCATTAAGCGGACAACTGTCTTTTCTCAATCAGGTGATGATCAGAAACAACAAGCAGAATGTTACGGATTTGAAAGGAAGAAAAATCTTTTTTCCGCCCAAAGTCCGTTCCGAAACCTATGCCTATTCTCCGGAAGAATCAGAATTTTACAAAATGATGAGTGATTTTATTCTGACCGGAAAAGCCTATGCCTCTGATCGATCAATGCAGGAAAGCAGGACCATTATTCTGGTTCTGATTGCCATGCAGAAACTGGCATCCAGTTCTGTTGCTGCCATCCGCAGGGCATTGATAAACCGCCGGGAAAATTTGAAACAGAACAGAAAGGAAGCGGAAAAAAAGACCGCAGAGACAATCCGTATATACAGGGAAAATCTCAGCGGAGATGAAACACTGGATAATATGGCTGTTTTGGAAGAAAAAATTGCCGAATCCGCAGAACCTTATATCCGGCTGATAAAAAATGAGGAGGAAAGACTTGATGAACTCATTGAATATGCAAACAGGATCTCAGAGGAAACCAAAATACAGAAAATTGCGGAACTGATCGTAACAGAATTTGCAGACAGGTCTGTTCTTTTCTTTACCGAATACAAGGCAACCCAGTCTCTTCTGATTTCTGCCCTGATGAAACACTTTGGAAATGAATGTGTTACATTCATCAACGGAGATCACTGCGCTTCGGGAGTTATCAACCGGGAAGGAAAAACTGTCACACTGCGGCAAAGCAGGGAAAATGCTTCCGAACGCTTCAATGAAGGCAAAGTCCGCTTTCTGGTTTCCACTGAGGCCGCGGGAGAAGGCATTGATTTGCAGGAAAGCTGTCATACGCTCATCCATGTGGATCTGCCCTGGAATCCCATGCGTATGCATCAGAGGGTGGGCAGACTCAACCGTTACGGGCAGACCAAAGCAGTGGAAGTGATCAGTCTGCGCAATCCTGATACAGTGGAATCCATGATATGGGAAAAACTGGATAGCAAAATTCACAATATTATGAAAGCCTTTGGTTCTGTAATGGATGAACCCGAAGATCTGATGCAGCTTGTTCTGGGAATGACCGATCAGTCCGTATTTAATGAACTTTACAGTCAGGCAAAAGAAATTTCCAAAGAAAAACTTGGGGAATGGTTTGACCGGAAGACAGCGAGCTTTGCCGGAAAAAATGTCATTGATACGGTCAAGGCCATCGTGGGCAACTGCGACAGATTTGATTATCAGGAAACTGCCGCAGATATTCCCCAAATGGATTTGCCGGATATACGTCCTTTTTTTATTTCCATGCTGAAAATGAACAGCCGCCGGGTGAAAGAGGAAGATTCGGAACTGGAATTTCTCACTCCGGAGCAATGGAAAAATGAACCGGGGATACTGCCGCAATACAAAAATGCGGTTTTTGACCGGAAATCAGGAAAAAAAGATAAGCATATCATGTGCATAGGCCATAAAATCATGAACAAAGCCATTGAGCAGGCAAAACATTTTGCAGGCACAATTGCTTTTGTTCCGGAATCATTTGCAGATCAGGTGATTACGGTTTTCAAAATCAGTGACCGGGTTACAGACAGCGGTATTAAAATCCGGAAAAAAGTTGCGGCTGCAGGTTTCAGTATCAAAGAGGAAAAAGCAGTGCTAATCAAAGACAGCGAACTGCTTGATCTCCTGAATAAGGCTCGGTTGAAATTCAAAGAAATAAGACCTTCTGTTTCCGGAGAAGAAGTCAATCATCTCGTCCGGAAATCAGAACAGTTTATCATGGAAAATCTGAAAATCCTTGATCTGCCCTTCACATTTCCGAATGCGGAACTGCTGGCTGTGATATGGCCGGAAAAATAATGCCAGTGAAATGAAAAAGGAACAGTATTTGCTGTTCCTTTTGCTGCTGTTCTGATTTGTTCTTTTGTCAGATTATGCTGATACCAATCCACTCCGGCGATGAAACACGCTGTGAAAATCAGAAATTCAGTTGTACATGGAAACTCATTCTGTATCAATTAATGCTTCTTCTGAATCTTCATCCGTATCTCCCTCATAAGGTTCAACTCCGAACTGACGCATAAATTTCGCCTCCTCGGCTATAATGTGCTTTTTCCGCATATCAATAAAGGATTTCGCGTCACTGTTTTCAATGTATATGCAGGCAGTTTCCGGTATGCAGTGACTTCTCAAAAATTCAGAACGATGAACCTGAGTAACGGTCAAATCCTGGATCACAGCCAAAATCTGTTTCCGAACCGGTGGGGTTCCGGTTTTTTTGGGAAGAAGAACGCGGTTGGCCGGATTTGATAAAAGATTGTTTTCAATTCCTCTGAAGATGTACTCAAATCCGCTCTTTTCATCTGACAAATCTTCCGGACGGATATATGACCCGTCAGAATATCGGGGCTTCAGCGAGAAGAGATAGATCATCAGACAGCGGATTCCTGCATTGCGGGAAGTGTATCTGTTGGGTAAAGGACGGGCTGTTCCCCCATCCGGAATCTGAATTTTTCCATTCATATCCTCAGCAAAATCTTTCATCTGTTTCAGCATATCCCGAATCTGTGAAGGATTTGCACCGGCAAACCATCCTGTAAGTGAAGTACTCCAGAACCATCTTTTCAGCATATTGCATTTATCTGAAAAAACAGGGGAATCTTTCCGGACAGTCCAGAAAAATGCTGCAAACAGCAGCATCTGATTCACATAGGGCAGATAATTGCTGCCGGGAACACCTATATCATGAAAAAGGAAACGGCTTGCTTCCAGCAGTCCCTGCTTTGCCTTTTGGATATGAATTTCCATTTCGGGTTTCAAACGTTTGGCAATGACTTCCCATTCGTTCATATTGATATCCTCTCCTGCTGCACCCAGAATTGACTGGAGAATCTGTTTGCGGGGGATACTTCCAAAACCGTAATCTGCCATTTCTTCAAGAATATTATCAATATATTCCGTGAGACTTTTTGCTCCGTTTTCCCGGTAAGTCAGAGCCGAAAACATCTGATCCTCTGATATCTCAATACCACTGCTGTTCAGACGTGTAAAAATTTCAACAGCCTCTTTTGGCGAACCGCCTTTGATTCTGGTAATGGGAATTTTATAACTCTTTAAACGCTGTGCCATTTCATCCGCTGTTTTGAGCAGTTCCTCTGCATTTTCTTTGCATTCTCTTTCTATTCTTCTGCATTCCTGAAGATAATCCATTGTGACAATGATGGAACGCAACGGGAAATAGGCAGGCATTTTTTTCTCATCGGTAACATGCACAAATTCCTTTGATTCCAGATTAAAAAACAGCCAGTACTGCCAGTCGGATTGTTTTTTTGTTAATGGAACATCCGGAGGCAGATGCAGGGAACAGAAAAGAGTGGTTAGCCGCTGATGCCCGTCCAATACATAACTGATGGATTTGTCAGAAGGTTTTGGGATGGTTATGGGGCCAAGTCTGTCCAGACTGCTGAGTTCACCGGGACTGTCTCAAATCAATAAACTGCCGATGGGATAACTTTTATAGATACTGTCAAAAAGATTGCGCATTCGGCGGGGTTCCCATACAAAGGGACGCTGAAAACGGGGAATACGGAGCTGACCATTCCGAATATCAGCCAGAAGTTCTTCCACAAAAACAACTTCCGGCTTTACAGAAGTCGGTATTGTAAAATCTGTCATAAAAAAATATCTCCTTATATTATCTGTTCCAATAAATCCAGCATACGGGGAATTTCATCCGGGTCTTCCGGACATATTTTTCGGATTTCTTCCTCTTTAAACAGTTTGATATGTTCACGAAAGAGTTCCCAGCATTTGTCACCGAATCCATGCTTCAGTTTTTCAATGTGATAATCGGATAAATCGTTATACAGTGTTTTCTGTTCTTCCGGTATTCCTTTGGATGGAAAACCTTTTTTCATGTCAAAATAGTCCCGTTGCTTTTGTGAAAGACTTTTAAAAGATTGAAAAATTCGATTAACACGGGAACCCCCGGCATAAGACAGTACATTTAGCGGAATATAATTTTCTGCTTCCCGCTTCCTGAGAATAAAGCCTGTTGCGTTGTATGTCGGACAGAATTTACCAAGTTGGCGCGTCTTATATGTTTCCTGTTCAGGAGCAAGCCGGTCACTGTCAACAATCACAACTGTTCTCATGGGGCCGGGGGCTTCCTGACGAATCCGTTTCAATGTCCGTTCAATCTGTCCGCTGCCCCCCATATGTTCCAATTCAATCCATCTGTTTTCCGATAGTGGGACTTTTCATGCTGATAAAAATGTGATATGCAGCTTCTGTTTTTTTG
>CAZDIU010000344.1:0-5153 GCA_964505535.1 uncultured Desulfobacterales bacterium | reverse complement strand
GGGCGCATCGCGCAGATGCCCATCCGTTCATCTCTTGTATGGCCCATCAGATCCACCAGAATATCCACCCGATCCTCATAAATCCGTTTTGCTGCCTGGGCATCATTGAGATTCCGGATATCCGCGAATCTGTCACTGTCCTTTTCTATGCGTTTTCTGTATTCACTGCCATCGTCTTTGCCATAGGAATAGCAGTGAACCTGAAATCTGCTCCTGTCATGATGACGGAACAGTCCGCAGATGAGATGTCCCACAGGATGGTCACGGAAATCATTGGAAAGATAGCCGATGACAATTTTGTCTCCGGGTTTTTTTCTGTTCACAAAGGAAAAACAGATCTGGTATTTGGCGGCTTTTTCTGCAATTTCCCGTGCCTTTGATCCGGCAACCGCAAAATTCAACTGCAAATCAGCATGTCTTGTGATATTGGTCAGGGGAAGTTCTGCAATTTTTTCCCCCTTTTCCACAGAGGCCCTTGTCAGTGCATCAAATTCCGCTCCCACCTTTTCCATTTCCTGCCAGTAACATCCCATCTGCAGGGTTCTCAGCAGATTGTCGCGGATTTCTGCATAACCCGGACAATACTGCAATGCCATGCGGTAACACGCAACTGCCTCATCCCATCTGCCCATATCACGGAAAATATTTCCCATATTGTTGCAGGCATCCGGATAATCCGGTTTCAGACGCAGAGCTTTCTGATAAAATTCCAGAGCCTCCCGAATCCGGTCTTTGACCCGGAGCACATTGGCCATTCTGAAGCAGAGTTCCGGATCATCGGGTTTCAGGGATATGGCCTTTTCATAACAGGAAACCGCTTCCTCAAATCTGTTTCCCAGTTTGCAGGCCAGCCCCAGATTGCTGAGGTAGAGATGGTTTTTGGGGCAAAGATCCGCGGCCTTTTTTATGAGTGCAATGGCCGCATCATTTCTTCCGGTCTGATATGCGGCAAATCCCAGCAGATGCAGCGCGTCCGGATGATTGGGCGAAAGAGAAAGGATTTTTTTGTACAGGGCTTCGGCCTGGCTTATCTGCCCTTTCTGGTGCAGTTCCACGGCAGTCCGGAGCATCGCGGCCGTATCCGGTGCAGGCAATCTTTCCGCCAGTCTTTCCCCCAGTCTTTCAGATGATGCGGAAACAGGCGTTCCCCCGGCCAGATCAATCTCTCCGGGTTTTTCTCCCGCGAGCCATTTCTGCCATATCCGCACAAAGGCTTTTTCCAGATTCTGCACAAAGGAGGCCGTGTCAAAAAGCGGGGCAGTCACGCGGCCGGAGGCCAGTTTCTCTTTGACATGGCGCAGCTTTTCCGGATGCCGGGCCAGATCCAGCACCAGATGCTCATATTCTTCCAAAGACCGGGTGATCAGTTCCGGCAGTCCCGCGGCTGTGAGAATGCTGGACGCGGCGCGGGAGGCAAAATGGGTCCCCTGCAGGGTGACAACCGGAACCCCGGCCCACAGCGCATCCACAGTGGTGGCATGGCCGTTGTAGATGCGGGTGTCCAAGGCCAAATCCGCGATCCGGAGCCGGGAAAGATAATCGGCTTTGGGCGGAATTTTATCCGCAAAAACAATCCGGTCACCACTGATTCCCCTGTTTTCAGCCTCTTTTTTCAGATTGGCCTCGCCCCGCTTTCCAATCCGGCGCAGCCACAGCACACTGTCCGGTATGGCTTGAAGAATGCGCATCCAGACCGAAAACAGCACAGGTTCCATTTTGTAGGCATTGTTCAGAGAACAGAAAACAAAACTTTCTTCCTTTACCCCCATGTCGGATTTTTGCCACCGTCTGGCAGACACGGGATGCTGATCATCCGCAATCATATAGCAGTGGGGCATATAAATGAATTTTTCACTGTAGTGCCGGCGGTAGGGTTCAGGGCAGACGATTCTGTCGCAAATGATGTAATCCATAAAATCCGCACCTGTGGTTCCGGGAAAGCCCAGCCAGGTGACCTGAACCGGCGCGGGGCGGAGCGCGCAGATGCCCAGCCGTTCATCCCTGGTATGGCCTGTGAGATCCACCAGAATGTCCACCTGATCCTCATAAATTTTAGCTGCGGCCTGTGCCTCATTGAGATGCCGGATGTCCGCGAATCTGTCACAGTCCCTGACAATGCGGGTGCGGTAGGAACTCTTGTCATCTTTTCCGTATGAATAGCAGCATATCTCAAACGCGTTCCGATCATGAAGCCGGAACATGCCGGAAATCAGATGCGAGACCGGATGATTGCGGAAATCCGCAGACAGATACCCCACCGTGATTCTGTTCTTTGCCTTTCTGCGCTGTGCCAGAGGAAAAGCTGTTTTCAGACCCCCAACCCGTTTTTGAATATGGGCAGACTGTGCTCTCGCCACAGCAAAATTATAGGCCGGGTCTGCATGTCTGGTAATGTTCATCAGAGCCTGTTCACCGGTACAGGTTCCCTTTTCCAGTGAACTGCGGGTCATGGCATCCAGTCTGGGCCCCATTTTCCCCAGCTCCTCCCATTCACAGAACTGCTGCAGCAGATGAATGACCAGCCCAAATGCCTTGTCATGTTCCGGTTCAATGGCAAGGGTCTGCTGAAAACAGGCAAAGGCCTCTTCATCCTTTTCCAGCGCCAGATACACACTGCCCATGCTGTAATGGGCCTCTGCCAGATTCGGATTCAGGGAAACAGCCTTCTGATACGCGGCAATGGCCTCTTCATATTTTCCCAGAGCCTGCAAAGCCAGACCTGTATGATGGTGCGCTGCCGCATAATCGGCTTTCTGTTCAACAGCCTTCTGATAGCAGGACAGGGCCTGGGCGGATTTGCCCAGAGAATGAAAGAGATTGCCCATATTGTTGTGGGCTTCGGGAAATTCCGGCTGCAGTGCAAGCGCTTTTTGGAAAGCGGCCAAAGCCTGATCCGCTTTTCCCAGCGCCTGCCAGACCAGTCCCAGATTGCAGTGAAAATTGGCGCAGTCCGGTTTTACGGCAATGGCTTTTTGTATGAAATCAAATGCTTCATGGGATCTGCCCAGTTGATGGGCAATGATGCCGGACAGGTGCAGCGCGTCTGCATGTTCCGGATTCGTCTGCAGGATTTTTTGGTAAATTTCTTTGGCCTTTTGCAGTTGACCGGTCTGATGGCACCGGATCCCCTGCTGAAAAACCTCTTCCTCTGAACCTGCGTCTGCAGGAAGAGGACGGGGCATGTCCGGGAGAGCAGATGTTGCGGGGAGTGCTTTGGAAACCGGCGCAGATTCCGGAAATCCGCGCTCCATCCGCTTCAATGCACCGGCATGATCAGGACGCAGCCGGAGCGTATTCTCATAACATGCCTGTGCCTCTTCCTGTTTTCCCATTGCCTCCAGCACCAGACCCATCTGAAAATAGGCCTCATGCGCATCTGCTTTTGCATGGATGACATTTTTATAAACCTGGAGGGCTTCCCTGTACTGCCCCAGATGTTTATATGCGTTTCCCAGCCCCATGGCGGCTTCAATATGGTCAGGTTTCATTTCCAGAGATTTCTTAAAGGATGCAATGGCCGCATCAAACCTGCCCTGGGCCTGATATACCGCGCCAAGATTGCTGCAGAATATGGGATTGGGAATCTGCCTGTTTGCTGCCTCAATCTGCCGGGCAGCTTTTTCATGAAGCCCTTTCTGGTGATAAACAAGGCCCGAAAGATGCAGGGCATCCGGATGATTGGGCATGACAGCAAGAATTTTTTCGTAAATCTGCCCGGCTGCCTCCAGATTTCCCGCGCTGTGCAGGGCCAGGGCCTTCTGAATCTCTTTCCCGATATTCGGGATATTGGGTTTTGCTGCGGAATTTCCGCTTCTGTGAAATATTGCTTTGTTCATTTTCTGATTCAATGGCATGATGTTTGGCAGGACAGACAGGTGCAGGGCAAAGCGGACAGAAGATGAAAGCACTGACCTGCACTGTCAGTCTGACCTGAAAAATGGGAAGTGACACAACTCGGCTGACCAGGTGCCTGATATTTTTAAGTAAGTCACCATAAATTTTCGGGTATAGAATTTTTCAGAAAAACCGGATTTTTCAGAAAAAATCCGGTTTTTTATATCTGAAAACTTTCGGTTGGGCACTTATTCTGCTTCTCTCAACACACGGAAACCGATATTGTTCCAGGAAAATCCGGCCGGAAACTTGCTGCGGAGCGCACTGCGGCAAAACCTGGCCGCATAATCCCAACTGCCGCCTCTGAACACCTTGTCCGAACCTGTGGCTGGCCCGGCCGGATCAGTCACCGACCCGGTCGGATAAGCCCCGTACCAGTCCTGACACCATTCCCATACATTTCCGTGCATGTCATGCAGACCCCACCGATTGGCCTGTTTTGCGCCAACCGGATGAATGGAATCATTTGCATTGCCGCAGTACCAGCCCATAAGATTCAGATTGGGATCCGCAGGAGAACATTCTGTCTGGGTGATTCCGCCATTGGCAAACGCGGTTGTACTTCCGGCTCTGGCCGCATATTCCCATTCAGCCTCTGTGGGAAGCCTGCAGGTTCCTTCTCCCAACTGATTCAATGCGGCAATGAAAATCTGCGCGTCATCCCATGACACATTTTGCACCGGGCAGTTTTCCCCGCAGGTGCTGAAAAAAGAATGACTGGTTCCCATCACATCCTTCCACTGCTTCTGTGTCACTTCCGTGGTCTGCATGAAAAAGGCTTTGCTCAGTTTCACTTCATGCTGGGTCTCATCTGCTGATCTGCCAGGTTCCCCGGCAGGACTTCCCATCACAAAGGATCCGGAAGGGATATAGGAAAAGGTCATGCCCAGAGAATTGGTATAGGTAATCAGGCGCAGATTTGCAAGAAACTGCAAAACAAACACGGCCTCTTGTGTACCAATGCGACTGTCTCCGTTCACATCCCCAGTCTGCACAGCCTCCGGCTGCATACCGGCAGCAATCTGCAGCGCGGCAATGGCATCCCCCAGTTCAACGCCTTTTATGCCGTTCACATCCCCCTGCACAGCATACAGTGCAGGAGCGGACAGCAGAAAAAACAGGGCTGTCATGGTCATCCGTTTCCATTGTTTCATCATCCCGGTCTCCTTGTGTGAGATTTCAAAATAATGACTGATATTATACCCAATGCCGTTTCCTTAAGTAAAAAATTCCCCTCCCCCGGCGGGAGGGGTACGGGG
>CAZDIU010000343.1:0-5181 GCA_964505535.1 uncultured Desulfobacterales bacterium | reverse complement strand
ACCCTCCCCCTGCCCCTCCCTCAAGGGAGGGGAGACAGATTGCCAACGGCCCTTCAAAATTCATATTTCACTGTGGTGTAAACTGCTCTGCCCGGCAGCGGATATCCGTTGAAATCCTCATACAGATCGTCATTGAGATTTTTGCCATCCAGCGAAAACTTCCAGTTTTTCCAACCATATGAAATTCCCGCATTGATTTCATCCTTGTCCTCGGCTTTCCGCAGGTTGGCAGTGTCATAATACATATCCTCTTCCCGCAGATATTCCGCATACAGTTTTATGTTTCTGTATCGTGCTTCAAGCCGTGCCAGATAAGATTTTTCAAAACGCCCCGGCAGATATTTTCCGTCAAAGGCTTTGATGCCGCTCTGATTTTCCGTATCCTGCCATGTGGCATTGACAATCAGCCGCAGCCATTCATGAATATCCAATGCTGCACTGCTTTCAATTCCCTGAATGAGCGCACCGGAAATATTGACGGATTTTCCGATTCCACGGGAATCATACACCCGTGCAATCAGATCATCCGCGTCATTTCTGAAATAGGCAATTCCAAAAGACAGAGATCGCAGCCAGTCCCGGTTCCATTTCTGCCGTATCTGCGCGGCTATATCAAAATTGATGCCCTCCTCTTTTTTGAGATCCGGATTGCCAGTGAAAAATCCCCGATCTCCGAACAGTTCAAAAAAGGAAGGATGCCGGACATACTGCGCGAGATTGCTTTTGAAACTCAGCCACTGCAACGGACTGTATTTGATACCAATCTGGGGACTGAAATCCTCCTCGCTGCGGCTTTCTCCTTTCAGAGATGTACCCCATATGCCTGTGCTTTTCTCCAGTTCATCTTTGAGCCATGTATAACGGAAGGCAGGCGTGACAATCACACGATCTGCAAACAGAAAAATGCTGTCCTGAATTCCCAGAGTCAGGCTGTCTCTGCTGCTGTCCAGCGGATTGCTTTTTTTCAGATGATCCTCACTTTCATAATCTTCATGCTGAAAGGCTGCGGAAAAAATCAGGCTGTGATATTCATTCATCCATTCCAGAAAAAAATCTCCGCCCAACCGGGTTGTGGTATACGTGCTGTGCTGTTCCCCCAGTCCGATATGCCCGCCCCGGTCATCATATTCTTCTTCTTTCCACGTATAAGAAAACTGCGTGCCGGTGTTCAGATGCCATTTTCCCAGATCATTTGCCGTGAATTTCAGGGTGCTGATATTCCGGTCTGTTGTCAGAGAGGATTTTGTCAAATTACTGTTATTCCAGCTTGGAAGTCCCTGATCTTTGGTGAAATACTGATTGGCAAACTCCAGCCTGACCTGATCCGTGAAACGGTATCCGGCTTTGGCAAGCACATTGCACTGATCCACCTGGGCATTGCTGCGTTTTTCCCATCGATCATCCGAGGAATTCCATTCGGTTCCGTTGTCATTGTGTATTTCATAGTCATTGTCTGCACCCAGCCAGTCCGCAGAAAAAATGGTATCCCATTTCCCGGTTTTGTGATTGAGAAATCCGGACAGTTTTTTGGTGTCAAAAGAGCCGTATCCCGCGCTCATGTTTCCGCTGAGTCCCTGTTTTGCCCGCAGCGTGCGGATATTCACAATGCCGCCGATGGACGCGGAACTGAAATTGACAGGTGTGATGCCCCGGTAAATTTCCACAGCCTCCACATCTGCAAGAGAAATGCTGCTCATATCCACTCCGCCGCCGGAAGCATCATTGAGCAGAATGCCGTCAAGAAAAACCAGAACCTGATCGGAAGAAGAACCGCGAAGAGACACAGAGGAAAAACTGCCCAGTCCGCCGGAATGACGGATCTGCACGCCGGTTTCCTTTTCAATCACCTCCGCGAGACTGACAATTTTTCCCTCAAAACTTTCTTTGGGAATCACTGTGATATTCGCAGGTGTGCTTTCCATATCCACATCACCGGTCTGAGATTCCTGTACCGGCCTCTCTGCTGTAACCACAATGGTATCCAGAATCAAATCTTTTCTGTCCGCTTTTTCCGTGTCAGAATATCCGGTCATCGGGATGAAAAGAATCAAAAGCCCAAAACAGATTTTCATAAAATGCCGCATCACAATCCTCCGAAAAAAATCCAAAAAAAAATCCCCGGACCGAAATGAATCGATCCGGGGATATCCCTTTTTTATCCACAGATGGTTGGGGAAAAACTTTTGTCCGCGAAGTTTTTCTCTGCTGTCTTCCTGCCTCTGCCATGCTGTTCATAAACAGGCCGAAGGCCTGTTCTGCTTTGGGCAGAAAGCATGTTCTGCTATGACATTCAGGCAGGTCTTCTGACTTCCGGATCATTCTCTGACCGCGCCTTCCCATCTTTTACAGACAGTGGCGTATTGCGGTCTTTGTCCCCGGTTACAGCGGCGGGCCCGTTCCCGATTTTCACGGGATTCCCTCTTGGGTTGGAACACCTGAACGGTTTTTGCAGGATGAGATAAACGCAAATGGGAAAAATGTCAAGAATTTTTTGGCAGTGGGCAAAATCACTCTCCCACTGCCCGGGGAGACATATTTTTTTCCGCATCCTCAACGGATTTGATCCCCTGTCAATTTTTTTATGGGAGGATATTCACTGAAACTGCACACGGGGATCCACCAGGGCCACGCAGATGTCTGAAAGAATATTGCCAATCATCAGCAGAAGGGAAGAAATCACCAGAATGCCCAGTACCACAGGATAATCCCGTTGAATGACCGATTCATATCCCAGCAGCCCCATGCCGTCAATGTTGAAAACGGTTTCTATGAGAAAGGAACCCATGAGGAGCACGGAAATATTGTTTCCGAAATGGGTGGCGATGGGGATCAGGCTGTTGCGGAGCGCATGACGGAATACGGCCTTGCGGAAAGGCAGTCCTTTGGCAATGGCCGTGCGCACATAATCCGAGGCCAGATTGTCCATGAGCGTGTTTTTCATGAGAAAAGTCATGACCGTAAAGGAACCGATCACATAGGCCGTGAGAGGCAGAACCGTATGCCGGAGAAGATCCGCTCCTTTCTGCACCAACGTCATATCACTGAAATTGTCACTCATCAGCCCGCCCAGGGGCAGAAGTTCCCAATAGGATGCAAAAAGCATGAGCAGCAGCACCCCGGCCACCCATCCCGGAATGGCATAACCGGTAAAGACAATGACCGATGTGATATTGTCAAACCCGCTTTTGTGCCGCACAGCTTTGGCAATGCCCAAAGGAATGCAGACCCCGTAAATCAGGAGTGTAGACAGAATCCCGAAATAAAGAGAAACGGGAATTCTGTCCCGGATCATTTCCCAGACCGGATCATAATACCGGGTCGAGGTTCCCAGATCCCCGCTCAGCACCTTGCCCAGCCAGAGGAAATAACTGTGGAGGATCGGTTTGTCAAATCCGTAGTATTTTTTCAGTTCTTCCAACTGCTCTTCGGAAAGGGGCTGGCTCTGCTGGGCCTGAGACATGGACGCGGTACTTGTCCCGCCTTCGGCATTGCGCATCTGCTGGGCCTGGACAATGATCCGTTCAATGGGGCCGCCCGGAACCAGCCGGGTGATGATGAACACCATCACGGTGATCCCGATAAAGGTCGGGATAATCAGTAACAAACGCCGGATAAAATAGGCTGTCATAATTCCTTTTTTAATATGGGTTCTGAACCCCAGAAACCCTGAGGGTTTTGAAAACCCTCAGGGTTTAATTTAATCTGACTCTGTTCTCCATCATCTGGTTCTGAACCCCCGAAACCCTGAGGTTTTTCAAAACCCTCAGGGTTTAATTTAATCTGACTCTGTTCTCCACCATCTGCCTGAACCGGTCAAAATCCAGATCAAAACCGATATATTCCCGGTTTCCGTCTGTTTTTTCCCACAGTTTTTGCAGATAGTCAACCCGTTCCTCTGTTGCCGGGTGCGTACTCAGAAAAGAAGGGGACTCCCCAATCCGGGGCATGTTTTTATCCTCGCTCTTCTGTTTAAGATGCCTGAAAAAATCAATCATTCCGGTCGGATTGATACGGGCTTTTTCCAGATGGTCCCATCCGGCATCATCAGCCTCCCGTTCATAATCCCTGGAATATTTCAGGGTCAGCAGCAGCGCGCTGTTGTCAGCAAGAACCGCCATCAGGCCGGTGGCATCGCCGAAAAAAGCCTGGAACAGGGCAAAAATCCCCACTGAGGAAATCAGTTGCCGCATTCCGTGCTGCAAAGTGACATGCGCGGCTTCATGGGCCAGCACACCCGCGATTTCTTCCGGGGACTGGGCAGCAAGAATCAGTCCGGTGTTGATGACAATGATTCCGCCCGGAAGGGCAAACGCGTTGATATCCGGGTCCTGAGCTATATGCACCCGGAAGGAATACCGATCCTGCGGCATTTTGCTGAAAAGCGGCTGGGTGATTTTTTCCAATCTCTGTGAAATCTCTGCATCGTTAAAAAAATATTTTTTCGCTTTGATCTGCGCGAATGCTGCCTCTCCCAGTTTCTGTTCCCATGCCGGGGGAATGCGCCCGGCCAGAGCCGTTACGAGAGGTTCTTTGAGTACAAAAAGTCCATACACAGAAACCGCACAGAGGACAAGAACAGAGAGAAGCACAAGGGAAGTCCGTTTTTTCTTCTGCTGAATCTGAGCGATCTGCTCTGCAATCCTCGGATGAGCAAGCAAAAAACTGTCCTGAAGCAGCCGGTGATCCGTGGTGCATACCGTCCAATCCGGAGCATCCGGATGGGTCAGAAAGAGCATTCTGTCATTGGCTCCACCGGCCGTTATCGTCATACAGTTCAGAGAGAAGGAGACGGTTGTATTTTCCGCGCGGAAATGCAGGACATTTTCTTCCACTGCCATTTCACCGAAAAAACGATCTTTTGCCTCAAACGCGCTGGCACTGTAATGATGAAGTTCTGGGTTCTGCATGGGAATCCTTATATTTGATGGACTCGTAAAAAGTCGGAATTTTGCTTTTCCCGTCATTCCGGCTTTCGCCGGAATGACGGAGTTTTGGACTTTTTACAACTCCATCATATTTAGCAGAAAAAACCGGATTTTTTTCATAATCCCAAAAACCGGATTTTTTGGAAAAATCCGGTTTTTTAAATATTTACTGCAATTTTTCTGCATCCCGGTATTTTTTGAAATTTTCGGCCTGTTCAAAGATTTCCTTATACACTTCATTCCGAGCCACGGGCGG
>CAZDIU010000342.1:0-5233 GCA_964505535.1 uncultured Desulfobacterales bacterium | reverse complement strand
CCACAGTATCGTGGATTCCGCCTGTATCATGGGCCACAGGCAGGGTTCCGTACAGGGCTCCGATCATCTGGGGCAGTCCGCAGGGTTCAAACCGGGATGGCATAAGCACAAAATCCGCAGCACCATAGGAAAGATGCTCCAGATGCTCATCAAAATCGCATACAGCCATGCGGTTTTCCAGATGGTGAAAACGGGCAATGTCTTTAAAATGCCGCTGATATTCCCCATTGGCCACAAAAATGAACTGCAGGTTCTGATCCCAGTAATCTGAAATCACATGATACAGAATTTCCGCAAGCAACTGACAGCCTTTCTGAACCGGATCGAGCCGGGAAGGCCAGAAAAAGAGCGGTGCATTTTCATCCTGAATCAGCCCCAGAGATTCCTGAAGAAAAAGTTTGTTCTTTCTCTTGGCAGGAGCATGGTTGTCCGGCCCGTAATTTCGGAACAGGGCTTTGTCGCTTTTGGGATCAAAACCCGGGTCAGGTGCGTTGAGAATCCCTGTCGCGCATCCTGCGTTCCACTTGTTTGTCAGTTCGCTCCGGATGGAAGGTTCCACAAAACCGTGCTGTCCCCGTATGATTTCCATGAGAAAGGTATGGCTGACGGTGTTGACAAAATGCGCTGCAAAAATGCCGCTGGAAAGAAAATCCAGGGGATTGGTGTTGCGGGATTCGTCATAACTTTGGGGAACCCGGCTGAAATACAGATGCTTCCAGAAAGAGGCCGCATCAATCCCCCGGTCTTCAATATAGGAAAGGGGACATTTGACTGTATGAATATTGTGGATGGTGAACAGGCAGGGAATGCCCATTTCCCTTGCCATGGCCGGTATCAGGGCAGTCATCCAGTCATTGCAGTGAATCAGATCCGGTTTCACACGGGGAACAATGTAATTGATCACATCCCGCTGAAAAGTCAGAGACAGTTTGGTGTTTTCCAGACCATCTCCGGAATAGATCTGGTTGAGGTAAAAAAAAGCCCGATCCTCCACCAGATGAATCCGTTCTTCCGGCATGTTGTCCTGAATGGCTGTCTGCTCTTTTTTGAGAAACGGGGCCAGTCTGTCGCTGAAGATGGACCGGTAATCCGGAAGGGCCACATGCACGTCCGCGCCCTGCTCAAACAGGGAACTGACCAGTGCTGCCGACACATCTGCCAATCCTCCGGCCTTTGCCGTCATGTAATTTGCCAAATCCCCCATGCGATCCGGCAGATAGGTCACTTCCGGGGTTACAATCAGAATACGGGGATTTTTTCTGGATTCTGTCATATTTTTTTTACCTCCAAATCAGGGTTGGGGGATGGGGTTCAGGGGTTAGGGATTGGGGGGTTGGGGATGTGGCAATAGGGATTCCATCATCTATCAAGTCTGATTTCTGTCCCCAATCCCTGACTCCCATCCCCCTGTCTCCTCTTTCAATACTTCGGTAAAATTTTTCCGACTTAATGATTTCAGCAAGTTATGAAATCAAAGTCAAAAAATCAGCTTTAATAATTTCAATCTGTTATGATTATCAGACTGCCAAATCGAGGAAAATTACCGAACTATTGCTCTTTACACCCATGTGATAAATCCTGGCATGAACCTTGTCCATACATCCCCTTTGGGAATGACACGGGTGGTGAATCCGTATCTGCCCGAAACACGGCAGGCAATATCACAGGCATAGAGATAGATACCGCTCCCGTGCGCCTCCAGCATGGTCATGGTCTGGACTTCGCTGCGGCTCAGCTCTTCAACAGATCGCAGCACACCGTAATACAGTTCCACTTCCACATCATCAGGCCGCAGTTCTCCCAGATTGACGATACTGGTAACCTGAAAGATTTCTCCCACCCGGAAAGGCCCTTCAGACTGCCGTTCCGGATAATCTATGCGGATGTCTTTCCACAGTCTGTCCAGCCGAGCCCTTTGTTTTGCCAGCGCAACGGCCTCTTTTGCATTGTGATCCACCAGATGCCGCAGTCTTTCTTTGGCAGGTTTATAAAAACGTTCATTGTATTCCGCCACCATGCGGTGACTGCAGAACATGCGCATTCCCATTTTCATGGATTCCTTCATCATCTTCAGCCAGCGGATGGGAATGTCCCCGTTTTTCCGATCATAGAAACAGGGGATCACCTCATCTTCCAGAACATTGTAGAGCGCCTGACTTTCCACGGCATCCTGGTATCCGTAATCTGTGTATTCCTCTCCGTTGCCGATGCGCCATCCCCTGTCTTCCGCATAACCTTCGCACCACCAGCCGTCCAGCACACTGACATTGAGCACACCGTTTATGGCGGCTTTTATGCCGGAGGTGCCGCAGGCCTCCAGGGGCCGACGCGGGGTATTGAGCCACACATCCGCGCCCTGCACCAGATGACGTGCGATGAAAATGTCATAATCCTCAATAAAGATGATCCGATCCCGCACACCCGCGCGGCGGGCAAACTGGATGATGTTTTTGATCAGATCCTTGCCTTCATGATCGCGGGGATGGGCCTTTCCCGCGAAAATGAACTGCACCGGCGTGGTCTTGCTGGTCAGAATGGCCTCAAAGCGATCAGGATCCTGCAGCAGAAGATACGCGCGTTTGTAGGTGGCAAATCTTCGGGCAAACGCGATGGTCAACACATCCTGATCCAGCACCAGTTCCGCACGTTTCATAATCTCTCTGGGCGCATTCCTGCGTTTGTACTGTTTTACCATGAGTTTGCGGCAGGTTCGGATAAGCCGGGCCCGGCTCATGGAATGAGCGCGCCAGAGTTCCTCGTCATAAATGTCATCAATGCGCCGGGCATTGTCAGGCCGGGAAGGATGCTTCTGCCATTCCGGGCCGATGTAGCGGTCAAAGAGCTGGGCATTTTCATGGGACAGAAAGGATGCGATATGCACGCCGTTGGTGACATGGCCGATGGGAATTTCATCTTCCGGTCTTCCGGGCCACAGATGTGTCCACATATGCCGTGCCACCTTGCCATGCAGTTCGCTGACGCCGTTGCAGAACTGGGCCATGCGCGCGCCCAGGGCAAACATGGACAGAGGGGTGTAATGATTTGATCCGGGCGGCTGTCCCCAGGAGATGATTTCCTCCGCGCTGACCCCCAGTTTTTTCTCCAGGGGAATGAGATAGGGACGGATCAGATCCGGCGGAAATTCCTCATTGCCCGCAGCCACCGGCGTATGGGTGGTGAACACAGTGGTTCTGGGAACAATTTCCAGTGCGGTTTTCAAATCCACCCTGTATGCGGACATCGTCTGAGCCAGTCGTTCCAGACTGGAAAATGCGGAATGCCCCTCATTCATATGAATAACTGCCGGACGGATGCCCATTTTCTCCAAAGCGCGCATTCCTCCGATGCCCAGCACCATTTCCTGCGCAATGCGCATGGTCTGCTCCCCCACATACAGACGGGAGGTAATATCCCTTATATAAACAGAGTTTTCTGCAAGATTGGTATCCAGCAGATACAGGGGAACACATCCCGCATCCAGACACCACACAGCCGCACGGATTTCCCCGGCCGGGCCGTCAACCGAAACCCGGAGTTCGTTTCCCTGCATATCTTTGGCTTTGCGTATGGGCAGATGGTAAATGTCGGTTTCCGGATATTCCTCCTGCTGCCATCCCTCCTGATCCAGAACCTGCCGGAAATATCCCTGCCGGTAAAGCAGTCCCACACCCACCAAAGGCAGGTTCATATCGGATGCTGCTTTCAGATGATCCCCTGCCAGAATGCCCAGTCCTCCTGCAAACAGGGGAATGCTTTCATGAATCCCGAATTCCATGGAAAAATAGGCAATGGTTTCCTGCTGCTGAAACACAGTGTTGTAGTTGTCCGTACTGACACAGGGAAGTTTTTCATAACTTTCCCTCACTCTCTGCATATGGGACAGAAAACTGGAATCAAGAGAGAGTTCCTCCAGCCGTTTCTGGGGCACAAAGGTAAGAAAACGGATGGGGTTGCGCTCACACTCATCCCAGAGCCGGGGATCTATGCGCCGGAACAGATCCACCGCATCATACTGCCAGCACCACCAGATGTTCCGGGAAAGGGTCTCCAGAAAGACCAGCGGTTCGGGAATGTTGGGAAATACCTGAAAAACCTGAAATTTTTTCATTTTATTTTATACCTGCAAAGTTGGTTGGTTTCTTTTGTCCTGCGGGTTGCAGGATTCTGTTTTTGCATACAGATGCAAAGAAGAATGCGCAGCCTGGGTTTATTTCACTTTGGGAATTCCCAGGTCTTTGCATATTTTTACTGTAAGATTATCTCCGATCTCCGTATGCCGCGGAACTGCTGAACGCCTGTTCAGAGCCGGGTTGATCCACCATGAATGACAACTTCCCTCTCTTAAAGGTTCACACCCATGAAACCTGAGATAACGGAGAAATTCTTTCCGTTTCATAC
The DNA here is from genome assembly GCA_964505535.1 of uncultured Desulfobacterales bacterium. GTDB lineage: Bacteria > Desulfobacterota > Desulfobacteria > Desulfobacterales > Desulfococcaceae > JAABRU01. Next base: position 835 of record CAZDIU010000342.1, on the reverse strand, counting down.
GGCTATCAGTTCTGTCATAAACGATTCCCCAGCCTGGGCAGCCGCATCCAGACGATTGAATTCCAGCGCTTCCGCCAAAGTGATTCTGAGCGTTTTCAGCAGTTCCTCTTTTGTGGCCTCCTGGCAGTTCACACCGGGGATTTCCGCAATCCAGCCGATCCACCAGTTGCCGTCTTTTTTGATGATGGCTTTGTAATGGTTCATTGTCTCTCCTTCCTGCACATATCTTGACAAAAATTTTTTTCAGGACCCGGGTATTCTGCTTTCTGCACAGTTTTCTATCAGATCAAGAGACTCCGCTTTGATCAGTTCTGCATCCACCATTTTTCCCAGTTGCACCTCATCATACTGTCCCTCAAAAGCCTCCAGAGAAGCCCGCATGATTGCCAAAGGTCATACATCATCCAAAATCTCTTTCAGTTCCTCTGCGGAAAGATAATATCCGCCTGATTTTCTTCTTTTATTGATGTAATTGATTCTATAGGCCGAATTCCGTATGGACGCATCCCATGAACGGGTGGATCGCTTTTCCGCATACTGGCATACTGTTTGATAAGGTGAAGGATGAGAATTTCCGCATAACTGAAAATCTTGGTGATTTTGTCATCACGGCTCATTTCTTCCATCTCTCCGATCAGAAACAGGGCATCCTCGTACTGTTCATTTTGGATATATGTCTTTAATTCAAGAAGTTCTTCCATACAGGCATTCTCCTGTCTGTTTCATGCAGCATCATGGGAATAATACCGATTCCCCATTGATTTGATGCAATACCGCCGCTTTTTCAGCACCGGGTCAACCCGCGTTTCCCCTCCCTCCGGGAGGGGTCAGGGGA
>CAZDIU010000341.1:0-5236 GCA_964505535.1 uncultured Desulfobacterales bacterium | reverse complement strand
ACATTCTGCGGCTGTATGCTCCTCTGATTCTCAAGCTGGTGGAAAAAGTCACCTCGCTGGGCCTGCAGTTTGACATGATCTGCCCGGATCACGGTGTGCTGTGGAAAAATCCCGGAAAGATCATTTCAGCGTATGCCGAATGGAGCAGACAGGAACCCAGGCAGAAAGCTGTCATCATTTATGACACCATGTGGAACAGCACCCATAAAATGGCTTTGTCCATTGCAGACGGTCTCCACAGTGAAGGCATTGATGTGCGTCCCATGAAACTCAGGGGATTTGACCGCAGTGACATCATGACAGAAGTGCTGGATGCCAAAGCGATTATTGTGGGTTCCCCTACGCTCAACAACGGCATATTCCCCACTGTGGCGGATATGCTGACCTATATGAGGGGACTGAAACCCCAGAACAAAATCGGTGCGGCCTTTGGTTCCTTCGGATGGAGCGGAGAAAGCGTGAAGATCATCGAAAGTGAACTCAATGAGATGAAATTCCAGATGATCGAACCCGGTATGAAGAATCAGTATGTGCCGGACGAATCGGCACTGGAAAAATGCTTTGCCTTCGGAAAGCAGATCGGACAGGCCATCAAAGGCTGAAACCGCAATCTGTGAATACCCTGAATAACCTGATGAATAACCTATGGATTTATCCATAGGTTATTTGCCGGAATTACTGCTTTTGCAGTGATACAGTCAATGCCGTTTTTTTAAGGTTCCCCTCCCGCAGGGGGAGGGGAATTTTATCCTTAAGGAAACGGCATTGGTGGTATAGTATTGGGTAAAAATAAAAATTTATATCCTGAAAGACCATCTCTTTCAAAGATACGGAGAGACCGTTAAGGGGACAATCAAAGAATTTTATTGTTTTATCTTCGGACAACATATTGAATACAAAGAATATCACATCGAATATGAATATTTTTTCAAAGGGAAAATGTATAAAGGAAGAGGCTGGTTTTTGACAGCTCTCTGTTATTTTAATTTGATCGTTGCTGAAAGGACAGGAATATGAAAAAACCGGTTGTTGAGTATGGTGACTGCAACCACTGCGGCGGATGCATTGCGGTTGCACCGGAGGTGTTCTGCGGCAGTGATTTGGGATTCATCAATGTCATTGATCCGGAACCGGGCTGTGAATATCCTGAAGACCTGATCAATGAGGCCATTGCATTATGCCCGGAAAAATGTATCTTCTGGGAGGAGGAGTAATTCAGATGAAAAAAACTGCTTTGTTTGTATTCAACGGCGATCCCATGTGTTTCATTCATGTACTGCTGAACGCGCTGGATATGAAAGAAAAAGGATATGAAACACAGATCATTGTGGAAGGGGCAGCCACCAAACTGATTCCCGATTTGGTGAAAGCGGATCATCCGCTTGCGGGTTTGTGGAAAAAAGTGATCATTGCCGGACTTGTGGCCGGTGTATGCGAAGCCTGCTCCCGGAAAATGGGAACATTGGATGCGGCAAAAGAACAGGGGTTGAAGCTTCTCAATGATATGAACGGTCATCCCGGCATGGCCCGTTATCGCGATGAAGGATTTGAGATCATATCTTTCTGATGCACATGGAGTCGCTGGTACAGAATTCTTTCAATCTGCTGTTTTCCGATTTCAGGCTATTTACTGAAAAGAAAGTACCAAAGGAGTGCCGAACTGAAAGTTTGGCAGTGTCTGCGGATCGGTATATGACAATCGGGGGACTGCATTTCGGAGGGTTCCGGGTTATTTTCACAAAAAAGCAATTTCATTCAATCTCTTTAAGATTATGTTCCTCGCCGCATGCGGCAGGGCAGTTCATTCGTTCAGCTTTTTCCATATTATTTTCAGGACAGTGTTGACAAAAGAGAGTATTTCCATGTTCCGAAACGGCTTTGTCAAAAATCTGCCGGTCGCGGCCAGTGTGGCCGCCTACGGCAGTATTCTCGGTGTGCTGGCCGCACAGAAAAATATTGACTGGGTGCAACTGCTGGTGATGAATCTTTCTGTTTTTGCGGGTTCTGCCCAGTTTGTGATGGTGGATATGTGGATTGCCCCTCTGCCCATTGCGGAAATCACTCTTGCCGTGATGGTGATCAATCTCCGTTATCTTCTTATCGGAGCATCCCTGCATCCGCTTTTTCAGGGGACCTCGCTGCGCCACAAAATGGCCATGATGCATCTGGTGGCTGATGAAAACTGGGCAGTGACTATGGCAGAATACCGGAAAGGCAATGCCACCACCTGGTTTCTGCTGGGCGGGGGTGTCTGTGTGTTATCCGCGTGGTGCGGGGGAACCCTGGCCGGACACTGGCTGGGAGCGGCAATTGCGCATCCGGAAGCCTATGCACTGGATTTTGTGTTTGTTGCCGTGTTCACTGCCCTGACCATGAGTCTGTGGCGGGGAAAGGCAGATGTTCTTCCCTGGCTGACTGCGGCTGTTTTTTCCATTTCTGCTTACCAGTTTCTGCCGGGAAAATGGTATATTGTCATCGGCGGAGTGAGCGGGGCACTGGTTTCCGCATTTTCAGCAAAAAGCAGGGAGGACTGACAATGTCTGTGAGCAGTTTTCAGTTGTCTGTTTTCATAACCATAGGAATGGCCGCAGCAGTCACCTATCTGCTGCGTTTCGGGGGGCTGATGCTGGCCGGGAAATTCCCGAAATCCGGCAGGTTCAGGCAGTTCATGGATACCCTTCCGGGAACCATTCTCCTGTCCCTGATTGTTCCGGGCATGGTGACAGCGGGAATCGCGGGATGTGCGGGCGCATTGTGCACAGCCTTTTGTGCGTACAAAACAAAAAATGCTTTTGTGTCCATGCTGCTGGGGGTTGCCGTTGTGGCTGTTTACCGGCAGTTTTTTTAAGCGATTTTTTTCTCATTTTGCCGGATTTTACCGAATTGCTGCCGGTTTTTTGCAATATGCAGCCCAAAAGAGCAGGGGGCCGGGACAGACTTTTTCATGCGCAGAGATCAGTTGTTCCTGCGTCATTCCGGCCTAAGCCGGAATCCGGTGAATTCACTAAATTCCGGATACCGGGATTCGCGGCTGATGATACCGCTCAATATCAGTTCAAACATGCAGGAAGATATATTGAATGAACAAATCTGAATTGCAGACAGCCTTCTCAAATCAGGCTGAGATGCTGGCAAACAGGGTCAAAAAACGCTGGAATCATCTTCACAAACGGTTTGCCAGACAGGACATAGAGGTTTTCCGGCTTTATGACTGGGACATTCCGGAAATCCGTGCCGTGGTTGACTGGTATGCCGGACATCTGGTCATTGGGGAATACACCCGGATGCAGTCTGTGCCGGAATGGCTGCCCATGATGGGGGAGGCTGCGGCCAACGCGCTGAATGTTCCCATTGAAAATGTGCATCTCAAGGAACGGAAGGCAGGAAAACAGGAAGGGAAAAGATATGAACGATTGGATTATGCAGACAAAAAAATGGCTGTGTCCGAAAGGGATCTGAAATTTTGGGTCAATCTTTCCGATTTTGTGGACACGGGCCTGTTTTCCGATCACCGCGACACCCGGCAGATGGTAAGAGAACTGGCACCAGGAAAGGATTTTCTCAATCTCTACTGTTACACCGGAACCTTTACCTGCGCTGCGGCAAAAGGCGGGGCACGGACAACGGTTTCGGTTGACCGATCAGAAACAGTGATGCAATGGGCAAAAGAAAATCTGGAATTGAACAAAATTCCGGAAAAGGGAAACATCCTGATACAGGCCGACACATTTGATTTTCTGAAAAAAGCAAAGCGGCAGAATCAGACCTTTGATCTGGCTGTTGTGGATCCGCCCTCCTATTCAACCACCCGGAGCAGAAACCAGGAGTTTGACATTGTCACCGATCATCCGCTTCTTCTGGAAACTGTCATGTCTCTCATGAAAAAAGGGGGGATTGTTTTCTTTTCCACTAACCATCAGAACTTTGCACCCCGGATGGATCATCTCAGGGATCAGGAGATAAAGGAAATCACTTCATTGACCATTCCCGAAGACTATGTAAGCAAAAAAAAACAGATACACCGCTGCTGGCAAATTATTGTTTAGTGTCCGGAACTATGCCAAACTGCCGCTGATATTATGCCATCTGTTCCCTCTCTGTTCATTGGGCAGGCCGAAATGTGAGCGGAACATCCCCATCACACTCTGTGTATCTGATTTGCCGGGACAAACCCGGACGTGCATTTCTGTAAAAAATTCAAATTAATAAAGAGCAGCCGATTTTCTCTGCTGCCAAATGAAGAAACAGATCTCCCAGCATGGATGATTACCGAAGATATTTGCAGGAAGGCGAGCAGGCAGGGCAGGTTTACAGTCTGAAAATTCCCCGCGAAGCCATCAGCGGAAGACCGGGAAGATTTGCAGGAAATGCTGCTGGTAATTCTTTGGATTTCAGAGAGTTCCGTGAATACCAGCCCGGAGATGATCTGCGCAGCATTGACTGGGGAGCCTATGGCAGAACTGACCGTCTTATGGTCAAACTCTTTCGTGAGGAAGTGGAACCCCATGCGGATATTCTCCTGGACACCTCCTGCTCAATGAATCTGGAAGGCACGGACAAAGCCCGTTCTGCCCTCAAACTTGCTGCGCTGCTGTCTGCCGCTGCACGGAACGCGGGCTGCACCTGCAGGGCATGGATGACCGCACAGGGATGTGTGCCTGTGGAAAACGGAGCGGATCGCGCATCACTGTGGCAGGGAATTGCTTTTGCATCTGTCCGTCCCCTTTCAGATGAAATCGTGTTTCTTCCTCCCGGCTGGCGAAGGCGGGGAATCCGCATTTTGATAAGTGATCTGCTTTTTCCCGGAGATCCGGACGCGATTCTGTCACGGATGGCTGATGGAGCAGCGTCTGTTTATGTGATTCAGGTGCTGTCCGAAGCTGACAGAAATCCGCTTGTACGGGGAAATCTCCGGGTGAAAGATTCCGAGACCGGAGAAACACTTGATCTGTTTTATGATGAAAATGCCCATAAAAAATACCTGATCGCACTGGAAAATCATCAGCAAAACTGGAGCGAAGCCTGCCGCAGACTGGGTGTTTCCCTCACAGTTTTCACCGCAGAGGAACTGATCCGGCATTGGGAACTGACAGAACTGGAAAACTGCGGACTGCTGACAAGGGGATAAAAAAAGACAGTGGATCAAATCCGTTGATGACTTGTCTCCCCTCCCTCAAGGGAGGCAGGGCTGTTAAGTTCTGTTTCGGGTTTCCCCCTTTGCTCTCGTTGCGGGGCA
>CAZDIU010000340.1:0-5242 GCA_964505535.1 uncultured Desulfobacterales bacterium | reverse complement strand
CAGCTGCCCGGACAACGGGTTTCATAAGATACCGGGCCAGCCAGACCGCAAAAAAGATAATGCCGGCAAAGGCAAAGAATCCCACCTTGACCATCATTCCCTTTAACACACTGACCGGTCTGAGGGCCTCTGTCTTATTGATTTCCGCAATCAGTCCCCAGTTTTGACCCCACACATTCAGGGGGGTGTAGGCTGAAAGCACCGGGTTGCCTCTGTAATCTGTGATGCTGCCCTGTCCGGTGCTTCCCTCTTCCAGAATCTTCCGGGCAGCGGCTGTGTCAACCTGCTGTTTCAGTGCAAATGAGTTTTCAACCGAAAAATGTTCCGGATCAAAGGATGAATCTGAACGCATCAGACCGTCCGGACCGATCAGGTAGGTCTCCCCGCTTTCTCCCATGCCGGAACGCTCTTTCATAAAACGGTTGACTGTGTCAATGGAAATCTGCAGCGCCACCACGATTTCAGCCTTTTCATCCGAAAGAACCGGCTGGGCCATGAAGGCCACAGGTTTGCCATTGGCCGGTGCATAGGGTTCAAAATCGGCAAAACCGAATTTTTTTGTGCTCAGCACATTCCGGACAAGTTTTCCCAGCCCTGCATTCGCATTGTCCCCCCTGAGCACATTGGTGTTATAGTCTGATCGGTGCGCGACAGAATAAAAGACATATCCTGTCGGATGAATCAGCAGCAAATCATCATATCTGTATCCGGCCGCGTACGAGGAAAAAAAATCCTGCCGCCCTTCCGCCAGTCTGGGAGAAATGGCTTCCTCCAGGGTCATCACAGAGATCATTGCCCATTTGAGACCGGCTATATCCAGCGGAGCATACACGGAAATATCCACGTTGCCGGTACTGCCGATTTTGAACATGGTTCCGGACTGTCCTTTCAGGGCCTTGTCAATATCCTCGCCATATTTGATCTCTCCCATTTGTCCCGGCCGGACAGTCCGGTCGCTCCGGTAACTGACAGCATCCCTCCATTTTCCCACCAGATAGGTTTCTCCGGTTTGGCCCATGCCTTCTCTCCTCTGGATAATGGTGTTCACTGTCACTTTGTCCAGTTTGAGCATCAGCACCCCGATCACTTCCTCATTTTCAAAAACAGGAGCGCCGATGAAGGAAATATACTGCAAATTCGCAGGCGCATATTTTTCAAAATCCTGCACAGCGATTCCCTTCAGTGCTTCCTGAAAGCATCTTCCCGCTCCTGTGTCTTTCAGTTCCCCGGTCAGCAGATTCTGAGACAGATCGGCTTCCCGGTTCAGGGAATAGATCACCCTGCCTTCTTTGCTGACCAGCAAAACATCATAATATCCGTATTCCTGTTTATACTGCAAAAAGGAATTTTTGAATTTCACAGTGTCAAAAAATCTGTACAGCGATTCGTTGATTTCCCCGTTTTCTCCGAACACACTCCCAAAACTGCTGATGGCTTCCGATATGATGGCACTCCGGGAAATGACTGTGACATCGCTGACACATTTTCGGAAATAATCCTCCAGTTGGGCAATTTTGATCTCCTGGGCGGTTTTCAGTTTTTCAATGGCCCCCTGCCGGAGAACAGACACGGTTTCCATAAGAACTCTCATGTTTTTCTCCCGCTCCTCAAAAAAATTTCCAATCTGGAATTTTTTGATCTCCCGGATACTCTGCGGATGATCAAAGGCATGGGAGGTCAGTGAAGTGCGGGACAGATGAAAGGAATACAGTCCAATAACCAGAAAGGGGACAAACCCTGTGATCAGGATTGCTGCCAGAAGTTTGGTTCTGATGGTCATATTCAGTTTTCCTCCGATTTTTCTCTGCATGGCTGTTCTCCGGGGTGATGCCGGGGATATCTGCTACTTCTTATTGCCGAATTCAGGAAGATCAGCGTTTTTGCCGCATGACACCGTGCTGCGCATTTCCTTCCACAGGGTCACGGTCTCCCGTGCAGCATCGCCTTTTCCCAGGGAATCCATTTTTTTGATCCAGTCTGCAAAAAAATCCGGGCTGGCCTGTTTCCATTTTGCCAGTTCGGCAGGTGGGAAGGAGTGGAAGGTTACCCCCTGTTTCTGCAAAAAATCCCTGGCCTCTGTCTCAGCTTCCCGGGTGGCGATCAGTTCTTTTTCCAGAATCTGATCTGCCAGATCAAGGATAATTTTCTGATGTTCGGGAGATATTTTCCCCCAGACGTTTTCGCTGATCCATACGCCCCAGCTCGGGCCTTCCCACAGAACCACTTCCGTAATATGCTTTGCCAACTCATGGATTTTGTAGGACACTGTCATATCCGGGGAAAAAGGGCACGCGTCAATGACATTGTTCTCCATTGCCTTGTATATATCTGGCAGAAAAAGGTTTACAGGGACTGCTCCTGCGGCCTGCACAAGACGGGGCATGTCATCGCCCCAGATCCGTATTCGCATTCCTTTCAGATCTTCAAATTTTTCAACAGGTTTTTTGGATACGAGCAGATAGGGATTGAGCAGATGGAAAAACAGGGGGCGGATATGGTTGCGTTTTGCCTCCTCCCTGAATTCCGGAATCTGGTTCATAAATGCCTTCATTACTGCCCCGGACTGGCAGATATCATCCAGTCCCATGGGAATGGAATTGGGCGCACTGAAAAACGGGAGTTCAGAAGGAAAATATCCGGAAGACATCCCTGCCATGTCAATAACGCCGCTGCTTAAAAGTTTCAGGTTTTCCTTTGCAGCACCCAGGGTGTTGGACCAGTAGATTTTGATCTCCACTTCCCCTTCAGTGGCTTTTGCCACCTCATCGGCAAACCACTGATCCAGTTTCGACCCGGCCGTGTCTTCCGGAAACTGATGGTTCATCATGAGTCTGGTTTTTGCCCCGGCATCCGGCTGGCCTGCCAGAGTCAGAGCGATGATCATCATACCGCAAAAAAAGACTTTTCCCATCTCTTTCATACTGTCCTCCTTTTGTTTTGAGTCTGTTGAATCCTGAATGTCTGAAGAGTTTCTTCCCGATCAGCGGACAAGACAAAATAAGATACCTTACTGTACCTGATACGGGCCTGTCAACATTCATTCCCATACGCATTCCTCTTATAGGAAACGGGGCGCAGACTTTGGGCTGGAACAGGGGAATGGGGAAGATTTTCGATCTGCTGAAAATCGGAAAATATGGAGACAGAGTGAATTTGCTTTGACACTTATGCAAATTTCAAATAAATGTCTCCAAACAGGAAGATGCACTGCTGCTCTGTCAAAATTGAACGGACGGATACCGTTTCTGTGACCTTTGTGCCCTTTGAGGTCAAACTGCCTCATGATATACAGCAATCCTGTTTCACTTCCGGAATTCATCAGGAATTTTTGAAGGTTTTCAAACTTGGCAGATCACTTTATTCCACAACTCGCTTCAATGCCATTAAGTTAAGCGGAAACAGTCTGTCAGGAGTCCCAAACTGAAAGTTTGGGAGTCTGCATTTTCTGCCAAACTTTCAGTTTGGCACTCCTCCGCCCCTCTTAACTTAATGGCATTGCAACCCGCTTGGGAACGCTGTATGACAGTATCCGTAATTTTTTTAAAAATGTCACGTCAAAACGTTCACTGTTTTCAAAATGCTGATATTTTTTGGGGACAGATACTTTGTGAAAATTCGCGATTATCATACGGATTCATCCATATGTTCGCATTTAAACCAGATATCAGGGCCTTGTAATGGACATCAGAGAAAATTCGGTTCAGGATGCACTGGAGCGCCGCATTCTCCACGGCCTGGCCTGCGAATGGGAGACAGCCATATGGATACTGCCCCCGGAAGTCCGCAGCGCCATGAAAAAGCCTTTGTTCCGGCTCGGGGACATGAAAAGATCCCTGGGCTGCTGGACAGCCCACAAACGGGAAATATGCCTGAACCGGAATTTTGTTCTGCATTGTCCCTGGGACAGCGTGCGGGAGGTTCTCCGTCATGAAATGGCCCATCAGTTGAGCGGGCTGCTGGGAGGAATGGACAGTTCTCCGCATGGCCCGGTTTTTCAGAAAGCCTGTGAACTGCGTCGGGCTGATCCCAGAGCTTCGGGAAGTTATGAAAGTCTGTCAGATCGTGAACTGACTGCGGAAGAAGACAGGATACTTCTGCGGGTGCAGAAACTCATGGCGTTGGCCCAAAGCAGCAACCGGCACGAGGCTGAGGCAGCCATGCAGAAAGCCCATGAACTGACCGCCAGGCACAATATTGATCTGATTTCCCGCAATATGCCCCGTGATTTTGTCAGTGTTTTTCCGGGCCTCCCCGCGCTGCGACATTTCCGGGAAGACTATGCGCTTGCCATGCTCCTGGAAGATTTTTATTTTGTTCAGGGCATATGGGTTCCGGCTTATGTGCTGGAAAAAGAAAAGATGGGGCGTGCGCTGGAAATCAGCGGCACTGCGCAGAATGTGAAACTGGCCGGTTATGTATGGGATTTTGTGCGTCATTTTACAGACCGGCAGTGGGAAGACTACAGCAGGGGAAAACATCTGAACCGGTACAGAAAAAGCGATTTTGCCGTGGGCATTCTCAGAGGCTTCCGCTCCCGGCTGGAAGCCGGAAAAATCCCAAAGAGCGATACCGCAGAGTCCCGTGCTTTGGTCAGAATGGAAGACCCCCTGCTCCGCCAGTATATGGATTACCGTTATCCCCATACAAACATGGTTCGGCGCAAGGCCATGCGGTATGACCCGGAGATCATGGATGACGGGGTGCGCATCGGAGAAAAACTGGTGATCTCCAGAGGCATCACCGGACAGGGGAAAAGCGGAAAATATCTGCCTGTCCCCTGAAACGGTCTTTTCAGTCTGTCAGTTTTCTGAGTATTGTTTCCAACCGGGATTTGGAAACCGTGCCGTACACCTGTTCCGCCACATTCCCGTTTTTGAAAAAAAGAAAAAAGGGCACGGAACGGATGCCGTATGTTACGGCTATGGCAGTGTTTTCCGTCAGATTGCATTTGCCGAACCCCACCCTTCCGCTGTACAAATCCGCAAGCTGTGCGATCAGGGGATCAAGTGCCTTGCACTGGGTGCACCAGGGAGCCCAGAAGTCAATCATCACAGGTTTGTCTGACTGCAGCACCTCTGCTTCAAAATTTTTTTCATTCACCTCAAAAATCTTTTCTGTCAAGATTGCATTCTCCTTTCTTTTTCTGTACACTGGGGCAAAATGGGGAACCGAAAAATTTTCCGGCCGGATTCACAGCGGAAAGTCTCCGATCCCCCGGCAATACCGATTCCCCATTGAAAAG
>CAZDIU010000339.1:0-5257 GCA_964505535.1 uncultured Desulfobacterales bacterium | reverse complement strand
GGCGACCGGCCGGTCGCCCCTACAGTGGGAAGATTATTTTTTGGAAAATCCCTAACCGGAAGAATCATCAGGTGTGCTGAAAAGAAATATCAGAATGAAAGGAGAAAAAAATAATGAATTCCGCCATGTTATCAGGTATCATCGCCCTTGTCTCCGCCCTTGTTGTGGCTGCAGTCGGTCATATTCTGACCCTGACACGCGTCAGAAAGGAAGTGGGAGTAAAAATCAAAGCAGGCTTATACGAAAAGCAGATCACCGCGTATCAGAAATTCTGGGATCTGCTGGAACCGCTTTCTTATTATGATGTCGGACATGACCCCATTCTTTTCAGCAAAGATGACAAATTCCATCTCAATGCTGCCAGTGCCAGGAGTTTTTTTATCTCGTTCAGAACCTTTTTCTATTCGGAACACGGCATCTTCCTAAGCAGGAGATTGCGGCAGGAGATATTTGAACTCCGCAGAATTTTGGAAGAAATCATTGCTGAAAATCCGAATGCCGGTGATGTTTTCCCGATTTCCAATTCAAACGCAAAAAAAATCAGACACCTTTTTGACGGAATTCACACGATTGCCAGAAGGGATATTGGTCTGATCGATCCTAAACTTCCGGACGATGCCACTGATGAAAACAAATCGGATACCGAATAACCTTTGCAACTCATGATGGAATGCAATGATGGCGAAGAGTGAGGATCACTCCGTGACCGCCTCACTCAAATCCGCATCCTCCAGAATGGCCTCCCCGCGATCGGTTTCTTGGAGATCCGCTGCCCGGAGACTTGCTCCTTTGAAATTTGTCCGGACCAGTTTGGCGCGCAGCAGCCTGGCTTCGGACAGATCAGCCTCGCTGAAATTGGCATTTGTGAGATCCGCACCGCTCAGATCGGCTTTGCCCAGATCCGCCCAGGTCAGATCCGCATTCGTAAGATTCGCATCCTTCAGGCAGACATCTCTCAGCTTGGACATATTGAGGTTTGCAGCACAGAGATCCGCACCCTCCAGACTGGCGCCGCCCAGATTGGCCCAGGTGAGATCCGCACCGGCCATGCGGGATTTGCCAAGGTCAGCACCGCTGAAGTCACTTTCACGCAAATCAGCGTCCCGGAATTTGGCCCATCGGAGTTTTGCCATACGAAAATCCGCGTGACGGCATTTGGCATCATCCAGTGAGGCACGGGTAAGATCAGCCTCCCGGAATTTGGCACTGCCCATTTTTGCCAGGTTCAGGCTGACACCGCTGAGATCAGCCCATCTGAAATTCGCTGCGGAAAGATCAGCGCCGGAAAGATCAGCACTGCTGATTCGTGCAGAAGTGAGATCCGCTCCGCTCAGATTGCAGCGGCTCAGATTGGCCCCGGAAAGGTCTGCTTCGCTGAGGATGGCCCGGGTCAGATCGCTTCCGGCCAAATCAGCGTCTGTGAGCACCGCTTCGCTGAGATCCGCATCGCTGAGATCCGCTCCCCGCAGGTCAGCCCATGCCAGCCGGGCCCGGTTCAGTTTCGCCCCGCGGAGATCAGCCTCCCGGAGGTTGGCGCCGTTGAATTTTGCCTCTGCCAGATCAGCCTCCCGGAGGCGTGCCCTGCTGAGATTTGCTCCGCTCAGATCTGCGTCCCGGAGGCAAATCCGCGTCATTTTGGCCTCTGCCAGATCCGCTGATGTCAAATCCGATGCCCGGAGATTGGCGTTCACCAGCACAGCCGCTGTCAGCCGGCTTTTGTTCAGATTTGCACCTGAAAGATCGGCCTGGTACAGGTTGATATTCTCCAGATTCAGGCCGCTGAGGTTCATCCGCCGCAGATCTGATTTTTCTGACGACAGGATCTGCCGGACAAAGGTTTTCACCTCCTCTTCCACATGGGAATAGGAAACAGACGGGTCCCGGCCTTCCCGAAGCCGGGCAACATATGCTTCCGCAAGGAAATAGTCCAGAAAGGAACTGTGGACAAAGCAAAAATTGTCTTCCGCATCCAGGGTGATATATTCACAGAACCGTATCTCATCCCGGAACAGGACAGGTTCTCCGTCTCTGTATTCCTCCTTTACAGCTTCTGCCGGCGGACTGTCTGCCTGGGAAGCCGGAAGAAAAAAGCCGTTGCCCCGGCTGAAGATGGCATGGGCCAGCCTGTGGACAAACTCCCGTTTTCCGGCCCGCGTAATCCGGAACCGCCAGTCATCCCTTTCAATCCAGAAAGACGTAAATTCCCGATAGATATCAGCAATGGTGACTTCCTTTCTGTCACGGAAACAGGAGGCTGTGCGGATGAGCATCCCTTTGAGCAGATCAGGAGCCGACAGCCGGTTCAGGTTGTGCGGATCAGTGACAATGCTCAGCAGATTCCGTGCGGTAATGCTGTCCCCGCTGCTGCTTACAATACAGTTTTTCAGGCCGGTGTCATCCGGATTTTTGGGATCCGGACGGACAAGCTGATAGTTCTCTTTCCCCGCGCACTCCCGATACAGCCGGGTGTAAGAATCACTTCTCCGCATATCTGTTTCCCGAATGTCCGTCAGAAAATAATGGGGAGTGCAGGTCAGCAGCACCTTGTTGGCCGGACGGGGTTTTTCGACTCCGTCTTCCAGGATGATATTTTTTAAGGAAAGTTTCGCAATTCTTTCCAGATTGTTGCGGTTCATGTGGAAATCCCCGGCACAGGCCATTTCATCAAAACCGTCCACCAGAAAAAAACATTTTCCTTTCAGCAGCAGATCCTGCAGTTTGATACGGGAGAGTTCCATGCCGAAATCTGCTCTGAATTTCCGGATCAGCAGTTCCTCTGTATCCAGCAGATCGTCCATGCCTTTAAGGGAAAGAAAGACCGGAATCCGTGCCTGATCCGGATTTTTCAGAAACTGCCGGGCCAGGGTGATGAAATAAGTAATGAGAAACACTGTTTTTCCGCTTCCCGGCCCTGCCAGCAGAGCCATGAAGTTGACGGAACTGTTTTCCAGAAAGACCCGGAGCAGGTCATCGAGCAGAAAGATTTTCCCTTTTTTGCTGCTGAAACAGGTGGGCAGGCAGAAGGAATGAAAATCCGCGTCTCCCATGGGGGCAATGAGAAAATCCTCCTTCCGGTTTTTTACCGCCTGCCAGTTTTCAAACTGCCCGATTATTTTTTCCAGCCACTGGGTAATTGTTTTTGCAGGAATAATCTGGGATTTTCTGCGGACACCAGGGAAGGCTGTCTCTTTATCACCTGTCAGTTCACTGAGATCACAGGCAGCAGAAAACCGTTGAAAGAAATGGGGGGAATGGAAAAACAGGCGATCCTCAAATTCCGGACTGATCCACAGCAGGAGCGCACAGTCGCGAAAAGGAAAACCGATGGGAAATGTCTGAAGAAAGCCCATGAAATCCTGCCATGCACTTTCGCTCATTTCTTCCATATGCTGTATATGAAAGATGCGTTTTCCCGCCTGCTGCGCTGCATCTGTTTTAAAAAATTCTGTGAAATTCACTTCATCTGTGCTGAGGTTTACGGAAACCGTCTGAAAACCCGGCAGATCTTTTTTCAGATACGCGATGATGGCCTCGGTCAGTTCCGGGCTGGGAGAGACAATTGAAAACATACCGCTGATCCCGGACAGGTTCAGTTCCGTTTTCAATTCCCTGTATATTCTGTGTCGTGTGATTCTGGCAATATCCATCATATCTGTCCTGTTTAACAGCTTTTTTTGCCTGACAGAGAGGAACCGGCATACCGCCGGTTTTTCTGTGTGCAAGCAGAGCACGGGAAGAAACCGGGCGGATGCCGGTTCCATGTTTTCACAGCCAAACGCTGCAAAGAAACTTTGCTGACAGACTGGGGAATGCAGGTCTGACCGCTTTTTTCGTTCATTTTCCGGGTCTCAGTTTTCCCTGTCGGAAAACTGTAACACAAAAAAAGCGAAAAATCATTATCCTTTTGCACTGTATTTTTCATTTGTCCGCACTGGAAGATCAGATGTTCAGAAAACAGAAACGTTCACGCATGATGATTCCGGACAATTATATTTTTGACAATTTCTGGAAACACGGTTATATGGTATGGGAGTTGCTCAGGTGACTGAAAAACCCTGAGGGTTTTCAAAACCATTGGGGTTTAGTGAGGGGAATTTTTTAAGCAACTGCGTAACTCCTATGGTATTCAGTAAAACCGGATTTTTCGGAACAATCCGGTTTTTCTGAAAACACTGCACCTGAAATTTATGCTGACTTCCTTAAGCACCTGATTTTTGGAAGCGCTCTCTTGCCTCAGTTATGATGGAGAAAATGAATCAATTGGAATCAGACAAAAAAAATACAGGAAAAGCTCCCTGCATTGCCGTATTCGGGACAGGCTCTGATGTGGGAAAGAGCATCCTTGTGACTGCCATGTGCCGTTTTTTTCTGAACAGGGGCATACATGTGGCCCCGTTCAAGGCACAGAACATGTCCAACAATTCCGGTGTTACGCCCGAAGGTCTGGAAATGGGACGCGCCCAGATTGTTCAGGCTGAAGCCTGCCGGATTCCGCCCCACACGGACATGAACCCCATCCTGCTCAAGCCCACCACGGATGTGGGCTGCCAGGTGGTGGTGCAGGGGCAGGCCGTGGAAAACAGCACTGCCCTGAATTATCACGGAAAAAAAGAGAAACTCTTTTCCACAGCCTGCGAATCGCTGGATCGGCTGCGCAGCAGATATGAACTGGTTGTCATGGAAGGAGCCGGTTCCTGTGCGGAAGTCAATCTGATGGCGCACGACATTGTGAATTTCCGCATGGCCGAATATGCGGACGCGCCTGTGATTCTGGTGGCCGATATTCACCGGGGCGGAGTGTTTGCCCAGTTGGTGGGTACAATGGAATGCCTGGAACCCAAACACCGGAATCGGATTGCAGGATTTGTCATCAACCGGTTCCGGGGCGATATCCGGCTGTTTCAGGACGGCGTGAAATGGATTGAGCAGAGAACAGGGAAAAAAGTCTTCGGCGTTCTTCCGTGGTACAATCATATCCGTATTGAGGCCGAAGATTCAGTGGTCATTGAAAGTCAGCCTGTGATTTCCCCGGAAAAGATTGTCAGGCCCTCCATTGCTGTCATCCGCATTCCGCACATCTCCAATTTCACGGATTTTGATCCCCTCTCAGCCATCGGAGGGCTGGATCTGTTTTTTCTGGAAAAAGTGCAGAATCTTTCTGATTTTGCTGCCGTTATCCTGCCCGGTTCCAAAAACACCCGTTTTGATCTGGAATGGCTCAAACAAAGCGGATGGGCGGAAAAACTGCGGGAATATG
>CAZDIU010000338.1:0-5274 GCA_964505535.1 uncultured Desulfobacterales bacterium | reverse complement strand
GTGCTGAGATGACTGCACCACCATGTCAATCCCTTTTTCCCGCAGATTCTTTATATCTGAAGGGACAAAAGGCACACGGCGTTCCCATACACTCTTATCCTCTTTGCGAATGCCGATTTTCATATACACCTCCATGATTGGGAGCAGGGACTGGGGGACAGGGGTTGGGAAATGGGTATTGGCAAATAGACAGAACTGTCAGAACTATGGCGAATGTTTCCGGATCCCTGCCCCCCTGATCCCCAACTTCTGTATTCTGATAAATTAAGGCATGTTCCCGCCCCATGCAAATTATTCCGTTTACCGGGTTGCTTTTTGACGCATAATTTTATATATAAACAAATTTTGTTTTTGTATATGGTACCAAACTGTCTGTCCATTTCAGCGGCAGGCTGCGGAAATGGAATTTTATTTCAATAACAGGAGAACTTGCGGAATGTCTCAAAAGAAACGGATACTCAGCGGCATGCGCCCCACCGGCCCCCTTCACCTCGGCAACCTGCACGGTGCGCTGGCCAACTGGATCGAAATGCAGGATCAGTATGAATGCTTTTATTTCATCGCAGACTGGCACGCGCTGACCAGCAGTTATGAACATACGGAAAAAATAACAAATTATGTAAAAGAAATGATCGTAGACTGGCTGAGCGCGGGACTGAGTCCGGAGAAAAGCACCCTGTTTGTCCAGTCCCATATCAAGGAACATGCGGAACTGTTTCTGCTTTTGTCCATGATTACGCCGGTTCCCTGGCTGGAGCGCAATCCCACCTACAAAGACCAGATTGTGCAGATGGAAAGCAAAGACCTTTCCACCTTCGGTTTTCTGGGCTATCCTGTACTGCAGGCCGCAGACATCATCATCTACAAGGCCCATTGCGTGCCGGTGGGCGTTGATCAGATTCCCCATGTGGAAATCACGCGGGAAATTGCCCGGCGTTTCAATTATCTGTATGGAAAAGTCTTTCCGGAGCCGGAAGTCCTTTTGACCAAAGATTCCAAAATCCTGGGATGGGATCGCCGCAAGATGAGCAAAAGCTATGAAAACGCGATTTTTCTTTCAGACACGCCGGAAGCCATTTCTGCCAAAGTTTCCCAGATGATCACAGACCCGGATCGCAAACTCAAAAGTGATCCCGGCAATCCGGACATCTGCAATGTGTTTGATTTTCACAAACTGTATTCAGATCAGGCTTTGATTGCCGAGGTGAATGAAAACTGCCGGAATGCGGGCATCGGGTGTGTGCAGTGCAAGAAAAAAATGGCTGCAAACCTGATTGCCTTTCTCGAACCCATCCGGGAAAAAAGGGAATTTTACAAATCCCGGCCTGAAATGGTGAATGACATTCTTGTCTCCGGCAGTGATAAAGCCAGAAAAGTTGCCCGGCAGACCATGACAGAGGTTCGCGAGGCGATCAGGATTGCTGGGTAAACAATCTCCCGGATTACACAGAGGAATTTAGAAAAACTGCGGCAAAGACGCAAACAAAGATTCACAAAGATATTTTTTTGGTGTTACGGCAAGATTGCATAAACCAGACTTTCTTTGTGCAGCAGGGTGTCTTTGTCGCAATAAATTTTTGGAAATCTGCAAGCAATGAGTGCCTGCCGGAATGTCTGACGAGCGTTATGAAGTGAAGGTGGAGAAAGTCTTTGAAGGTCCTATGGATCTTCTCATCTATCTCATCAAAAAAAATGAGGTGGATATATACGATATTCCCATCGCGATGATCACTGCGCAGTATCTGGCTTATCTGGAATGGATGAAGGCCATGAACATTGATGTGGCAGGCGATTTCATTCTCATGGCTGCCACCCTGGCCCATATCAAATCCCGGACTTTGCTGCCTGTTCACGGTTCCGAGGGAGAGGATGACGAAGACCCGCGCATGGAGATTGCCCGTCCCCTGCTGGAATATCTGCGCATGAAATCTTTGGCTGAACAGTTGAATGAACGTCCCATTCTGGGAGAAGACACCTTTGTGAGAACTCCGGGAAAAGAGGAACTCACCATAGACAAAGAGGATCAGTTGATTGCAGCAAGTCTCTATGACCTGATCATGGCTTTTCAGGCTGTTCTGGAAAAAATGGGTGAGGATCACCGGGTGGATTTCAGCGAGGAACGTTTTTCCATCAAGGACAAGATTTCCGAGATACTGGATATTCTGGAGCAAAAAGGTTCCGTCACCTTTCAGGAACTCTTTTCCGCAGCCTCTGTCAAAGAGGAATTGATTGTCACATTTCTGTCCATTCTGGAGATGGCAAAACTCAGTCTGATCCGCATTACCCAGCAGGTGCACACCGGCATTATCCGGCTTTTTTACCTATGAAGGAAGAACTCAGGCATATCATTGAAGCTCTGCTTTTTGTCTCAGACACGCCCCTTTCTGTCAGGCGGATTCAGGAGATTCTGGATCTGAGGGAAACCTTTCCCGTGCGCGAGGCTCTGTTTGAACTGGCTTCAGAATATGACACGCGCAGGGGAGGATTTTATCTCTGTGAAGTGGCAGGCGGATACCAGCTTCGCACAAGACCGGAATACAGGGACTGGATCAGACGGATGCTGCAGAACAAACCGGCCCGGCTCAGCAGGGCTTCTTTGGAAACCCTGGCCATCATTGCCTACAGGCAGCCGGTAATCCGCAGCGACATTGATTATATCCGGGGCGTTGACAGCGGCGGGATTCTCCGCATTCTGCTGGAGCGCAAGCTGATCCGGGTCATGGGACGCAGGGAAATTCCGGGACGTCCCATGATCTACGGAACCACGCAGAAATTTCTGGAAATGTTTGATTTGAAGGATTTGAAGGATCTGCCTTCCCCCAAAGAGATTGAGGCTTTCGGCAAAGAGGATCCGCTGGAGGCTTTCCGGGAGAAAACCGGGGTGGATCGAAAATTTGATGATTTCACCTTTGCCGGAGGCAGAAACGCAGAGGATGAGGCCAAAGAAGAGAAAACCCTGTGCCAAAAGCGCCGGGGCCGTGTCCTGTATGCACTGCTGTTTCAGCGGACAGTTGCCCGGTGCATGCGCCGAAGTTTTATCCGCGGACTGAAAAAAACAAAAATTCTTCCCGTGCGCCTTCGATCCGCGTCTGTACGAAATACCCCATCCAGCGGCTCCCGCAATCCGCTCCGGAGCAGAGAAACCGGAAGGGCCGGAAAACGGTTTCTCCGGGCCTTCCGGAATGCACGGCGGAGATCATCAAGACCTTCCTGAAATATAAAAAATTTGCCAAATTGTGCCATCGCCAATTTCTGCAACCGATTTCAGGCAGTGCCGCGTTTTTCATTTTCCTCCCACCATTTTTCCGCATCTTTGAGGTCTTTGAAGCGAAATATGGCTCTGCCGAATCTGTCAAGGGTTCCGGCATCGGATCCGCTTAATTTTTGTTCAATCTGCCGGGAAATTTTGCCGAAACGTTCCGCAAGCATGACTGACAGAAGTGATGTTTTTCCTTCCTGTCTGATCTGTTCTGCTACTGTCATAGCCACCTCCTTTGCTTTTTCACTGTCAAAACAGGCGATTCCCTGTTCAATGTATCCCCTTGCGGTTTCCCTGTCCTCGTTCCGGGCATGATAAACATAGCGAAGAACCAGTTCCAGAAACTCAAGGGATTTTCTCCTGTCATCCATCTGTGCCAGTGTCTGCATGGCCCGGAGGAGATGCTCCCCGAAATCCGGATCAAAGATATGCCGGAAAAGATGAAGCACCGCTCTCAGTGCCATATCCCCAATCATCAGGTTCTCATCCCTGTATTTTTTCAGATCATACAGTTGGTATGTGAAATCCGGTATGAAAACGCAAAGATCATCATTATGCCCTTCGATCATTCCGGAAAAAGACAGAGGCGAATTCCATTTCTCCTGTCCATGATACAATACGATGGGAATGATGACCGGCAGTTTTTTTGCTTTCGGGTTCTGATCCCGGTACTCCCGCCACAGATTCACCATATAGCACAGCAGCCGGAAGACCATCACGGGATCAGGGGAACTCTGATGCTCAAACAGGATGTACAGAAAAGCCGCCTGTCCCCTTATTTTTGTTCGGTAAACAATGTCCGAGTGCTTATCCCTCAGCTTTTCATCCACATACGTGCCGTCCGTGATTTCCAGATGATCAAAGTCAATGTGCCGCCGGATGTCTTCGGGAAGATGATTCCGGAAGAAACTCTTCGCCACTTCGATTTTCCGGAATGTTTTCCGGAAAATTGCATCATGGGGATTGCTTACCACTGTTTCTGTTTCACTGCTTTTCATAAATTAAATTATTGCGCAGTTTTCATCAAAAGTCAAACAGATTGCCTTTGGAGCAAAGGAAATGCTGCCGGGACATTCCGGGCTTCATCCCGGAAAAAGAAGGTGGACATAACAGAACTCCGGGAACTGAAAGACGCAGAAAAATGGTGGGAGGAGCAGGGGACAGCGCACTGAGGATGGATTGCCGTTCGTGCCTTGCGGTATATCAGCACGAACGGCAGGATTTGGGACTGCCGGGAAAATATCATTTCACTTTGGCATCCGGTGCGGCAAAGAACTCTTTACGGAGTTTTTTTCTTTCCGCTTTTTTTCTTGGACGGCTGCGTTTTCGGTTCAACCGGTGATGATGCAGGGGCTCCGGCTTTCACCTCATCCAAAAACTGCTGCCAGGTCGGATAGGCATGGTATCCTGTTGTCGCCTCTTTCAGTTGCCTTAACGCTGAATACGTCAGCCATGACACGGACTTCCTGAGTGTTTTTGGGTATAAAGTTGAATACGACTTTTGTTCTGCTGTCTTCGCTTCCGAACAGGAGGCCCGCTGCAACTTTTTGTCCAATTCCCTGAAATGACTCCTGCTCAAAAGCCAGTTTGCTGCTGTTCTCTTCAGTCATGGTAAATCCCTGATCCAGCATTTTGCTGCTGATTCCGGACACGATGCCAGCTTTTTGGGAACTGCTGATGGTTATCTCCGGTCTGCCGCTTCCGGTGTTCAAAGGCTGGGGATTCAGCACAGCACAGCCTGTCATGCCTGAAACAAAAAGAACCAGTGCAACAATTTTTGTCAACCTGTCTGTCATGCTAAATTTCATGTTTCCTTCTCCTTTGTTTGAAATACAGTTGGATATTAGCCTAAGAGCGTGTTTGAAAAGTCTGTTCTCCCCCCTTTTGCAAAGGGGGGCAGGGGGGATTTTTTAGGAACCAGTCAACCCAGCGGGGTTCTATTCTGGCATCCGTATAATTGGTGTTGGTCTGACCCATCAAAAGAAAACAGCAGGGAATTATGATATAACATATTG
>CAZDIU010000337.1:0-5275 GCA_964505535.1 uncultured Desulfobacterales bacterium | reverse complement strand
CCTTAACTTAACGGCATTGGGGCAGAGCCCCGCAACGAGAGCAAAGGGGGAAACCCGAAACAGAACTTAACAGCCCTGCCCTCAAGAGAGGGGAGTCAGTTTTTTTTCTGCATCAGTAACGGGTTTAACCTGCTGCTTTGTCAAGTTTGATTTTGAGCGTTCATCTGTACAGAAAAAACCGGATTTTTTTAAAAAAACCGGTTTTTTGCGGGTCGCAGATTCAAACTTGACAGGGTACTGCTGCCAAACAGAACTGTGCCTGCAGCATAATATCAATCATAAGGGAGAAAAAAATGATACTGGAATGCAAGGGACACAAACCCAAAATCGGGAAAAATGTATTCATCGCGGCCAATGCCACCATCATTGGAAATGTGGAAATCGGTGATAACTCCAGTGTATGGTACAATACGGTTATCCGCGGAGATACGGATGCCATTGTTATTGGCAAAAATACCAATATTCAGGACAACTGCACCCTTCATGCGGATGAAGGCAAACCCGCGATCATCGGTGACAATGTGACAGTGGGGCATAATGCGGTGGTTCACGGCTGCACAGTGGAGGACAGTTGTCTGATTGGCATTCATTCCACAGTGCTCAACGGTGCAATCATCCGCAAAGGCTCCATTGTCGGCTCCAATGCCGTGGTTCCGGAAGGCAGGGAAGTGGGTCCTTATCATCTGGTGACAGGCATTCCGGCTTCCCTGAAAAAGGAACTGACGCCCGACATTGTGGAGGTGCTGCAGGTTCCCGCGGATGTTTACTGCGGTCTGGCCGGGGAACACAGAAAGAACAAAGTCTGCGCAGAATAAACCAGCAATCGGAGCAGGAACATCATGACAGAAAAACAGGAATCCACCATGAACGAACAGAAGGAAGAGCCGGTCAGCGAAACCGGGTGGCTGTGGGTGCTGATCCAGCAGAAAAGCGGCAACGATCAGATCGTGGGACAGTATTTCAAAAACGAAGGCATTTCTTTTATCCCGGCCTTTGGGGAAAAAGAGGAAGCCAGAAGATGTCAGGGAAAAATGGCGCTTGAGGAAGGAATAAAATACGAAATTCAGGCCATGCACATCAATGATCTGAAAATGCAGGCGCTTGCAGGCGGTTTTCAGATATTCATTTTGAACGGTGTCGGGGAGATCCTCCGCAAAATCATTCCCTGAAAAAAACAGTCTGTCCAGTACATGACCACGATGAATTTTACAATATTGCAGACTAAGTTTTTTCAATAAACTTGGTATGTTAAACACCTGTCTGTTCTATGGAAAACAAATTGGTTTTGTATTGGTTTTTATGTGCTGATGTTACACTCCGCCGTCATACCGGCGAAACCCGGCATCCGGAACTCTTTGAAAACACTGGATTCCGGCTTGCCATGGAATGACGGCGGATGCAGCAGCCTGCTGAATTCTGAAAGTTCAGCGCAACATCAGTTAATCACTGATGTTACGCTTCTCCGTCATGCCTACGAAACCCGGTATCCGGAATCACCTGAAATTACTGGATTCCGGCTTTCGCCGGAATGACGGGGAGAGAGACTTTCCGATCATTCCGGAGAAAGTCTGTGTCCACAATTGTCTGATATTAATAAAATAAATCTTATTCCGGAATGACGGTGAAAATGACAGCGTAACATCAGTGATTAAACTGTCTGAACCCGGATTTGCAGGATGAAAGGATTGCTCGGCACTTATTGCAGGAGAAACGGAAAATGCAGATTTGCACAGACTGCACGGATGATGCAGCGCAGAACTCAGCGAAATCAGACAAATCAGAAGAATCAGCGGTTCAGACAGTGGGAAGGCAATGAAGGGATTTTGCAGAAATCCGGCCTTTCATGGAAAAAATGAAATAAAATATTTTACAATTGTTCTGAAATATGCTATGAAATCCAAAAAAAATGAATTATATTCATAATCATCACTGTGACTTTCTGTGTGATTCCCGAACTCAGCGATTTTTTCCTCTCAAACGCGCTGCTGCACCTGCTTTCACCCTTCTGGGTTCTTTGCCATTCTGACCTGAAAACACAGTTCCAGTCTCACAGACTGTAATATCGGCCCATATAACGGAAACCAAAACAGAATTCAATTTGGAGAAAGGAGGGCAAGATGGACAGAAAAAAGGTTTTGATTCCTTACAATTTCACTGCCAACGATGACAAATCTCTGGATTTCGCTGTCCGCAGATTTGCGGATGATGAAAATGCTGAGGTGACGCTGTTCAATGCTTACACCCCTGTTCCTGAGATTGATGTGCGCAACAATCCTGTCATGGAAAAAATGTCCTTTAACCTTTCCTGGCTCAGGCAGAAGATCAATGAACAGGAAAACGGGCTTAAACAGGCATTGGAGAACCTGGCAAAACGCGGTATTTCCGGGGACAGGGCAAAATATCTTTTCCGTCCCCTGAAAAAAGATGTGGCACGGGACATTATTGACCTGATTGACAGTGAAAATTTTGATTTTGTTGTTTTAAACCGCAGTCCTGCCAGAATCACCCGGTTTTTCACCAAAAGTGTTTCCGAAAAAGTTGCGGCCGGTGTCCGGAAAGATGTGGGGCTTTTTGTGGTTGCCTGATCTGCCGCAAATCCGGATGCGGGGCAGTCTGAACCTTTAAGCGACAAGGAGGGACTACATGTCTTCTGTAAAGAAAATTGATAGGGATATCTATAAGATGATTATGGAAAATCTGGCCGGTGCAGATGACTCGGAGATGATGGGAACCAGGGTCACCCAGCTTCTGGTCGGAACACTGGAGGTCAAGGGAGCCACAATTTTTGTTCTCAATCCTGAAACCGAAGAGCTGGAAATTCTTGCATCTTCGGGACTCAGCATGAATTTCATCAACAAGGGGCCGATTCTGGTGGACAAAAGCATCCGGCTGCCTCCGAACCGGAAACCGGTGATCATCCGGGATACTGCTACGGATAAACGGCTGCAGTATCCGGAAAAAGCAGAGGAGGAAGGAATCCGATCTGTCGTATCCCTTCCTATCCAAATGCGGGGAAAAATCATTGGCGCTCTCCGAATTTACCATTCGGATGAATGGGATGTTTCACAGAAGGAAATGGCTTTCTTTGAAGTGCTTGCCCTGAATATCGGCATGGCCCTGATGTATTTCCGGCTGGCAACCGCTCTGCAGTCTGTGAAAAACACGCTTGATGAAATACATCCGGTCTGGCTGTAACTTTCTGCGGAAACTGTTTGCTGACATTTGTCAACAGTCCTGCCTCTTACGGGGCTGCGCCTGCGAGTGCTGCCCCGACTGCCCCGACCATGTCCGGTTCCTCCGGAATGAGAGGCCGGGTCTGCAAAAATTCTGCCAGGAGATGTGCCACGCACCGGTTCCGTGCCACGCCGCCCGCAAAGATCAGGGGAAATTCCAGTCCGACCCGCCGGAGCATGCTGACTGTGCGTTTCACCACCGAGGCATGAAGCCCCAGCGCGATATTCTGGGGTTTGTGTCCCTGAGCCATAAGGGATGTGGCCTCGGTTTCCGCAAAGACCGTGCACATGCTGTTGATGGAAAGCACCTGATCCCCTTCCAGCGCGTAGTCCCCGAAATCGGAAACCGGAATCTGAAACACATGGGCCAGATGCTCCAGAAATTTCCCGGTTCCGGCAGCGCACCGGTCATTCATTTCAAATTTTGCCACTTTTCCCCCGGATGTCAGGGAAATGGCTTTGGTATCCTGCCCTCCGATGTCCAGAATGGTGCGGGCATCCGGATACAGATGGGCAGCTCCCAGGGCATAGGCTTTGATTTCCGTGATGGTGTCCACCCGGATATTCAATCCTGATTCGGCCAGCAGATTTCTGCCGTATCCGGTGGCAACAATATGGTCCGGATAAAAACCGTTGAGCATTTTTTTCACCTGGGACAGGGGATCAAATGTGGTCGGAACTTTGTTCTGATGGACAATTTCAGATCCGTTCATCAGAACCAGTTCCACAGACCGGGACCCAATGTCAATTCCCGCGATCATAACTTATCCCACCATTTCCGTAAAAGCCTGCACTCTGGTTTTCAACTGCTCCATGTCTTCCATGCTGTAATCCGTTTCCAGAGAAAGCATGGGAATGCCGATTTCCCTCAGCGCTTTTTCCATTTTGAATGCCTCATGCCCGTAGGGCTGGCAGAACATGAGTGCATAATGGATCACGCCATCCGCGTTCAGTTCCTTTGCCATTGCTTTGATGTTGTCCAGCCGTTCGGTGTTGGGAGTGAAACACGCGCAGTCAATTTTCATATACCGATCACAGATGGCATCCAGCATTTCATCCAGAGTCCGGCCGGATTCATCCACCAGATCACGGGTGTTGCGCGTGCCGATGCAGGATTCCTCCCCCACAATGACTGCTCCGGAACTTTCAATGATATACGGAAGTTTCCAGTTGGGAACAGCCATAGGGCAGCCGGACAGCATCAGCCGGGGGGTTTTTTCCGGCACAATGCCCTCTTTTCTGGCAATCCGCTCCTCCAACTGATCGCAGAGTGTATTTATGCTCTGTGTAAAGCGAACCGGATTGTCATAAAAACTGACCTGATTGATCAGCAGCACATCCCGTCCCGAAATGGGTGTGGGAACAGCCGCTCGCAGCCGGTTAAGACGCTGCAGGGCTCTGCGCCGGTTATTGCAGATCTGAATGCCTTTTTTCAGTTTCTCCGCAGTGATGACATTGCCGGTGAGTTTTTCCAGTTCGGCTTTGTAACGCAGCACCTCGGCCTTCCACAACTCCCGGTCATTGGCATTTTTGCACTGGGGCACTTCCATGACATGCATGGGAACATATTCGGCAAATGCCTCATATGCCTTTTTCTTACCGTCACAGGTGGTTTCCCCCACAACCAGATCGCAGGATTCGGTAAAGGGACACAGCCGTGCCAGTTTAAACCCGATAAAGGATTTGATCAGCGCGCAGGTATTGCGGGGAACCAGTTTTTCCGCTTCTTCCTTACCGGCCTCCGCGCCCGCGCACAGTCCCACCTGTATGGCATCTGCGGCCAGCGTCAGTTCTTCAGGAACAAAAACACAGAAGGTTCCCACAATTTTTTTGCCTTCAGCCTTGGCATCCTGCAGTTCCTTTATCCGCAGGCCGTGCACTTCGGAAAGAACAAAATCAAGATATTCCATACCCCTGAGTCTGCCTTCCTGGCTCATGTATATATCCCCGTAAAATTTACCCAGAACAGCGAGCAGCCCGTCATGGGCATCCAAATCCAGGTTGAGTTTTTCCCACATTTCACGATATGCGGATTCGGCCAT